>CAZKWA010000020.1:0-49467 GCA_964556345.1 uncultured Alcanivorax sp.
CGTTGTCCACCGGAATGTCGAAGAAGCCCTGGATCTGGTCGGCGTGCAGGTCCACGGTCACCACCCGGTCGATGCCCACGGCGGTGATCATGTCGGCGACCACCTTGGCGGTGATCGGCACCCGCGCGGAACGCACCCGGCGATCCTGGCGCGCGTAACCGAAGTAGGGGATCACGGCGGTGATGCGGCCGGCGGAGGAACGCCGCAGGGCGTCGGCCATCACCAGCAGTTCCATCAGGTTGTTATTGGTGGGCTGACAGGTGGACTGGACGATGAAAACGTCCTTGCCGCGCACGTTTTCCTGGATGTCCACGGACACTTCGCCGTCGCTGAAAACGCCGACGTCGGCATCGCCGAGGGGGATATTGATCTGGTTGGCCATGGACTCGGCCAGTTCGGGATTGGCGTTGCCGGCGAAAATAACGAGTTTGGACACTGGCGTCCCCTGGCTTTCAAGTAATGAATTTAGGGTTTGTCCTTACGGAAAGAATGGCTGGGGTACCAGGACTCGAACCTGGGAATGACGGGATCAAAACCCGCTGCCTTACCAACTTGGCTATACCCCAACACTAACTTGCTCAGGTGGCGTGTCACGCCGGTCCTGAATTCTGTCTGGCTCGAAGCGTCGCCAGTGCCTCATGGAGAGGTGAGATTTCAGTGCTTCGAGCCACAAAACCTGTCCAGTGTTCCGGCAAGTGCCGCAGCATGCGTCGCGCGTCTTGCGGGTCGGCGAAGTGTGCGAAACAACAAGCGCCGGTACCGGTCATGCGGGCGTTACCCGCTTCGCTTTGGAGCCAGTCGAGCGCTTTGTCCACGGCGGGAAAAAGGCGCCGGGCCACGGCTTCGCAGTCGTTGTGCCCTTCATTGAGAAAGGCCTCGAAAGTGGCCGCCCCAAGCGAGGCCGGTAATGTAATGGCGGGGGTGTGCCTTGTCAATTCCCCGTCGCCGAAAATTCGAGCGGTCGGAACCGCCACCCCGGGATCAATCACCAGAAACCATAGTTCCGGCAATTCAACGGCTTGCAGGCGTTCGCCCACGCCTTCCGCCCAGGCATTACGGCCGCGCACGAACACCGGCACGTCGGCGCCCAGGCTCAGCCCCAGCCGCGCCAGCGTGTCCAGATCCAGGTTCAAATCCCAAAGCAGATTCAAGCCGCACAGGGTGGTGGCCGCGTCGGAGGAACCGCCCCCCACGCCGCCCCCGGCGGGCAGCGTCTTGCGCAGGTGCAGGCGGGCGCCGCCGCGATAGCCGCTCTCCTGTTGCAGCAGGCGGGCGGCGCGCAGCACCAGATTACCGTCGTCGACGGGCAAATCCGGATTGTCGCAGCTGAGGCTCAGGGTCTCGGCGGGCTCGAAATCGAGGGTGTCGCCGTGGTCGAGCAGCACGAACAGGGTCTGCAGCAGATGGTAGCCGTCCGGCCGCCGGCCGTTGATATGCAAAAACAGGTTCAGTTTGGCCGGTGCCGGCAGCGAGAACGGGGTCATGGTCAGGGCTGGGAGGGCAGGGGCTGCCATTCACGGATCAGCAGGGTGAAGCTGTCGGCGCCCTGGCGGGCCTTGATGCGATGGGGCAGCGCCACCCGGCCGACGCTCTGGTAGCGGTCGAACTCCAGTTCCCAGCCCAGCTGCGTCAGATGGCTGAGCTGGCCGTCGTCGTTTTCATTGGCTTGGGCCGGCGCGCCCGGCCACACCAGGCCGCGGCTCCAGTATTCCAGCGCGGACACCGGCAGCCAGAAGCCGGTCAGATGCCAGGCCAGTTCGCCCGGGGTGCGCGCCTGCCATTCGCCCTGGGCGGTTTCCAGCCGGGCCATGCCCGGCTGCCAGGTCAGTTCCGCGCTGCCGAAACCGAGCGGTCCGGAAAAGCGGATTTCCCCATAGCGCGGTGCCTGCCGCCAGTCGAAGCTGGCGGAGCCGCCGTCGTCGGCGGTGCGATAGCCGAGCTTGCCGCTCATCTCCCAGCGCTGGATCTGGTCGGCGCGGGTGAAGTCCGTGGGGGCCCGCGGTGTTTGTTGGCAGGCACTCAGAAGCAGCGCCAGGGGCAGCCACCAAAGGTATTTCACGTTCAAAGCGTCACCTCCAGGCGTTGCAGGGTGTCCAGAATCGGCTCGGCTTCGGGGCTTTGTTCCAGCGCGGTCGCCCAGACCCGGCGGGCGTCCCTTTGTTCTCCCAGCACCCACAGCACTTCACCCAGGTGGGCGCTCACCTCCGGGTCGGGAAACTGGGCGTAGGCGCGGCGCAGAAAGGACAGCGCCTCCTCCGGGCGGCCCAGCCGATACAGCACCCAGCCCATGGAATCGAGGATCGCCGGATCGTTGGGCTGCTGCTCCAGCGCGCGGCGGATCATGTCGTGGGCCTGCTCCAGGTGCACGCCCTGATCCGCCCAGGTGTAGCCCAGGGCATTGAGCGCGGAGGGGTCGTCAGGGTGCTGTTCCAGCACCCGGCGCAGGTCCGCCTCCATGGCGTCGTAGCGTTCCAGGGCGCCGGCGGTCATGGCCCGGGCGTAGAGCAATTCCGGATTGTCCGGGGCGGTCCGCAGGGCGCGGTCGAGCAGCGCCAGCGCGGCTTCCGGGTCGCCGTTGGTGGTACGCATGTCCGCCTCGCTGATCCACAGCAAGGTGGCCTGTTCCGGGTACTGGTGCGTCAGGCTGGTGATCAGTGCATGGGCCTGCTCGCCGCGGCCCTGGCTGTACATCAGCCGGGCCGCCTGGACTTGAGCCTGCAGGCTGTCGCCGCCTTTTACCTTCAGATAATAGTCGATGGCGCGGTCGGCATCGCCGCTCTGTTCCGCCGCCTGCCCCAGGTGCAGGCGCATTTCATTGGGGCGGTAGCCCTGACGCAGCAGCCGTTCCAGGATCGCCTCGGCGGAATCCATGGCGCCGGACTCCAGGGCCAGCAGCGCCAGGGAATACTGCAGGTCCAGGTCGCGGGGGTTCTGTTCGGCCAGGACGGTCAGTTGTTCGTTGGCCTGGTCGTACTGCCCGGAGGCCAGCAGCAGGCGCACATAGGCGACCCGGGGGCGGCGTGCCTGTGGGGCGTCGTCGACGATATCGCGGAGCTCACTCAGCGCCTTGTCCCGGCGCCCCTGTTCGAACAGGATCTGGGTGCGCAGCAGGCGGGCCTCGCGGTGGTCCGGGTCCCGATCCAGAGCGGTGTCCACGGCGTTCAGGGCACCGTCCAGATCGCTCTGCTGGCGCCGGTCCAGAGCCCGGGCGTACCAGAGCGGCGCCTGCTCCGGGTAGCGCTCCGCCAGGCCGGACAGCGCCGTGAGCAGCCGCTGGTTTTCGCCTTCGTCCAGGTTGCGCGCTTCGGCCACCAGAGGCAGTAGGGCTTCGCTGCCGTGCACGGCGAGCAGCCGGTCAATGGATTCGGTGGCCCGCTCCGCGCGGTCGAGTTGAATGTCGGCGAGCGCGGCGAGGCGCAGGGCGTCGGCGTTATCGGGCTGACGCTCCAGCCACAGCCCGGCCAGATGGCGCGCCTGCTGATGCTCTTCCAGGTAGGTCGCCAGTTTGGTGGCCTGGCTGATGATCTCCGGATCGTGGGTGGTCTCCGCCGCGCGCGCGTAATAGGTCAGGGTCACCCGCAGGCTTTGCCGCTGGGCGGCGCTTTCCGCCACCAGCAGATCGCCCAGCGTTTCGCCGTCGTACTCAATCGGCGGCAGGTCGCGCGGTGGCGGCGCCGGGGCGGTGTCTTGCGGTGGCGGGGGCATCTGCGAGCAGCCGGCCAGGGCCAACAGGGCGGCGGCGAGGAGCGACGGGCGTGATTTCATCGATTGGCTATCAAAGGACATTGAGCCGCTACTATCGCACAGGCGCGCGGCCGGCCCAAGGGCGGCGGTAACGTTGTTTTGCCGGGCGCTTTCGCGCAAAATGCGACACCCTTGCGCGTATCAGGGCCTAACCCCATCGGGTCGTCGTCATTTCTTATGAATCTCATCGCAGTCGGCGTTAATCACACCACCGCGGATGTGGAGCTGCGCGAGCAGTTGGCATTTTCCGCCGCTCAAGCGGACGACGCCCTGGCCGCCCTGCGCGATCTGCCCGGTATCCGTGAAGCGGCGCTGCTGTCCACTTGCAACCGCACCGAAGTGTATTGCCTGGTCGAAGGTGAAACGCCGGATTTCGGGGAATGGCTGGCGCGGGCCCGGCGCATGCCGGTGGAGACCCTGCGACGGGTTCTTTATACCCACCGTGACGAAAAAGCCCTGGAACACATCATGCGGGTGGCCGGCGGCCTGGATTCCATGGTGCTGGGCGAACCGCAGATTCTTGGCCAGATGCGCGAAGCCTATGCCCGCGCCCACGAGGCGGGGCTGATAAACGGCGAACTGGGCCGGGTGTTTCAGGACGTGTTTTCGGTGGCCAAGCGTATCCGCACGGAGACCGGCATCGGCGCCAACCCGGTGTCGGTGGCCTACGCGGCGGTGTCGTTCGCGCGGCATATCTTCGCCGACCTGAAACAAAGCCGCGCGCTGCTGATCGGCGCCGGCGAGATGATCGAGCTGGTGGCCCGGCATCTGGAAGAGCAACAGGTGCACGAAATCGTCATCGCCAACCGCACCCAGGCGCGCGCCGACGATCTGGCCGCCCAGGTGGGCGGGCGCGGCATCGGCCTGGAAGAACTGCCGGTGGCCCTGGAGCACGCCGATATCCTTATTTCCTGCACCGCGTCGCCCTTGCCGGTGCTGGGCAAGGGCACCGTGGAGCGCGCCCTTAAGCGCCGCCGGCACCGGCCGATGTTCATGGTGGATATCGCCGTGCCAAGGGACATCGAACCGGAGGTCGGCGAATTGGACGACGTTTATCTGTACACCGTGGATCACCTCCAGGAGGCGATCCAGGAAAACGTCCGCGCCCGGCGGGAAGCCGCCGAACAGGCCGGCGCCCTGATCGAGGAAGCAATTCGCCGCCACCACCGCAGCCGCCGCGAGCAGCGGGCGGTGGGCGTGCTGCGCGACTATCGGCGCCAGGGCACCGAGCTGGCCGACCAGGAGCTGCAGCGCGCGCTGGCGCAGTTGGAGAAAGGCGCCGACCCGGAAGAGGTGCTGCGCCGCTTCAAGCACAGCCTGGTGAATAAATGGATGCATCAGCCGAGCGTCGGCCTGCGCCGGCTGGCCGCCGAAGGCCGCGCCGAAGCGCTCGCCATGGCGCGGGAAATACTGCTCGACCAGGACGACCTGGACGACCGGCAATCCGACAAGGAATAACGAGACCCCAATGCAAGCATCGCTGAACGGCAAACTGGAAAAACTGATGGAACGGTTCGAGGAGGTCAGCGGCCTGCTTTCCGATCCGCAGATCATTGCCGATCAGACGCAATTCCGAAGTCTGTCCAAGGAGTACGCCGAGCTGGAAGCGGTGGTCAAGGCGTACCGCCAGTACCGGGCCAGCGAGGCGGAACTGGAAAGCGCCCGCGCCCTGCTCGACGACAGCGATCCGGAGATGCGCGAAATGGGCGCCGAGGAAGCGCGCCACGCCCAGCAGCGCCTCGAGGAACTGGACGAAGAGCTGCAGCGGCTGATGTTGCCCAGGGACCCCCGCGATGGCGCCGATGTTTACCTGGAAATCCGCGCCGGCACCGGCGGCGACGAGGCGGCGCTGTTCGCCGGCGATCTGTTCAAGATGTACGCCCGCTACGCCGACCAGCGCGGTTGGAAGGTGGAGATCGTCAGCGCCAGCGAGGGTGAGCACGGCGGTTATAAGGAAGTGATCGCCCAGGTGGCCGGCGATGACGTCTATTCCCGCCTCAAGTTCGAATCCGGCGCCCACCGCGTGCAACGGGTGCCGGCCACGGAGTCCCAGGGCCGCATCCACACGTCCGCCTGCACCGTGGCGGTGCTGGCGGCGGCGGAGGACGCCGGCGACATCGAAATCCGCAACGAAGACCTGCGCGTCGATACCTATCGCTCCTCCGGCGCCGGCGGTCAGCACGTCAACACCACCGACTCGGCGGTGCGCCTGACGCACCTGCCCACGGGCGTGGTGGTGGAATGCCAGGACGAACGCAGCCAGCACAAGAACAAGGCCAAGGCCCTGTCCCTGCTCAAGGCCAAGCTGCTCGACGCCCGCGAGAGCGCGGCCCATGCCGAGCAGGCCGCCGAGCGCAAATCCATGGTCGGTTCCGGGGACCGTTCCGAGCGGATCCGCACCTATAATTTCCCCCAGGGCCGGCTCACCGACCACCGCATCAATCTGACCCTGTACCGGCTCAACGAGATCATCGCCGGCGACCTGGACGAAGTCATTGGTGCCTTGCTGGCCGAATACCAGGCCGGCCAGCTCGCCGCCCTCGCCAACGGGCAGGGCTAGGCGGTCGCGGTGCGCCTCGACGACGCCCTGCGCCAGGCCCGCGACCAGCTGGCCGCCTCGCCGAGCCCGGGCCTGGATGCCGAGCTGCTGCTTTGCCGCGTGATCGGTGAATCGCGCGCCTACCTGCGCACCTGGCCGGAGCGTCCCCTCAGCGACAGCCAGCAGCGGGTGTTTCAGGCGCTGGTGACACGCCGCGCCCAGGGCGAGCCGGTGGCCCACCTCACCGGCGAACGCGAATTCTTCGGCCGGCCTTTCCTGGTCAGCCCGCATACCCTGATCCCGCGCCCGGACACCGAAACCCTGGTGGAAGCGGTGTTGGAGACCCTGCCCGACACGCCGTTGCGGGCGGTGGACCTGGGCACCGGCAGCGGCGCCATCGGCGTCACCCTGGCCCTGGAACGCCCGGCCTGGACCGTGACCCTGACCGACGCCAGCCGGCCGGCGCTGGCGGTGGCGCGCGACAATGCGGAACGTCTCGGCGCCCGGGTCACGCTGGTGTGCTGTGACTGGCTCGACGGCCTCGCCGGCCCCTTTGATCTGATCGTCAGCAACCCGCCCTACATCGACCCGGCGGACGACCATCTGGAGCAGGGCGACCTGCGCTTCGAGCCGCGCTCGGCGCTGGCCGCCAATGACCACGGTCTGGCCGACCTGCGGGTGATCGTCGCCCAGGCCCGCGACACTCTGGCGCCGGGCGGCTGGCTGGTGCTCGAGCACGGTTTTGATCAGGGCGGCGCGGTGCGCACCCTGCTGGGCGAACGCGGCTTTCAGGCCGTGACCACGCGGCAGGACCTGGAGGGCCGGGACAGGGTAACCTTGGGCCATGTCTGACTACGACGGCGACGCTCTCAACGACGACCAGCTGCTGCGCTACAGCCGCCAGTTGCTGCTCCCGGAATTCGATCTCGACGGCCAGCGGGCGCTGGCCGGCGCCAGCGTGTTGCTGGTGGGCTGTGGCGGCCTGGCCAGCCCCGCTTCGCTGTATCTGGCCGGCGCCGGGGCAGGGCGGCTGTTGCTGGTGGACGACGACCACGTCGATCGCAGCAATCTGCACCGCCAGGTCGCCTTCCGCGAGGCGCAGGTGGGCGACAGCAAGGCCGAGGCGCTGGCGTCCCAGTTGCGCGCGCTCAACCCGGACGTGCGGGTCGAGCCCCACGTGGCGCGCGCCGACCGAGCCTGGCTGGACCGGCACCTGCCCGAGGTGGATCTGGTGCTGGACTGCAGCGATAACTTCGCCACCCGGCAAGCCGTCAACGCCGCCTGCGTGGGCCACCGCACACCGCTGATCAGCGGTGCCGCCATTCGTCTGGACGGGCAGCTCGCGGTGTTCGACCTGCGCCGGCCGGACAGCGCCTGCTACGCCTGCGTCTACGGCGCCGGCACCGACGGCGACCTGGCCTGCAGCGAAGCGGGCATCCTGGGCCCGGTGGTGGGCACCGTGGGTACCCTGCAGGCGTTGCTCGCCATCCACCTGCTCACTGGCACCCCGGTGGCGCCGGTGCTGAGAGTGTTCGACGGCCGCACCCTGGGCTGGCGCGAGGTGGCCTTCAAGAAGGATCCGGGCTGCCCGGTGTGCGGCGGGTCGTGGCAATAGCCGACGCGAACGCTTTCAATGGAGCCGAGGTTCAGGCCTGGGAATGGAGGAGCAATGACTGCACAGCGGGGGAACACCTGGCCGTTGTTTCCAATGGCGTTCGTGGCGTTGCTGGGGGGGCTGGCCGGCGGCGTGATGATGGCCTTTTTCGGCGTGGGTCTGGGGGCTTTGAGTGGTTCGCTGACGGCGATGGCGGTGCTGGCGATGATGTTCGGCGCTTTCGGCGTCCTGATCGGGTTCGCGCTGGCGTTGCTGATGCAAGTACGGGATCGGGTAACGGCCAGTGAGCGCCGTATTCAGGCGTTGATCGCGACGGCGGATACCACGGTCTCACCCGAGCCGGCCTCACCCGAACCGGCACCGTCGCAACCGGTGCCGTCGCAACCGGTGCCGAAGCCCAAGCCGCTATGGCGGCCGCCACCCCCGGCGGCGTCCAAATCGTCGGAGCGTCCCGCTTCGCCGGCTTCACCCTCGGCTTTTTCCGACTGGGCGCGCCGCGCGAAAGCTTGGCTGACGGGGGGCAATACCATCGCCCGTGTCGGCATCCTGGTGTTGTTCGTGGGTGCCACGCTGTTGGCCAAGTACGCGGCGGGAAGCGGCCTGTTTCCCCTGGAAGCGCGGCTGGCGGCGGTGGCGCTGCTGGGCATGGGGCTGTTGGGCCTGGGGTGGCGGCTGCGTCACCGGCACACCGGTTACGCGCTGATCCTGCAGGGCGGCGGCGTGGCGATACTGTATCTGACGCTGTACGCCAGTTTCCGTCTGTTCGAGCTGCTGCCCGCCGGCCCGGCCTTCGCCCTGATGGTGACGGTGGCGCTGTCGGCGGCGGTGCTGGCGGTGGCGCAGAACGCCATGGTGTTGGCGGTGATCGGTTTCGCCGGCGGTTTCCTGGCACCGCTTCTGACCGCCAGCGGTGGCGGTAGCCATATCGGCCTGTTCAGTTACTACACGGTGCTCAACCTGGGCGTGTTCGCCGTCGCCTGGTTCCGGGCCTGGCGGCCGCTCAATGTGCTGGGGTTCGTCTTCACCTTCGCGGTCAGCACGCTGTGGCGCGGCACCGGCTACGCGCCGGCGCACCTGATCAGCACCGACGGCTTTCTGATCCTCTTCTTCCTGATGTACGTGGCGGTGTCTCTGTTGCCGGTCCGGCGCCGGAGCGCCGCGCGCGTGGACTATGTTTCCGGCACCCTGGTATTCGGTCTGCCGGTGGTCGCTTTCGCGCTGCACGCCTCGTTGGTGGCTGATATTGAGTTCGCTCTGGCGTGGAGCGCCTTGACGCTCGCGGTGTTCTATCTGCTGCTGGCGTTGTGGTTGTTCCGGTTGCCGGGTCCGGCCTGGCGGCTGCTGGCGGAGGCCTTCGCCGCCTTGGGCGTGATCTTCGCCAGCCTGACGGTGCCGCTGGCGCTGTCGAGCGACGCCACGGCGGCGGTCTGGGCGGTCGAGGGCGCCGGCCTGTTGTGGCTGGGGGCACGCCAGGGGCGCCGTCTGGCACGGCTCTTCGGCGTTATCCTGCAGGTGCTGGCGGCGATGGCCTGGGGCCGTGCCGTGTCCGGCGGCGATATGGCCGCCGCCGCGCCGACCTTCAACGGCCCGTTCCTGGCGGCGGCGGGGCTGGCCGTGGCCGGTTATCTGAGTGGTCTGTTTCTGTTCCGGATGGGCGCGGCCCGGGCCGGCTACGAACGCGGCGCCGCCCCGGCCCTGCTGACCTGGTCGATACTCTGGGCGTTGATCGCCGGCGTCACGGAGGTGGCCCGGTTCGCGCCCGACGCCGTCGAGGCGGCCTGGCTGCTGGCCGTGCCGACTCTGGTGGTGGCGCTGCTGGCCCTGCTGGGGCAACGGTTGAGCTGGCCGGCCAGCTTCCGGCTGGCGCCCTTGCTCGGCGCCGGCGTTGTTGCCGGCGCCACCCTGTTGCTGGCGGCGCTGTCTCATCCGCTGGCGCAAGGGGCCTGGCTGGGTTGGCCCTTGTTGTGGCTGGTCTACTACGGGCTCCTGTGGCGACGTGATCGGGATACGGGAGCCTGGCTCCCGAGTCTGACTCCGTGGCTGCATGCCCTGGGGCTTTGGACCGTGGCGCTGATCGCGATGCGCGAACTGCCCTGGTGGATCGACCGGGCGGTGTCCGGTGTGTGGCCGGCGCTGGTGTGGGGACTGGTGCCGGCCGGGCTGCTGGTATTGTGCGCGCGTGCGCCGGACGTCTGGCCCTGGCGGGTGCATGCCCGGGCCTATCGCTGGCAAGGGGCGACGCCGCTGGCGGTGGTGGCGGCCCTCTGGGTGGTGCTGATGAATCTGGGCCACGACGGCGATCCCGGACCTCTGCCGTACTGGCCGTTACTCAATCCATTGGACATTGGCGTGGCGCTGACCTTGCTGGCCGGCATCATCTGGTGGCAGGCGCTGGCACGACCTTCGACGCTCGCTGTGCCCCTCTGGGGGGCGTTGATTTTCCTATGGCTCAGCGCCGCCCTGGTACGGGCCCTGCATTACACCGCGGGCACGCCGTTGGACGCCGAGGGCATGCTGCGTTCGGTGACGGTACAGATGGCGCTGTCGTTATTCTGGGCCGCGCTGGGCTTTGCCGCCATGGTCATCGCGACCCGCCGTGGCTGGCGCCCCATCTGGATTGCGGGGGCGGTTCTTTTAGGGGCGGTGGTGGTGAAGCTGTTTATCGTCGATCTGGCGGGCACCGAAACCCTGGCGCGCACCATTTCGTTTCTGGGCGTGGGTCTGGTGTTACTGGTGGTGGGGTATTTCTCGCCGCTGCCGCCCCGTGCCAAGGAGTCGTCCTGATGCGCCGCCGCCTCTGGCTCTTTCTGGTCGCCGCGGTCGGCGGCGGTGCCCTGGCGGCACCGGTGCCGGAGGACTTCGCCGAGGGTGTGCCCCTGGTGCCGACGCGCTCGGGCAACGCCTATCAGGTAGGGCTGCCGGAACCGGTGTACGCCCTGAGCACCCGTTCCGATCTCGGTGATGTCCGGGTCTTCAATCGCGCCGGTCAGATCGTCCAGCATGCACTCTGCGCGCCGCCGGAAGCGCAGAGCACGCCCACCAAAGCGTATTCGGTGGCGATGCATGGCCTGCCCCCCGGTCGCGCCGGCGAGGCGCCGGGCACGCGGCTGGCCATCGACACCGCCGACGGGCTCCGCGTGCGCCGCTGGCAACAAGCGGAGCCGGATGCGACGGCCTCCGGCGCCTTTGAATACATCCTGGATACGCGTGAGGTGGCGGCGCCGATAACACAGCTCCGCCTGGATTGGCGCTGGCGTTCCCCGGAAGGCCGGGAAGAGTTGCCGATCCGGGTCGATGCCAGCGAGGATCTGAAACAATGGCGCACGGTGGTGAGGCGGAGCACCTTGCTCCGGGTGGGGGACGACGCCCTGGAGAACGTCACCGTGTCCCTGCCGGAACGGCCCTATCGTTTTCTGCGCCTGATTCCGGAGGACGAACGGGCCCGGGATTGGCTGCAGGGGGCGGCGGCGTTGACCACGCATACCGGCATGGACGCGGTACCGCTGACCTGGGTGGCCGCCGAGCGCCGTCCCGGTGCCGGCGAGAACGCGGCGAAGTACCTGTTCGAGCGCGCCCGTCCGACCATGGCGCGGCAGTGGCGTTTGACACTGCCGGGGCCCAATCGTGTGGTGCGGGTGCGCCTGGACTCCCGCGCCGAAGCGTCGGCCGCCTGGCGCCCGCGCTTCCGCGGCGCCGTGGCGTCGGGCCCTGACACGGTGGAAACCGGTGCTCACGCCATCGCGGCGACCGCTGATCGCTTCTGGCGGCTGGAGATTGTGTCCGGCACCGAGGCTCTGGCCGGGGCTCCGGTGGGTCTGGACTTTGGCTATTGGCCGTTGCGGCTGGGGTTCATGGCCCAGGGCGAGGGCCCCTACCTGTTGGCCTACGGCAGTGGCCGGGTACCGCCGGCGCAAACGCTGGACTGCGCGGCCCTGGGCGAACATCCCGTGGCGGCCCGGGCGAAACTGGAGGAGCGGCGGACGCTGGGTGGCGAAGCAGCGTTGCGCCCACCGCCGGAAACCATCCCGGTACGGCGGCTGGTGCTTTGGGGCGTGCTGATTCTCGGCGCCGCCTTGGTGGCGGCCATGGCAATCGCCTTGCTGGTCAAGCTTCGGGACTGAGCCGGCACTCAGGTGTCCAGGGAAAGCGTCACCACCTGGTCGTTGAGTTCGGTGATCTGACGCGCCATGTCGGTCATCAAACCGTGGATCAGCGACGGGTTGGAGCGGATCAGGTGGTGGAAGCCGTCGCTGGGAATGTGCATCGCCGAGCAGCGGCTGCGCGCCCGCACGGTGGCGCCACGGGGCGCGCCGGTGAGCACGGCGATGGCGCCCAGCACCTCACCCTCGGCGACCCGGCCCACCACCACGTCGTTGACCAGCACGTCCGCTTCGCCCTCGAACAGGTTGTAAACGCCGTCGGCGCGGTCCCCCTGGCGCAGGATCAGATCACCGGGATGGAAATAGGCGAACCGGGAGCCGGTGTGGCCTTCCTCCGGCATCTGGGCGGCCAGGCAGCGGGTCAGCAGCGCCTGCCGGACCATCAACAGCTCGCTCCAACGACGCGCCAGCCCGGGCCCGGCCAGGACCTCGCCAAGCAGGTCGGCGAAATCGTAGCCGGCCAGAAGCACGGCGCTGTCCGCCTGAAAGGTAACGCCTTCATCCGGGATAATCAGATCGCCTTCGTCCCACAGCAGCAGGCGCCGGCCCTGGCAGCAGGCCGCCAGAGTTCCGCCGCGCACCACGTACAGCCGGTTGTCGGCCAGGCCGTCGCGGCAGGCGTCGGCGGTGGCGGACAGTGATAGTGTATGCGGTGTTTGGCGCACGGCGCGGATCAGACCGTCACCGAGTCGTTTGTAATGTCGGGCCAGAGCGGGCAGGCCTTCGAGGGTTTCGCCCAAAGGTATCATGCGATGTGTACTTCCACGGCTTGCGACGGGTCCGAACTCTTTTACAGAGATTATATAAGCAGACATTGTGCCATCTTTATGACCCGCGTCCATGGCGGGGGCCGTGGTGGCGTCGCCGGACCTCAGTAATCGCGCTGGCGGGGTCTAAAACGGGGTTCCCGTTTCTTCATATTGGCGGCCATCGCCTCGCTCTGGTTGCGGCCGCGCAGCAGCTTGAACTGCAGTCGCGATTCCTGATCGAAAGCGATCTCCTCGGCGGCGTGGCGCGTGGTCTGGAACAGCGCCTTGGTGGCGCTTACCGCGTCCGGCGAGCGGGCCAGGATGGCAGCGGCCAGAGCTTGCGCCCCGGCGTGCGGGTCCTCGGCGACCCGGGTCACCAGGTTCAGGGTTTTGGCTTCCGTGGCGTCGAAGCGGCGGCCGGTCATCGCCAATTCCTTGGCCACGTCCATGGGCACTAATTCGCGCAAAGTGACGGTGCCTGTCATGTCCGGCACCAGGCCCCATTTGCTTTCCATCACCGACAGTTCGCAATCCGGCGCGGCGATGCGAAAATCCGCCGCCAACGCCAGTTGCAGACCGCCGCCGTAGCAATAGCCGTGCAGCACGGCGATCACCGGTACCGGCAGTTCCCGCCACGCCCAGCAGGCTTGCTGGAAGAGGTTGGTTTTCTTGACGCCGAACTTGGTGAACGCCAGCAGCATTTTCAGCGGCGTTTTGGTGACGGTGGCGAAGTCGAGCCCGGCGCAGAACGCCTTGCCTTCGCCGCGCAGAATCACCACCCGCACGTCACGGTTTTTCTTCACCGCTTTCGCGCAGGCGACCAGCCCCTGAAGCGTCTCCAGATCCAGGCCGTTGTATTTCTCCGGCCGGTTCAGTGACACCGTGGCGATATGGCCGTCGATGGAAAGCGTCACGCGGTCGCGGAAGCTTTTGGCGGCCTGGGGCAGCGGGGCGGTCATGGCGGTTCCTTTTACAGCTTCTCTTGGAGCAGCTGGTTGACCTGCTGCGGGTTGGCCTTACCCTGGGTGGCCTTCATCACCTGGCCGACGAAGAAGCCGATTTTCTTTTTGCGCTTGGCGTCGTCGGCGTTGCGATAGTCTTCCACCTGGGCGGGGCTGTCGGCGATCACCTGGTCGACGATCTTTTCCAGCTCGCCGCTGTCGCTCATCTGCTTGAGGCCCTGGGCCTCGATGATCTGGTCCGGGCTGCCGTCGCCGTTCCAGCAGGCTTCGAATACCTGCTTGGCGATCTTGGAGCTGATGGTGCCGTCCTTGAGACGCAGAATCAGCTGGCCCAGGTATTCGGCGGAAACCGGGCAGTCGGCGATGTCTTTCTCTTCCGCGTTGAGTTTGGCGGCCAGTTCGCCCATTACCCAGTTGGCGGCCAGCTTGGCGTCGCCGCTTTGTTCGGCGGCGGCTTCGAAATAGCGCGCCGTGGCGATGGAGCCGGACAGCAGGCCGGCGTCGTATTCGGACAGCTTGTAGGTGTCCATGTAGCGGGCCTTGCGGGCGTCGGGCAGCTCCGGGAGATTCGCGCGCAGCTCGTCGATGTCCTCTTCGCTGACCATCACCGGCAACAGGTCCGGGCACGGGAAGTAGCGGTAATCGTTGGCGTCTTCCTTGGTGCGCATGGAGCGGGCGGTGTTGGTGTCGCCGTTATAAAGCCGCGTTTCCTGAACGATTTCGCCGCCGTCTTCCAGCACGTCGATCTGCCGCGCCACTTCCAGGGCAATGGCTTTTTCCATGAAGCGGAAGGAATTGAGATTCTTGGTCTCGGTGCGCGTGCCGAGCGGCGCGCCGGGGCGCCGTACCGAGATGTTCACGTCGAAGCGCATGTTGCCCTGGGACATGTCGCCGTCGCAGATGCCCAGAGAGGTGACGATGGAGTGCAGCTTGCGGGCGAACGCCACCGCCTCCTCGGCGCCGCTCATGTCCGGTTCCGAAACGATTTCGATCAGCGGCGTGCCGGCGCGGTTCAGGTCGATGCCGGTCTGGCCGTGAAAGTCCTCATGCAGTGATTTGCCGGCGTCTTCTTCCAGGTGGGCGTGATGAATGCGCACCACCTTTTTGTCACCGTTTTCCAACTGAATTTCCACTTCACCGGCACCGACGATGGGCTCCGCCAGCTGCGTGGTCTGGTAGCCCTTGGGCAGGTCCGGATAGAAATAATTTTTCCGTTCGAACACCGAGCGGCGGGCGATGTCCGCGTTCACCGCCAGGCCGAAACGGATGGCGTTGCGGATCGCTTCCTTGTTGGCCACCGGCAGGGTGCCGGGCATGCCCAGATCGATCAGGCTGGCGTGCCGGTTGGGTTCGTCGCCGGTGCGGGTGCTGGTGCCGGAGAAAATTTTTGATTCGGTGGCCAATTGCACGTGCACTTCCAGGCCGATCACCACTTCCCAGTTTCCTGAATGGCTCATGCGAAACCTCCCGGCGCCTGTTGATGCCAGTCCGTGGCCATCTGATAGCGGTGCGCCACGTTCAGTATGCGGCCTTCCTGGAAATAATTGCCGATCACCTGGGTGCCCGCCGGCAAACCGTTAATAAAACCGCTGGGCATGGACAGCGCCGGCAGGCCGGCCAGGTTCACGGCGATGGTGAACACGTCGGCCATGTACATATTGACCGGGTCGTCCGCCTTGGCGCCCAGTTTGAAGGCGGTTTCCGGCGAGGTGGGGCCCATGATCACATCCACGTCCTTGAAGGCGCGGGAAAAATCGTCGCGAATCAGGCGGCGTACTTTCTGCGCGCGCTTGTAGTAGGCGTCGTAATAACCTGCGGACAGTGCATAGGTGCCCACCAGGATGCGGCGTTTTACTTCGGCGCCGAAACCTTCCGAGCGCGAGCGCTTGTACAGGTCTTCGAGATCCTTGGGGTCGTCGCAGCGGTAGCCGAAGCGCACGCCGTCGAAGCGGGAAAGGTTGGAGCTGGCTTCCGCCGGGGCAATCACATAGTAGGCCGGCACCGACAGCTTGATGCTGGGCAGCGACAGCTTGACCAGTCTGGCGCCCTGTTTTTCCAGTTCGCGCATTGCTTCGCGGGCGTTGTCGGCGATGGCGCCGTCCAGGTTGTCGGGGAAAAATTCTTCCGGCACGCCGATTTTCAAGCCGTCGACGCTCTGATCCAGGGCACCGAGATAATCGTCCACCGGCTCATTGAGACAGGTGGAGTCTTTCTCGTCGTGGCCGGCCATGGCTTGCAGCATCAAGGCGCAGTCCGCGGCGGACAGACCCAGCGGCCCGGCCTGGTCCAGGCTGGAGGCGAAGGCGATCATGCCCCAGCGGGAAACGCGGCCGTAGGTGGGCTTGAGGCCGGTGACGCCGTTCAGCGCCGCCGGCTGGCGGATCGAGCCGCCGGTGTCGGTGCCGGTGGCCCCCGGGACGAGGCGGGCGGCCAGGCTGGCGGCGGCGCCGCCGGAGGAGCCGCCGGGTACCCGCTCGGTGTCCCAGGGGTTTTTCACCGGGCCGTAGAAGCTGGTTTCGTTGGACGAGCCCATGGCGAACTCGTCCATGTTGGTCTTGCCCAGCATCACCGCGCCCTGTTGCGCCATCTTTTCCACCGCCGTGGCGGTGTAGGGGGCGATGAAATTATCCAGCATCCGCGAGCCGCAGCTGGTGCGCACGCCCTCGGTGCAGAAAATGTCCTTGTGCGCGACGGGCAGGCCGGTGAGCAGACGGTGGTCGCCGGCGGCGATGGCCTGATCGGCGGCGTCCGCCTGTTGCAGGGCCTGTTCCTCGGTGACGGTGATAAAGCTGTTTAAATCGCCGTCGTGCCGTTTGATGCGCGCCAGGAAATGCTCGGTGAGTTCCCGGGAGGAAAAATCCCCGGCTTGCAGGCCGGCTTTCAGTTCGGTCAGTGTTTTATCGTGCATGTGGTTACTCGATCACCCGGGGTACCAGGAAACAGCCGTCCTCGCTGGCCGGGGCAAGGGGCAGCACTTTATCGCGGACATCCGGCTCGGTGACCCGGTCGTCGCGCAGCGGCTGGCTCACCTCCAGGGGGTGGGCCAGGGGTTCGACCTGGTCCACGTCCGCTTGCTGGAGCTGGTCGACCATGCCGAGGATGTCGTTAAGGCGGGCGGACAGCTCCGCGGTTTCGCTGTCGTCCACCCGCAGGCGGGCCAGATGGGCCGCGCGCGCCACCACCTTGGAATCAATGGCCATGGGCGTTCTCCGCAAAGGCTGGGGAAGGGCGCAAAATTACCACAGACCGGGGCGCGGACAAACCGGCACGGCGTGATCCGCCCCGTCCGGGAGCCGCCGCCGGCCGCGGCGACGGGGGGATGGGACCGGGTTCGCTTGCCGAAACCCGGCGCCGTTGCTAGAGTTGCGCCATTCTGTTGCAAGGGCGTGAACAAGCCCGCCGGCAACACCCTCTTTTCTCCACGACCCTCAGGAAACAGGCCAGGATGTCCGTGATTAAGCGCATTCGGGGGATGTTCTCCACCGATCTTTCCATCGACCTTGGCACCGCCAACACCCTTATTTACGTTCGCGGGCGCGGTATCGTACTGGATGAGCCCTCGGTGGTGGCCATTCGTCATCATGGCGCGCAGAAAAGCGTCGCCGCCGTGGGCGCCGACGCCAAGCGGATGCTGGGGCGCACCCCCGGCAACATCACCGCCATTCGCCCGATGAAGGACGGCGTGATCGCGGACTTCGACGTCACCGAGAAGATGCTGCAGTACTTCATCAAGAAGGTGCACGACACCGGCTTCTTCCCGCCGGCGCCCCGGGTGCTGGTGTGCGTGCCGTGCAAATCCACCCAGGTGGAGCGCCGCGCGATCCAGGATTCCGCCTTCGGCGCCGGCGCCCGTGACGTCTATCTCATAGAGGAGCCGGTGGCGGCGGCCATCGGCGCCGGCCTGCCGGTGGAAGAGGCGCGCGGCTCCATGGTGGTGGATATCGGCGGCGGCACCACCGAAATCGCCCTGATCTCGCTGAACGGCGTGGTCTACTCCGAATCCGTGCGCACCGGTGGCGACCGCTTCGACGAAGCCATTGTCGCCTTCGTGCGCAAGGAATACGGCTCGCTGATCGGTGAATCCACCGCCGAGCGCATCAAGCACGAGATCGGCACCGCCTACCCCGGCGGCGAGATCCTCGAGATCGACGTGCGCGGCCGCAATCTGGCGGAAGGCGTGCCGCGCCAGTTCACGCTCAATTCCGAGGAAATCCTGGAAGCGCTCAAGGACCCCCTCTCGGTGATCGTCAACGCGGTCAAGAACGCCCTGGAAGCCTCGCCGCCGGAACTGGCGTCGGACATTGCCGAGCGCGGCCTGGTGCTGACCGGTGGCGGCGCGCTGCTGCGCGACATCGACCGCCTGCTCACCGAGGAAACCGGGCTGCCGGTGATCATCGCCGACGACCCGCTGACCTGCGTGGCGCGGGGCGGCGGCAAGGCCCTTGAGCTGATGGATACCCAGGGTCTGGACATGCTGGCCATGGGCTAAGGCCCTCCCGGTCCGCCCGAGATGTACTCCGCCAACCCCACCTACCGCCTGCTGATCGCGCTGGTACTGGCCGTCGTGCTGATGGCTCTGGACCAGCGCAGCAAGTGGGTGGAACCCCTGCGCTACGGTGTCGGCTATCTGACCGCGCCGGTGCACTATCTGGCCCACCTGCCGGTGGACTCGGCGCGCTGGCTGGGCCGCCTCACTGAAACCCGTTCCAACCTGATGGAATCCCGCGAGCGCCTGGAGCGCCAGGTGCTGATCCTGGAGCAGAAGGTCCAGCGCCTGGCGGTCTTGCAGGCGGAGAACGTGCGGCTCAGGGAGTTGCTCAATTCCTCCGCCAATCTGGACGCCTCGGTGCTGGTGGCGGAGATCATCGGCGTCGACCCGGACCCCAACCGCCAGGAACTGGTGATCAACAAAGGCGGCCAGGACGACGTGGTCCAGGGCCAGGCGGTGCTGGAATCCCAGGGCCTGATCGGCCAGGTGGTGGAAGCCGGGCCGCTGTCCGCCCGGGTACTGCTGATCACCGACGCCAGCCATGCCATGAGCGTGCAGGTGAACCGCAACGGGGTGCGCGCGATCCTCGCCGGTACCGGCCAGGGCAGCCGCCTGCGGCTGCTGTACGTGCCCGATACCGCGGATATCCGCGAAGGCGACCTGCTGGTCTCAACCGGTCTGGGTCAGTTGTACCCGCGCGGCTATCCGGTGGCCCGGGTCAGCCGGGTCAGTCACCAGTCCGGCGCCGCCTTCGCGGAAATCGAGGCCCGGCCCACCGCCCGTCTGGATCGGGTCAGCCATGTGCTGCTGGTGCAGTCCATGGAGCCGGTATCGATCCCGGATGTGGCCCCCGAGCCGCCCTCCGGTGAGCCAACGCCCGAGGAGCTGCCCGATGATGAATAACGAGCGGCCGGCCGGTACCGGTGTGATTCTGGTGACCTTCGTGGTCGCCGCGCTGCTGGAAGTGGTGCCCCTCAACCAGACCCTGGACTGGGTGCGCCCGGAGTGGATGCTGTTGGTGCTGCTGTACTGGGTACTGTCGCTGCCGCACCGGATCGGTGTGCTGTGGGGCTTTCTGGTGGGGCTGTATCTGGACGTGCTGGTGGGCGCCACCCTCGGCCAGTGGGCGCTGTCCTACGCCTTCGGCGCCTATTTCATGCTGGCGGCGTATAAGCGCATGCGGGTTTTTCCGCTGCTGCAGCAGAGCGCGGTGGTGTTCCTGCTGGTGGGCTCGGCCAATCTGATTGCCTATCTGGTGCAGGAGTCCGTCGGCCGGACCTTGTACCCGCCTTTCACGATTCTGTATTCCGCCGCCGCCAGCGCGGTACTCTGGCGGCCTTTGTGCGCCGCGCTGCGCTGGACCCAGCACCGCTTTCTGGTGCGCTGAGGGGTCACCCGAACCAAGGAGTGCTCCATGCTATACCTCGCATCCGGCTCGCCCCGGCGGGCGGAACTATTGGCGCAGATCGGCGTGCCGTTCACGGTGCTGAAAGCGCCGGACATCGATGAAACCGTCAACGCCGGCGAGCCCTCCCGGGATTATGTCGCCCGCATGGCGCGGGAAAAGGCCGCCGCCGGCCGCGCCAACGCGCCCGGTCCGGAGCCGGTGCTGGGCGCCGACACCGCGGTGGTGCTCGACGACCGGGTGCTCGGCAAACCCGGCGACGACGGCCAGGCGCTGGCCATGCTGCGCGACCTGCAAGGCCGGGAACACCGGGTGCTCTGCGCGGTCTGCTTGATCGCCGGCGGCGAACAGCGAGTGGCGCTGTCCGACACCCGCGTACGTCTGCGCGCGCTGGACGAGGCGCGCCTGCGCGCCTACGTGGCCACCGGCGAGGGCCGCGACAAAGCCGGCGCCTACGGCATTCAGGGATTGGGCGCGGCCCTGGTGGCGTCGCTGAGCGGCAGCTACAGTGGAGTGGTCGGCTTACCCCTGGAAGAGACGGTGCCGCTCCTGGAATGGGCCGGCGTACCTTACTGGCAATCCTGTTGATCGACTGAGGCCGCGGTGGAAAACAAAAGCGCTCGCTGGAGATCCCCTCTGCGTGGCCGGCTGTGGTGGCTGGTGGCGATTCCGGTGTTGTTGCTGGCGGCCTACGTGGTGGTGGCGCGGCAGCTCATGCTGCTGGTACCCGATTACCGCCAGGAGCTGGAAGCGGTGCTTGAAGAGCACCTGGGCTTCGCGATCGTCATCGAACAACTGGACGGCAGCATGGACGGCCTCACGCCGCGCTTCGAGGTGCGCGGCCTGACGCTGCCGCACGCGGAAGACGACTCGGCGCTGCGTCTGGACCAGGTGTCGGCGAGCGTGGCGATTCTGCCCACCCTGTTTCACCGGGCTCTCCACCTGAGTGAACTGCGCATCAAGGGCGTGGATGTGCACCTGATCCGTGGCGACGAAGGGGGCATCCGGCTGCGCGGTCTGGAAGCGCTGCAAGAGCGCGAACAGATCGACCCCGCCGACGGCCTGCGCGCGCTTTACCGGCAGCAGCGTATTCTGATCGAAGATGCCCGCTTTTCCCTGGATTGGCCCGGCCTGCCGCCGTTGGCCGCCTCTTCCCTGACCCTGGCGATGGATAACAGCGGCGGCGGCCACGCCCTCTCGGTGCGGGTGGAGGCCCGCGACCGCCCGTTTTCCGTGGACGCGCGGCTGCGCGTGGACGGCGACCCGCTGAGCCTGGCGCAACTGAATGCCCGGGGCTATCTGGACGTGAGCGGCGAGCGTCTGCACGAATGGTTGCCCGAGGCGCGGGACTGGCCGCTGGATCTGGCCGCCCTGAACGGCCGGGTGCGCGCCTGGACCGGCATCACCGAAGGCCAGTTGGGTTCCGCCCAGGTGCGCCTGAACGCGCCCGCCGCCACCCTCACCGACGGCGAACAGACCTGGCCGCTCACCGATCTGAACCTGGATGCCCGGCTCAGCCGGGAACCCAACGGTGACGGCCAGTTGTCGGTGGCCGCGCTCAGCGGCCAGGCGCCGGCCGGCGCCGTGGCGCCCGGGCCCATGGCGCTGAGCTGGGCGGTCGGCGAGGGCGGGGCCCACTGGCGGTTCCACGGCGAGGACCTGGCGATCCACGCCCTGAGCCGCCAATTGTCCGAATGGCCGTTCGCCCTGCCCGAGGGCCTGGACACGATCCGCGACCGGCTGCGCGAGCACCAGCCCCGCGGCGTGCTTCAGCAGCTTTATCTGGCCGGCGTGGACGGGCGCGTGGACACCATCCAGGCCCGCTTCGCCGGGCTCGCCGCCGACGCCCTGGACCGGGTGCCCGGGGTCCGTGGCCTCAACGGCTGGGTGGCCGGGAGCCCCGAACACGGCGTGGCGCGTGTGAACGGCGATCCGCTGCAACTGACCGTGCCCCGGCTTTACGATCATCCGTTGAGCGCGCGTTTTAACGGCGTGCTGCGCTGGTTCAGCGACGACCGCCGCTGGTCCGTGGAAACCGGCACCCTGATGGCCGCCAACGCCGACGCCCGGGGCGTCGCCATGTTCCGCCTCGAAGGCGGCGAGGGGCTGCCGATGCCGGAGCTGCGCCTGGTCGCCGATCTCCGCGACGGCGATGTGGCCCGCGCGGCGCACTACCTGCCCAGGGAAAAAATGCCGGACCCGCTCAGCGAATGGCTGGCGCAGGCGTTCCGGGGCGGACGCCTGGATGAGGGCCGCATTCTCTACCGTGGGCCGATCAAAATCGACCCGCAGCGGCAGCAGGACCGCACCTTCCAGATGCGCTTCCAGGGCAATGACGTGAGTCTCTCGTTCCTGCCCGACTGGCCGCTGGCCACGGGCCTCCAGGCGGACGTGCTGATCGACGGCCGGCGGCTCACCGGCCGGGTGCCCCGGGGGCGGCTGTTCGACACCGAACTGAGCGACGTCACCGTGGATATACCGGCGGTGGACGAGCCGTCGCGGCGCCACCTTATCATTCAGGGGGGCGTGGACGGCCCGGCCACGGATCTGGACCGGCTTTTCCAGGACACCCCGTTCGCCAAGCAACTGCCCGACGAGCTGCTCGACTGGCGTTTCCGGGCCGGGAAGGTCGCCGGCCATTTGCTGCTGGACCTGCCGCTGGTGAAAAACGGGTCCGAGCCGATGGTGATTGTCGACGGCCGGGGCGAGGGCGTGACGCTGGAAAACAACGCGCTCGACCTGACCGTCACCGAGGCCACCGCGCCGGTTTATTTCCATCTGCGCCAGGGCATGAACATGCGCCGGCTGGAAGGCAAGGCGCTGGGCGGCCGCTTCACCGGCTCCTGGTTGACCCGGGGCCCGGACAGCCAGCTGCAGCTCACCGGCAGCCTGCCGGTGGCGCGGCTGCGCGACTGGCTGGATATGGACTGGCCGCTGCCGGTGTCCGGCCGCCTGCCGCTGGAGCTGGAACTGGGTATGCCCTGGCGGGGCATGCCGCTGCGCGTGGAAGCGCGCTCCACCCTGGAGGGCGTGGCGGTGGACGCCCCGGCGCCTCTCGGCAAGAGCGCCGGGACGGTGCGTGGCAGCGAGCTGATCTGGCGGGCCGGCCGCGAACAACGCCTGAGCGTCCGCTATGGCGACGTGGCGCGGGGCCGTTTTCGCACCGGCGACCACTTCGCCGGCGCCCTGGGCCTGGGCGGCGTGGCGCCGCCGGACCTGCCGGAGCAGGGCCTGGTGATCGAAGGGCGGGCCGAGCGCGCCAACGCCAGCGAATGGCTGGATTTCGTCCGGGGACTGAACGGCGGCGGCTCAGGGGGAGGGCGCGCCGCGCCGGCGTTGATCCACCGCGTGGCGGTGACGGTGGCGAATCTGGACCTGTTCGGCATGGCCCTCGGCGGCGCCCGCTTTATCGCCGCCCCGCGGCTTGAGGGCTGGGAGTTCAATCTGGCGGCGCCGGCGATGGCCGGCTCCCTGCGTCTGCCGGAGAAGTACCAGGCGCGTGGCGACCGGCCGATGACGCTGAACATCAGCCGCCTGCGTCTGCCGGACAACCCGCTCGCCGGGGGCGCCGACGGCGGCGGTGGCAAAACCGCCCCGTTATCGCCGACCGACGTGCCGGTGATGGACGTGACCCTCACTGACGCCCGCCTCGGACGCGAGGTGCTCGGCGACTGGTCCGCCCGCATTCGCCCGGTGGAGGGCGGGGTGCGCGCCGAAGCCCTGCGCGGGCAATGGCGAGGCGTCCAGCTCGACGGCGCCCTCACCTGGACCGGGGCGGACACCCAGCGCACCCGCTACCAGGGCACCGTGGTTTCGCACGACCTGGAAGACACCTTCGTCGCCTGGGACCTGCCGGTACTGCTGGAGAGCGAGGACGCCCGCGCCACGCTGGATCTGTCCTGGCCGGACTGGCCGCTGAGCCCGGATTATCTGGCCTTGCAGGGCAGCGCCCGGCTGGATATCGGCGAATGCCTGATTCCGGACCCCGAAAAACGCACCTCGGTACTGCGCGTGCTGGGCGTGCTCAACGTGGCCAACCTGCAACGCCGCCTGCGTCTGGATTTTTCTGACTTGTACCAGGAAGGGCTCAGTTGCGATTCCATCAAAGGCGACTTTCTGTTCGACGGCGCCGCGCTCACCACCCGGGAGCTGTCGATTCAGTCGCCGTCGGCGGCCTTCGAAGTCAGCGGCAAAGCGGACCTGGCGGCGCAAACCCTGGATCAGAAGGTGGCGATGACCCTGCCGCTGTCCAGCAATCTCTACGCCGGCTGTCTGGCCGGCCCGGCGGTATGCGCCGGTATCTTTGTGGTGGAACGCCTTTGGGGTGATAAGCTGGATAAAACCACCACCATCACATACCGGGTATCCGGCCCCTGGCAGGACCCCAAGGTGAAAGAGACGGAGGGCTTTCTTGAGTAGCAGCCATGACGCGCCCCGTCGCGTGGCGGCCGTGCAGATGACCAGTGGCAGCGACGCCGACGCCAACCTGCGTGTCGCCGGCGAGGCCCTGGCCCGGGCCGCCGAAGGCGGCGCGGAGCTGGCGGTGCTGCCGGAGAATTTCGCCGGCTACGGCGTCGATTACCGCGCCCTGGGCGAGCGCTACGGGGAACTGTGCGGCTGGCTGATCGAGCGGGCCCGGGAGCTGGGCCTGTGGGTGATCGGCGGCAGTATCCCGGCGCTCACGCGGCCCGGCGGCGACCCGGTGCCGGCGCCGCGCGTGCGTACCCGCAGCGTTCTCGCCAGCCCTGACGGCGAGATCACCGCCCTCTATGACAAACTGCATTTGTTCGACGCGGACGTCAGTGACCGCCAGGGTCGCTACCGGGAATCGGATGTGTTCGAGCCCGGCGGGCAGCCGGTGGTGGCCCGCGCCGCCGGTCTGCAGATCGGCATGGCGATCTGCTACGACCTGCGCTTTCCCCTGCACGCCCGGGTGCTGGCCGACCGCGGTGCCGGGTTGATCGTCTACCCCAGCGCCTTTACCGCCACCACCGGCGCCGCCCACTGGGAACTGTTGCTGCGCGCCTGCGCGGTGCAGAACGGCTGTTATGTGCTGGGCGCCAACCAGTGCGGCCGGCACAGCGAGGCCCGCGCCAGCTTCGGTCATTCGATGCTGGTCGACCCCTGGGGCCGGGTGGTGGCCCGCGCGGAAGGCGATCAGGCGGACCGGCCCGGCGTGGTGTTCGGCGCCGTGGACCCCGCCGTGCTCGATCAAGTACGCTCCGGCCTGCCGGTGCACACCCATCAACGATTCAAGGTGAACGGTCCCTATGACCTCTAGTGAACGGACCTCCGACAGCGAACGGCTTTCCCTGGCCTCGGATATTCTGCTGGCCCCGGCGCAACTGGGCACCGATCAGCTGCAAAGCCTGCTCGGCGGCAAGCTGGCCGGCCGCGCCGATTACGCCGACGTGTTTTTCCAGCACAGCCGCCACGAGGCCTGGATTCTCGAGGACGGGCTGGTCCGTGACGCCAGCTTCAATCTTGAGCGCGGCGCCGGGGTGCGTCTGGTGAGCGGCGATAAAACCGGTTTCGCCTACAGCGACGACATCTCCCTGGATGCGCTCACCCAGGCGGGCAGTGCCGCCGCCGCCATCGGCCGCCAGGGCAAGGACCAGTCGGTGCGCATCGGCGCCGCCAAGACCATGCCCGCCCGCTACCCGGCGCTGGACCCGCTGCCCGGCTGGAGCAGCGAAACGAAAGTGGCGCTGCTGCAGGAGATGGACCGGCTGGCCCGTTCCCTGGACCCGGCGGTGAAGGAAGTCACCGTCAGCCTGAGCGGCGAGCAGGACGTGGTGCTGGTGGCGGCCACCGACGGCACCCTGGCGGCGGATGTGCGGCCGCTGATTCGCTTCAATATTTCCGTGATCGCCGAACGCGGCGGCCGTCGCGAACGGGGCAGCGCCGGCGGCGGCGGACGGGTGGCCTACGACTGGCTGCGCCAGGACGGCCGTCTGGAGACCTGGACCCGGGACGCGGTGCGTCAGGCGCTGCTCAACCTGGACGCGGAGCCGGCGCCGGCCGGCACCATGCCGGTGGTGCTGGGCCCGGGCTGGCCCGGCGTGCTGCTGCACGAAGCGGTGGGCCACGGCCTGGAAGGCGACTTCAACCGCAAGGGCACCTCCATGTTCGCCAAGATGATGGGCCAGCAGGTGGCGTCCAGCCTGTGCACCGTGGTCGACGACGGCACTCTGCCGGACCGGCGCGGCTCGCTCACCGTGGACGACGAGGGCACCCCGGGCGGCTACAACACCCTGATTGAGAACGGCAAGCTGGTCGGCCACATGCAGGATAAGACCAATGCCCGGCTGATGGGCGTGGCGCCCACCGGCAATGGCCGCCGCGAATCCTACGCGCACCTGCCCATGCCGCGCATGACCAACACCTACATGCTGCCCGGCGAGTCGGACCCGGAAGAGATCCTCGCCAGCCTGGACCGGGGCATCTATGCGGTGAATTTCGGCGGCGGCCAGGTGGACATCACCTCCGGGCGCTTCGTGTTCTCCACCAGCGAGGCGTACCTGGTGGAGAAGGGCAGGATCGTCTGTCCGGTGAAGGGTGCCACCCTGATCGGCAGCGGCGCGGAAGTGATGAACCGGATTTCCATGGTCGGCAACGACCTGGCGCTGGATTCCGGCATCGGCGTATGCGGTAAGGAAGGCCAGTCGGTGCCGGTGGGCGTCGGCCAGCCCACCCTGCGCGTGGACGCCTTGACGGTGGGCGGCACCGCCTGATGCCGGTGTCGGTGGCGGAAGTCCTGGCGCGCATGCGCCTTTTCGACGGGCTTGAAGCGCGCGAGCTGGCGGTGGCGGAGAAGCTGGTGTTCGTGAACCGCGCCGCCGCCGGCGATACCGTGTGCCGCGAGGGCGACCGCAGCGATTTCCTGTGCTTCGTGGTGCGCGGCCGGCTGGACATCCTCAAGGCGCAGCATACCCCGGACGGCAAGCCGGTGGCCGGCACCCCGGTCGACGGGGAAGCTGCGGCCGGCGCCCCGGTGATCGCGCACCTCAACCCCGGCGACTCGCTCGGCGAAATGGCGCTGGTGGATCACCAGCCCCGCTCCGCCACGGTGCGCGCCGCCGAGGACACCACCCTGGTGGTGCTCACCCGCAAGGGCTTCGAGCAGTTGCGCCGTCGTGAGCCGCGCGCCGCCGCCGTGCTGATGGAGAACATCGCCCGTCTGCTGTGCGACAACCTGCGCCAGACTTCCTCCCGCCTTGCCCAGTTCATGCCGCCACTCGGCTAGCCAGCCTTGTGGGAGCTTGCCTTGCAAGCGAAAGGGTGGCTTTAGCCACCCGGCGGGATGCCAGAGACGTTGTTGGTGCTGCCGTTAGAAAGGTCTCTGGGATCCTGCCGGGAGCGTCGCTCCCTTTCGCGGGCGGGGCCCGCTCGCACAATTAGTACAGCGGGGCGTTCTTCTCGAGGTCGTTGAGCAGGGCTTGGAAGCGTTTGCGCTCGCGCTTGAAGCGGGCGCGCTGGTCCGCGTCGGCGGCGTCCGGGTCCGCCGGGCGCGCCTTGATCAGGTTGCGCGCCTGATTGCGTAGCGCCTGGCGGTCGCCCTGGGGGTATTCGGTGAGCACCTGCTGCAGGAGCGGCTCCGCCTCCTTGGGGCCGTCGCAGGCGGCGATCTGCTCGGTCCAGTGCTGCAGGCGCTGCTGGCGCAGCGGGTTCTGCAGTGCTTCCACGGCGGCAACGATGGCGTCGCTGTCGGCGTCGTAAATCAAGCGGCCGATGAACAGCGCATGGCGGCGGCGGGCGTCCAGGTTGGTGATGCGACGCGCTTCGTCCAGCGCCTTGTGGAGGCCGTCGGTGAGCGGCAGGCGCGCGCGCTGCTCCGGTTTCAGGCCCATCAAGGTCAAGCCCACTTCCTGGAGTGCCTGCATATCCTGCTTGCGGCGTGTTTTGCTGGCGGGGGTATCGTTATACTCGGTCATGATTCCAGGGAAGCAGCGCTTCCGTTAATGCATTGAATGGAAAACGTATTTTATGTCCGAAAACGCCAGCGTGACAGCGAATCTCGGCCCGCAACACCTGGGCGCCGCCCGCGACACCGTGGCACAGGTGCTCGAAGAGGCCAGGCGCCAGGGCGCCAGCGCCGCCGAAGCCCAGTTGAGCCTGGCCCAGGGATTGTCCGTGGACGTACGGATGGGCGAGGTGGAAACGGTGGAATTCCACCGCGACCGGGGGCTGGCGGTAACGGTGTTCTTCGGCCAGCGCAAGGGCCAGGCCTCCACCTCCGACGACAGTCCGCAGAGCCTGCGCGACGCGGTGGCCGCCGCCTGCGCCATCGCCCGGCACACTGAAGAGGACCGCTACGCGGGGATCGCGGAACCGGAGCAGCTGGCCGCTCAAGTGCCGGATTTGGATCTCTACCACCCTTGGGCGTTGAGCACCGAGCAGGCCATCGACGACGCCCTGCGTTGTGAAGCCGTGGCCCGCGACGACGCGCGCATCGTGAACTCCGAGGGCGCGTCGGTGAGCACCGGCAGCAGCCTGCGGGTGCTGGGCACCAGCGCCGGCTTCCTGCAGGGCTACGCCGGCACCTTCCACTCCCGCAGCTGCGCGGTGGTGGCCGAGGACGAGCAGGGCATGCAGCGCAATTTCTGGTACGACGGCGGCCGGCGCGCGGAGCGGCTGGCGGCCGCCGAAGCGGTGGGCGAGCGGGCCCGCGAGCGGACCCTGGCGCGGCTGGGCGCGGAGATTCCGGAGACCGCCGAGCTGCCGGTGCTGCTGGCGCCGGAGATCGCCACCGGTCTGCTCGGCCATTTCGTGTCCGCGATCAGCGGCGGCGCCCTGTACCGGCGCGCTTCTTTCCTGCGCGACCGGCTCGGCGAGCGTCTTTTTCCGCGGGGCATCGACGTACGCGAACAGCCGCTGCTGCCCGGCGCCAACGGCTCGGCGCCGTTCGACGGCGACGGCCTGGCGACCCGCGATCAGGCGTTCGTGGAAGACGGCGTGCTGCGCCGCTACGCACTTGGCCTGTACGCCGCCCGGCGGCTCGACATGGCGCCCACCGGCAACGGCAGCGGGGTGCACAATCTGTCGATCTCCGACACCGGTGAGGATTTCCAGGCGTTGGTACGGCGCGTCGACCGTGGCATTCTGGTCACCGAGGTGATGGGGCAGGGTGTCAATCTGGTGACCGGCGACTACTCTCGGGGCGCGTCGGGTTTCTGGATTGAGAACGGTGTCATACGCCAGCCGCTGCAGGAGTTTACTATTGCCGGAAATCTGGGGGATATGTTCGCGGGTATCCAGGGTAGCGGCACGGATGTGGACCGTCGCGGTAACATCGCGTGCGGCTCGCTGTTGCTGAGCCCGATGAAAATCGCCGGCGCCTGAGGCCACCGGCGGCATTGCCTTCCATGATCGTTTTTCTTTAGTCGTTTGAAACTTAGGGGAGTACCCATGACGGAAGTGAATCCTTACCAAGGACCGGAAACAAACGTGGCCAGCCCGCAAGGCGAGGGCGCCTTTACGCTGGACGGCCCGCATAAAGTCACCGTCGGGCAGGCGCTGGGCTGGCTCGGTGAAGGCATGAGAATGCTGAGTGGCCATTGGGGGGTGGTGATCGGGGCACTGGTGCTGGTGATGGTGATCACCATGGGCCTGCAGTTGATACCGTTTCTCGGGCCCCTGGCCCAGCCTTTCATTACCACCCTGCTGTACGCCGGGCTGGTAAAACTGTTCCACCGCATTGCCACCGACGGCAATTCCGAATTCGGTGATCTGTTCGCCGGCTTTTCCGAGCGTGTCGGGCCGCTGCTGCTGCTGGCGCTGGTGCAGATCGGCGTGTACCTGGGCGCCTTGCTGGTGATCGGCGGCCTTATGGCGATCTCCATGGGCGGCTCCATGTCGATGCAGTCCATGGACCCGCAGGCCATGAGCAGTGGCATGGGCGTGATGATGGCGGTCATGCTGCCGCTGTTCCTGATCGTGTTCACCCTGGTGATGTTCCTGTTCTACTTCGCCGTGCCCCTGATCATGCTGGGTGGCATGGGTCTGGGCGGCGCCATGAAGGTGAGCTTCCAGGCGTGCCTCAAGAACCTGCTGCCGCTGATCGTGTACGGGCTGGTGGTGATGCTGATCGTGCTCGTGGCCGCGATTCCGGTCCTGCTGGGCTGGTTGTTCGTGATGCCGATTCTGGCCGGCGCCTACTATGTGTCGTTCCGCCAGGTGCTGACCAGCGCCGCCGACGGCGCGGATCATGGAACCGAATAACCCCTACCAGGGGCCGCAAGCGGAACTGCTCGACACACCGCGCCCCGGCGACGCGACGGTGGGCACCGCCCGCCGTCGTCCGGTGGGGCACGGTTTGCTGTGGTGGAGGCGTGCTTGGTCGCTGGTGGAGGCCAACTGGGTGCTCTGGTGTCTGGTTACGTTGGTGTTCTTCGCGGTGCTCCTCGGCATCAGCCTGCTGAGCTTATGGGTGCCGATGCTGGGCAGTTTCGTGCCGACGCTGCTAGTTCCGGTGCTGTCGGCTGGATTATGCCATTTGGCATGGCGGCGCTGGACCGACGATGAGTTCGAGTTCTTTGACTTTTTTGCCGGCTTTTCCCAGCGAACGGGGCCGCTGTTCGTGACTGGTCTGATTCAGCTTCTGCTGCAGGTGGTCTACACCGCGGCGATGGCGGCGATGGCCCTGGTGCTGCTCGGTTCCGAGGGGGCCGCTCTCTTTGGTGGCGCTTTTGGGACTGCGTCGACGGCCACCGTCGATGCGGATGGCGCTGGTCTGATGCTGATTGGCTTGGTTGGCGCCGCACTGTTTTTACCTTATATGGCGCTGATCTGGTTCCAAGTACCTTTGGTGTATTTCGGCGACCGCAGCGCTTTTAGGGCACTCAGCGAAAGTTTCAGGGCGGTGCTCGGAAACTGGCTGCCGATGTTGTGGTACAGCGTGATCGTGATGTCGGTGCTGGCTTTTTGGGGCGGCATTTTTTGGGTGTTTTTTGTATTCGCTAACACCCTGTTTTCCGGCGTGCCCCAGATTCTGGCGAATGCGTTGTTGGGCATGACCGTGACGGTTAGCGGGCTGTTTCTGATGGCGGTTTCGATGATTTCCGTGTACGCCTCGTTCCGGGATATCTTCGGCGCCGACGACGAGCCGGAAGCTACTCCGGAGCTCTGATTTGGATTGTAGGAGCTTGCCTTGCAAGCGAAAGGGCGGCTTTAGCCGGCCGGCAGGATGCCAGAGACGCTGTTTGTACTGCCGTTAGAAATGTCTCTGGGATCCTGCCGGGAGCTGCGCTCCCTTTCGCGGGCAAGGCCCGCTCCCACATATCCGCTCGCACAATTGGTTCCCTGAAGACTAGACCACCAGGTTGGCGTAGAGCAGGGTCGCCAGGCCCAAAAACGCCATGAAGCCGACGATGTCGGTGACGGTGGTCAGCACCACGGACCCGGCCAGCGCCGGGTCGATGCCCATGCGTTTCATCACCATGGGGATCACCGCGCCGGCGCCGGCGGCCACTATCAGGTTGAGTATCATGGCGCAGCCGATAATGATGCCCAGGCTGGGGTCGTCGAACCACAGCGCGGCGGTGGTACCGATCACCAGGGCCCACAGCAGCCCGTTGAACGCCCCCACCGCCAGTTCCTTGGTCAGCAGGTAGCGGGTGTTGCCCGCCTGCACCTGGCCCAGGGCCATGGCGCGGATCACCAGGGTCAGCGTCTGACTGCCGGCGATGCCGCCCATGCTGGCGACGATGGGCATCAGCACCGCCAGGGCCACCACTTTTTCCAGAGTATCCTCGAACAGGCTGATCACCGCCGAGGCGGCCAGCGCGGTGAGCAGGTTGATGCCCAGCCACAGCGCCCGGCGCCGCACCGTCTGCCACACCGAGCCGAAGGTGTCCTCGTCCTCGCCCAGGCCGGCCATGCCCATCAACGAGTGCTCGGCCTCTTCCATGATCACGTCCACCACGTCATCGATGGTGATCCGGCCCACCAGCATGCCGTTGTCGTCCACCACCGGGGCGGTCACCAGGTCCAGGCGTTCGAACAGCTTGGCCACCTCGTGGGCGTCCTGGGTGGCGGGGATTGCTTGCACGTCGGTGATCATCGCCTCGCGCACCGAGGTGCCGGGGTCGGAGATCAGCACCCGGGTCAGCGGCAGCACGCCCACGAACTGGTTTTTGCGGTTCACCACCAGCAGGTTGTCGGTGGTTCTGGGGATGTCGCCGAGGCGCCGCAGGTAGCGCTGCACCACGCTGAAGGTGATCTCCGGGCGCACCGTGATCACGTCCGTGTTCATCAGGCCGCCGGCGGTGTCCTCCGGGTAGCTCATCACCTGTTCCAGGCGTTCCCGGTTCTGGGCGTCGAGGCCGGCCAGCACGCGGCTGGTGACCTGTTCCGGCAACTCCTGGAGCAGGTCGGCCAGGTCGTCCGTGTCCAGGTCCTCGATCAGCTCCACCAGCTCTTCGGTGGGCAGGTCGCGCAGCAGTTCCACGCGCACTTCTTCGCCCAGGTACTGCAGGACTTCGGTTTCCTGTTCCTGGCCGAGCAGTTGCCAGAGGATCTCCCGTTCGCGGGGCGGCGAGGATTCGATCAGGTGGGCGGCTTCCGCGCCGGGCAGGCTGTTAAGCACCTGGCGCACTTCGGAAAAGGTGCCGCTGGCCAGGGCGCGATTGACCGTCTTAAGATTTCGGCGGTGGCGGTTTTGTTCTGAGGTCATGCTTCCCTCCTTAGACGCCGCAGTTTACACCAGCACGCATTAAGGAAGGATCAAAGCCTGAAAAAAGCGGGTTACTCGCCTTCGTCGAACTTACGCTGGAACAGATCGGTGAGCTCGTCCATGGCGGGTTGTTCGTCCTCGCCGTCCACGCACACGCGCAGGGTGGTGCCCTTGGCGGCGCCGAGGGTGAGCAGCCCCATGATGCTCTTGGCGTCAATGCGGCGCTCGCCGTGCACCACCTGGATGCTGCAGCTGTAGCGCGACGCCACGCTCACCACCTTGGCGGCGGCGCGTGCGTGCAGGCCCAGCTTGTTGGTAATGGCCAGGTCCCGTTCAATCATCCATCCAGCTCCCGGTGACGAACATGCAGGGGTATGCCCTGGTTGCGCAGACGGTGGGCGAGCTGCTCGGTGATATAGACCGAGCGGTGGCGGCCGCCGGTGCAGCCCACCGCCACCGTCACGTAGCTGCGGTCGTTGGCCGCGTAGGTGGGCAGCCAGCGCTTCAGAAAGTGGAAGATGTCCTCCAGCATCTGATCGCTCTCCGGGTGTCCGCGCAGGAACTCGGCGATGCGCTCGTCGCGGCCGGTGAGCGGGCGCAGCTCGTTGTGCCAGTGGGGGTTGGGCAGGGCGCGCACGTCGAATACCAGATCCGCGTCGCGGGGCAGGCCGTTCTTATAGCCGAAGGATTCGATCAACAGCGACAGGTTGACGTCGCGGCGGGCCACCCGTTGCCGGATCAGATTGCGCAGCGTGTGCACGTCCAGGCTGCTGGTGTCGATCACCAGATCGGCGAGCATGCGGATGTCCGCGAGCAGGCGCGCTTCGTATTCAATCGCGTCGGCCAGGGTGCGGTCCTCGTCGCTCAGCGGGTGCCGCCGGCGGGTGGCGCTGAAGCGTTCCAGCAGGGTGCCCGGGTCGGCGTCCAGAAAGATCACCTCGGTTTCCACGCGCTGGCTTTTCAAGGCCTTGATGATGCTTTTAAAGGCCAGCAGCTGGCGCGGCAGATTGCGCGCGTCCACGCCCACCGCGACCCGTTCCGGGGCGTGTTCCTCGGTATCCAGTTGTTCGGTGAGGGTGGGCAGCAGGCCCAGGGGCAGGTTGTCCACGCAATAGTAGCCGTGGTCCTCCAGGGCCTGCAGGGCGGTGGTCTTACCCGACCCGGAACGGCCGCTGAGAATAGTGAGCTTCATAAAGGGGTAACCGGTTAAGAGGCGAGGCGTAGTTCCGCTTCCGATTCCACCGCCACCTGGAACAATTGCTGGTTGCTGTGGGCCCCTCGCAGGTCGTTGCGGTAATCGTCGTCGTTAAAGAGGCTGGCCAGATGGCTGAGTGTCTTGAGGTGCTGCTCCGGGTTCTGTTCCGGTACCAGCAGCACGAACACCAGATCCACCGGGCGCCCGTCGACGGCGTCGAAGTCCACCGCTTCCTCCAGCTTCAACAGCAGGCCCACCGCGCCTTCGCAGTGGCCCAGCCGGCAATGGGGAATGGCGATGCCTTCGCCGATGCCGGTGGAGCCCAGTTTCTCCCGGGCCACCAGGGCGTCGAACACTTCCTGCTCGTTGAGACCGCCGCAGCTGGCCGCGGCCAGCTGGGCGATCTGATCGAGCAACCGTTTTTTACTGGTGACCGCCACGTCGTTATAGGTGCGGTCTTCGCTGAGCAATTCACGTACTCGCATAGGTCAATGACCGTGTTTACGGTCCACCGTCTTTTCTTTGTGTTTGAGGATTTGCCGGTCCAGCTTGTTGGTCAGCGCATCAATGGCCGCGTACATGTCGTCCGCGTGGGCGGTGGCGAACACATCGGCGCCGGAGATGTGGATGGTGGATTCGGCCTTATGGGATTTGGGCTCCGGGGACAGGATCACCTGAATACTGGTGATCTGGTCGAAGTGGCGTTCCAGTTTGGCGAACTTTTCGTCCACATAGTCACGCAGGGCGTCGGTGATATCCAGGTGGTGACCACTGATGTTGATTTGCATGGCTGGCTCCTATACCTCGTTAAGACCCGTCCCCGCGCGCCTAGACCAGGCGCTTGCGCTCGCTCGAGGACGGGATGCGCATCGCCTCGCGATATTTGGCGACCGTGCGGCGCGCCACCTTGATCCCCTGATCGTTGAGCAAGTTCGCCAGCTTGTTGTCGCTGAGCGGCTTGCGAGGGTTCTCGGCGGCGACCAGCTTCTTAATGATGGCACGAATGGCGGTGGAGGAACACTCACCGCCGCCGTCCGTGTCGACGTGACTTGAGAAGAAATATTTCAGCTCGAACACGCCCCGGGGCGTGAGCATGAATTTCTGGTTGGTGACCCGGCTGATGGTGGACTCGTGCATGCCCACGGCCTCGGCGATGTCCGCCAGGACCAGCGGTTTCATCGCTTCTTCACCGTAGTTGAAGAAGTCCTGTTGCACCTCGACGATGCGGCTGGCCACCTTAAGCAGGGTGTCGTGGCGGCTTTGCAGGCTTTTCAGGAACCATTTGGCCTCTTGCAGGCAGTTGCGCAGGTACTGGCCGTCTTCACCGCCCACCTGGCGGGCCAACTGGGCGTACTGGGAGTGCAGGTTGACGCGCGGCAGCACCGCCTCGTTGAGGGCCACCCGCCAGCCGCCCTTATGGGCGCTGACCACCACGTCGGGCACCGCGTAGTCGGTGCTTTCGCCACCGATTTGCTGGCCCGGTGCCGGGTCCAGGCCGCGCAGCAGGCCCAGCGCCGCGAGCAGGGCCTCCTCGGTGGCGCCCAGGGCGCGCCGCAGGCCGGCGTAGTCGTGTTTTTCCAGCAGTGTCTGGTGGGCGAGCACGGCCCGGGCCTGGTCCAGATGGGGGGTATCGGCGGGCAATTGAGCGAGTTGAACGCCGAGACACTCGGCCAGATCACGGCTGGCCACGCCCACCGGGTCGAACTGCTGCAGGCGGTGCAGCACCGCCGCCACCTCATCGTCCTCCACCGGGTCGTCCGGGTCAGCGATCTCGTTATTGGCGGTGGTGACCAGGTCGTCCAGGGACACGGTGACGAAGCCGCGCTCGTCCAGGGCGTCGATGATGATCTGGGCGATCACCCGGTCGCGGTCGCTCATCGGCGTCAGGTTGAGCTGCCACTCCATGTGGCTGATCAGGGTATCGGGGTTGGCGTGGCGCTGTTGCCAGGCGTCGGCGTCCTCGCTTTCGCCGCCGGGGCTGCTCTGGCCCACGTAGAGATCGTCCCAGTCGCTGTCGGTGTCCACCGGGCCGTCGACCAGCTCTTCGAGCGCGTCGCTGCGCTCCACGTCGAGATCCGCTTCGGCGTCGACGTCCGCCTCGTCGGTGCTGAAATCCTCGGCGCCTTCCTCCAGTTCCAGCAGCGGGTTGGTTTCCACCGCCTGCTGGATCTCCAGGCTCAGATCCAGCGTCGACAGCTGCAGCAGGCGGATCGCCTGCTGCAGCTGTGGCGTCATGGTCAGCTGCTGGCCGATTTGCAGTTGTAAGGAGGGTTTCATGCTACGTATCTGGTTGCTCGATCCCGAGGGTCGGAGCATAGCAGCATAAAATGAAGTTAAGCAATAATCATGCCAGCTATTGTTTTGTACGGTGGAAGGGTGTAGGGCGGCGCGGCGGGAAGGCGTTCACTATATGCAAGGGTTTGGGCGGTTCGCAAGGGGAGCAGCGGCCGCAGCCGCTGTTTCAGAGCCGGAAATCGGCGCCCAGGTAGACGTCACGCACCTGCTGGTTGCCGAGGATGGTGTCCGCGTCGCCGTCGGCGATGATATGCCCGGTACTGACGATATAGGCGGTGTCGCAGATGTCCAGGGTCTCGCGCACATTATGGTCGGTGATCAGCACGCCGATGCCGCGATCCTTGAGGTGACGGATAATACTTTTGATGTCGTTCACGGAAATCGGATCGACCCCGGCGAAGGGCTCGTCGAGCAGAATGAAGTCCGGGTCGGTGGCCAGCCCGCGGGCGATCTCGGCGCGCCGGCGCTCGCCGCCGGACAGGCTCATGCCCATGCTGTCGCGGATATGGTCGATGTGGAATTCGTGAAGCAGCTTTTCGAGCTGTTCCTTGCGCTCGGCTTTGCTGAGATTCTTGCGCGTTTCCAGGATCGCCATGATGTTCTGCTCCACCGTGAGGCGGCGGAAAATACTCGCTTCCTGGGGCAAATAGCCGATGCCGCGCTGGGCCCGGCCGTGCATGGGCAGATGGGTGATGTCGTTGCCGTTGATCTCGATGCGGCCCGCGTCGGCGGCCACCAGGCCCACGATCATGTAGAAGCAGGTGGTCTTGCCGGCGCCGTTGGGGCCCAGCAGGCCGACGATCTGGCCGGCCTCCACTTCCAGGGAGACGTCTTCGATCACGCGGGTGTTCTTGTAGCTCTTGGCCAGATTACGGGCGCTCAGATGTGCCATCTCAGGGGGTCTCCGCGTTATCGGGTTGCGGGGCGGGAGCGTTCCCGGCCGGCTGATCCGGCGCCTTGGCGTCCTCGCTGGCCTGCTCGGCGTTTTTCGCGGGGATCACCAGACGCACCCGCTTGTCGCCTTCGCTGCTGGCGTCCACGCGGCGCGAATCCAGGTTGTATTCCACCTTGGCGCCTTCGAAGGTATTGCCCTGGTGGGTGACGCGGGCGTTGCCGGTGAGCACCAGGCTGCGCTGCGCCAGGTCGTAGACCAGCTTGTCGGCGCGGGCGTTCAGTTCCTTGCCTTCCACCATGCGCACCGGCGACCCGGTGGCTTCCACGCGCACCAGCTGGTTGTTTTCCGTGAACAGGCGGATCACATCCGCGTTCAGGCGCCGCTTGCCCTGGATCAGCTCGGCGTTGCCGCGATAGACGCCGGTGCCCGCGCTTTGTTCGAAGGTGGCCTGGTCGGCGCTCACTTCCACCGGCATCGCCGGTTGCTGGGCCGCGGCGCCGGCCGTCAGCGCCGTCAGCGCCAGGGCCAGCAGGGCGAAGCCCGGGCTATTTCGTGTTGCCGGTGAATTCACTTACCACTCCTTCTTTGAGTGTCATTTCGCCGCTGGTCAGGTCGCTCTCCATGCGGCCGGCGCGGGTGCGGCCATCGCGATGGCGCAGGGAGAGCTCGCCGGGCGAGATCACGCGATTGCTGTCGTTGTGGTACTGCAGTTCGGCGGTGTCCAGGGTCACGCCGTTGCTTTCGCTGCGGGCTTCCACTTCCTCCATGAACACAATCAGGTCGCCGTTGTCGCGCACTTCACCACGGCGCGACTGGATCGTCCACAGGCCGTTGCTGTTGTCCATGCGCAGCTCGGGTTCGCGCAGGGTGGTGAGGGCGTCCCGCTCGTATTGTTCCAGGTGATCGGCCACCAGCCGGTACTGCACCGTGCCGTCTTCTTCATCGTAGGCCTTGGCGACGATCCGGTCGGCGATGATCATCGGCGCGTTGAGAAACGCCTCCCGGTCTTCCTCCAGGGGGTTGTCCCATTCGTGCAGGGTCATCAGCACGATCAGGCCCAGCAGCAGGATGCCGGTGGCGCTCAGCAGGCCCTGTCGTTTCACGCCTCACCCCGGTGTTCCAGCAGGGCGTCGCAGATTTCGCGCACCGCCCCCTCGCCGCCACGGGCCCGGGTGACGTGATCCGCCGCGGCGCGCGCGCAGGCGTGGCCATTGGCGGGGGCGAAGGCGATCTGCGCCCATCGCAGGGCGGCCACATCGGGCTCGTCGTCGCCGGCGTAGCCGGTTTCGCGGGCGGCCACGCCCAGCGCCGCGGCCAGGTCGGCCAGCGCCACGCCTTTGTCCTCACGGCCCTGGATCACATGCTCGATGCCCAGCTCGGCGGCGCGGCGGGTGACCATGGGGGTGTCGCGGCCGGTGATCAGCGCCAGGGTGACGCCGCTGGCGGCCAGCTTTTTGAGGCCGTGACCGTCCAGGGTGTTGAACGCCTTGAGCGTTTCGCCGTCGGGCCCGTAATAAAGACGGCCGTCGGTGAGCACGCCGTCCACGTCGAAGGCCATCAGTTTCAGATTGCGCGCGTCGGCGCCGGAAATCGCCAGGGCCATTACATCACCCCCGCGCGCAGCAGGTCCTGGGTGTTGAGCGCGCCCACCGGGCGCTGATCGTCGTCACACACCACCAGCCCGTTGATCTTGCGGGTTTCCATGATTTGCAGCGCCTCGGCGGCCAGATGGCCGGGCGGCATGGTCACCGGCCGTGGCGACATCACCTCGGCGATGCCGGCCTGGCGGATATCGAGCCCCTTCTCCAGGGTGCGGCGTAAATCGCCGTCGGTGAAGATGCCGATCAGGCGGCCGTCGTCGTCCACCACCGTGGTCATGCCCAGGCCCTTGCGGGTCATTTCCAGCAGGGCCTCGGAGAGGCTGGCGTCGCGGCCCACGCGGGGCAGGCGCTCCTCGGCGTGCATGATGTCGTCGACCTTGAGCAGCAGGCGCCGGCCCAGGCTGCCGCCGGGGTGGCTGAGGGCGAAGTCCTCGGCGGTGAAACCGCGCGCTTCGAGCAGCGCGATGGCGAGGGCGTCGCCCATGGCCAGCGCGGCGGTGGTGGAGGTGGTGGGCGCCAGATTATGGGGGCAGGCCTCTTCCTCCACGGCCACGTCCAGGTGCACGTCGGAGAGCTGCGCCAGGGAGGACGACGGGCGGCCGGTCATGCTGATCAGCACCGCGCCCTTGCGCTTGATCACCGGAATAATGGTGAGGATTTCGCCGGTCTCGCCGGAATTGGACAGCGCCAGCACCGCGTCCCCGGCGGTGATCATGCCCAGATCCCCGTGGGACGCCTCGCCGGGATGGACGAAAAACGACGGCGTGCCGGTGCTCGCCAGGGTGGCCGCCAGCTTGCTGCCGATATGGCCGCTTTTGCCCATGCCGGTGACGATAACCCGGCCGTTGCAGGCCAGCAGGAGCTCGCAGGCTTGCTCGAAGGTGCGGTCGACGCGCTCGCCCAGCGCGGCCACGGCGCGCGCTTCCACGTCCAGAACACGGCGGGCGGTGGCGATGTGGTTATGACTCATAGTGATTGGTGTCTCCTCGCTGGCGCCGATTATACACTGGCCGGGGCGCTGCTGACTGCCCTTGGAACCCGGAAGCGTTCGGATGTTCCAACTGATTGTGCGAGCGGACTTGTAGGTAGCGGCCTTGTGGGAGCGGGCTGTGGGAGCGGGCCCCGCCCGCGAAAGGCAAGCGGAGCTTGCCGGCGGGATACCAGAGACCTTTTTGATATCCCATCCGCGGTTCCCGGAGACAACCAAGCAGGTCTCTGGGATCCTGCCGGCCGGCTTTGCCGGCCTTTCGCGGGCGGGGCCCGCTCGCACAAAAAGTGCTTCGTAGAGGCCTTGGCTGGACACCTCGGGCTGAACGCCGTAAAACCTAGCATCTCAGACACGACAGGGAGTGATGTATGATCTTCAAACAGGGCTTCGCGGCCACGTTGGCGCTGCTTTTGCTGGTTTCGGCGGGTTTCGCCCAGGCCGCCCAGGACCCCCGTGAACTGGTCAGCGAGACCGTGGAGCGCTTGACCAGCCGCATCGACGCCGACCGCGAGCGCTTGAACAAGGACGAAAGCTACGCCCGCGAGCTGGTCCGTGAAGAGCTGGTGCCGCTGGTGGACTTCAAGCGCATCACCCGCATGGTGATGGGGGAGCATTTCGACCAGGCCAGCCGGGAGCAGAAATACCGGTTCCTGGAGGTGTTCAAGAACAGCCTGATCAACACCTACGCCTCCGGCGTGACCCTCTACCAGGGCCAGGAGATCCGCGTGCTGCCGATGCGCGAGGAGGACCGCAAGGGCAACTACGCCCGGGTGCGGCTGGAAGGCACCACCAACGACGGCAAGGTGATTCCGGTGTTCTTCACCCTGTTCCTGTCCGACGACCAGTGGAAGGTGGTCAATGTGTACGTCAACGGGCTGGACCTGCGCGACGTCTACCGGGCCCAGTTCGCCCAGTCCATGCAGCAGCACGGCGACCTGGACAAGGTGATCAGCAGCTGGTCCGCGGAAAACGCCGATCTGGAGGAGCAAGTCGACGTGGAGACCGGCCAGGGGTCCTGAGCGACAGGCGACCCTGCGGCAGGCGACCCTGCGGCAGGCGACCCTGCGCCAGGCATCCCCGCGGCGGCTCCCGGCCGCGATGACAAGCCACCGCGCCCTCGCGTATCATTGCCCGTTCATTGAAACGAGGAGTGATCATGAATTCGGAAGACGTGAAGGCGCTGGTGGAAGCCGGTTTCGAGGATGCCGATGTGGCCGTGGAAGGGGAAGGCGACCGCTTTCTGATCCGCGTGATATCCGATGCCTTCGAGGGCCTGATGCCGGTTAAGAAACAACAGCTGGTGTACAGCTGCATTAACGAGCGGATCGCCGATAATTCCATTCATGCCGTCTCGATCAAGACCTTTACCCGTGCCGAGTGGGAAAAAGCCCAGAAAATGGGCCTTGCCTGACCGTATCGTTTTTTCCGCCTAGGAACTTCCATGGACAAATTGATCATCACCGGCGGCCGGCGCCTCGATGGCGAAATCCGCATTTCCGGTTCCAAGAATTCGTCGCTGCCGATCCTGGCCGCCACCCTGCTGGCCGGCGAGCCGGTCACGGTGGGCAACCTGCCGCATCTGCAGGACGTGACCACCCTGATTGAGCTGCTCGGCCGCATGGGCGTGCACGTGGTGATCGACGACAAGCTCAACGTGGAAGTGAACCCCACCACCATCCGCGAGCTCACCGCGCCCTACGAGCTGGTCAAGACCATGCGCGCCTCGATCCTGGTGCTGGGGCCGATGGTCGCCCACTTCGGCGAAGCCTCGGTATCGCTGCCCGGCGGTTGCGCGATCGGCTCGCGGCCGGTGGACATCCACCTGCGCGGCCTGGAGGCCATGGGCGCCGAGATCGTGGTGGCCAACGGTTATGTGCACGCCAAATCCAACGGCCGCCTGAAAGGCGCGCGCATCGTCATGGACACGGTCACCGTGACCGGCACCGAAAACCTGCTGATGGCGGCTTCCCTGGCGGAGGGCACCACGGTGCTGGAAAACGCCGCCCGGGAGCCGGAAGTGGTGGACCTGGCCAACTTCATCAACCGCATGGGCGGCAAGGTGCGCGGCGCGGGCACCGACACCATCACGGTGGAAGGCGTTACCAAGCTGGGCGGCTGTCATCATGACGTGATCGCCGACCGCATCGAAACCGGCACCTACCTGATCGCCGCCGCCATCACCGGCGGCCGCATCAAGTGCAAGGACACCGACCCCAGCCTGCTCGACGCGGTCCTGCAGAAGCTCAAGGAAGCCGGCGCCAAAATCGAAACCGGCGACGACTGGATCAGCCTGGATATGGAAGGCCGGCGGCCCCAATCGGTGAACCTGCGCACTGCGCCGTACCCGGCCATGCCCACCGATATGCAGGCCCAGTTCACCGCCCTGAACACAGTGGCGGAAGGCACCGGCACCATCGTCGAGACGGTGTTCGAGAACCGCTTCATGCACGTTCAGGAAATGAACCGCATGGGCGCCGACATCGAAGTGCAGGGCAACACCGCCATCTGCCGCGGCGTCGCCAGCCTGACCGGCGCGCCGGTGATGGCCACCGATCTGCGCGCCTCGGCGTCGCTGGTGATCGCCGCCCTGGTCGCCGAGGGCGACACCGCGGTGCAGCGTATCTACCATATCGACCGGGGGTACGAGTGCATCGAGGAGAAACTGCAATCGCTGGGCGCCGTGATCCGCCGTGTACCCGGCTGAGCCACGGCGCCGATGGGAACCGACATGTCCGAAAAACCGTTGATCATCGCCCTCTCCAAGGGCCGCATTCTTGAAGAGACGCTGCCGCTGCTCAAACACGCCGGTATCGAGCTGCTGGAGGACCCGTCCGCGTCCCGCAAGCTGATCTTCGACACCACCCGCGATGACGTGCAGATCATTATTATCCGCGCCACCGACGTGCCGCCCTATGTGCAGCACGGCGGCGCCGACCTGGGCGTGGCGGGCAAGGACGTGCTGATGGAGAACGGCGCCGAAGGTATTTTCGAGCCGCTTGATCTGGAGATCGCCCGCTGCAAGCTGATGGTGGCCGGGCTCAAGGACGCGCCGCCGGTGAGCGGGCGTCTGCGCGTGGCCACCAAGTTCGTCAATGTGGCGCGCCAGTACTTCGCCCAGCAGGGCAAGCAGGCGGAAATCATCAAGCTCTACGGCGCCATGGAGCTGGCCCCGCTGGTGGGGCTGGCGGACCGCATTGTGGATATCGTCGACACCGGCAACACCCTGCGCGCCAACGGCCTGGAGCCCACCGAGCTGATCGCCCAGGTGTCCTCCCGGGTGGTGGTCAACCGGGCCAGCATGAAAACCCGCCACGCCGCGATCCAGGCGATTCTTGATAAACTCGAGCAGGCCGTGGTGCAACGCCGGGAAACAGCATGAAGACCAACCGTTTAAACGCCAACGACGCGGATTTCGTCCCCCGCCTGATGGCGCTCACCGCCTGGAGCGAAGAGCGCGACGAGGAAGTGGGCGAGCGGGTGCGCGGCATCCTGCGCGACGTGGCCGGCCGGGGCGACGCCGCGGTGGTGGAGTACACCAACCGCTTCGACCGCCGTGACGTGGCCTCCATGGCGGAGCTGACCGTGGAGCGGGCGCAGCTGGAAGCGGCGCTGAAGCGCCTGCCCGCCGACCAGCGCCAGGCTCTGGAAGCCGCTGCCGAACGGGTCAGTGATTACCACGCCCGCCAGAAACAGGATTCCTGGCACTACCGTGACGCCCACGGCACCTTGCTGGGCCAGCAGGTGACCCCGCTGGACCGCGCCGGCATCTACGTGCCCGGCGGCAAGGCCGCCTATCCCAGCTCGGTGCTGATGAACGCGCTGCCGGCCCGGGTCGCCGGCGTCGGCGAAATCGTCATGGTCAGCCCGGCGCCGGACGGCGAACTCAACGACATGGTGCTGGCGGCGGCGGCGGTGGCCGGCGTGGAGCGTTTCTTCACCCTGGGCGGCGCCCAGGCGGTGGGGGCGCTGGCGTTCGGCACCGAGACGGTGCCGGCGGTGGACAAGATCGTCGGCCCCGGCAACATCTACGTGGCCGAGGCCAAGCGCCAGGTGTTCGGCAAGGTGGGCATCGACATGATCGCCGGCCCCTCGGAGATCCTGGTGGTCTGTGACGGCAAGACCGACCCGGACTGGATCGCCATGGACCTGTTCTCCCAGGCCGAGCACGACGAGGAAGCGCAATCCATCCTGGTCAGCCCGGACGCGGATTTCCTCACCCGGGTGGAAGAGGCCATGGAGCGCCTGGCGTCGACCCTGGAACGGGAAACCGTGATCCGCACCTCGATGGCCAACCGGGGCGCCCTGATTCAGGTGGACGACCTGGACCAGGCCATGGACGTGGTCAACCGGATCTGCCCCGAGCACCTGGAATTGTCCCTGGACGATGCCGAAGGCTGGGCGAAGCAAGTGCGCCACGCCGGCGCCATCTTCCTGGGCCGCCACACGCCCGAGGCCCTCGGCGACTACTGCGCCGGGCCCAACCACGTGCTGCCCACCAGCGCCACCTCGCGGTTCTCCTCGCCCCTGGGCGTGTACGACTTCCAGAAGCGCAGCTCGTTGATCGGCTGCTCCCCGGAGGGCGCCAGTGAGCTGGGCAAGATCGCCTCGGTGCTGGCCCGCGCGGAGAGCCTTACCGCCCACGCCCGCAGCGCCGAAATGAGGATCAAGAAGCCGGTATGAGCAGATTCTGGAGCCCGTTCGTCCGCGACCTGGAGCCCTACGTGCCCGGTGAGCAGCCGAAAATGGCACGGCTGGTGAAGCTCAACACCAACGAGAACCCGCTGGGCCCCTCGCCGAAAGTGATCGAGGCGATCCGCGCCGCCGCCGACGACCGGCTGCGCCTCTACCCGGACCCGGACGCCACCGAACTCAAGGACGCCATCGCCGCCTACCACGGCGTCACCCGCGAGCAGGTGTTTGTCGGCAACGGCTCCGACGAGGTGCTTGCGCATATCTTCTACGGCCTGTTCAAGCAGGACCGGCCGCTGCTGTTCCCGGACATCACCTACAGCTTCTACAAGGTGTATTGCGGGCTCTACGGCATCGACTACCGGACGGTGCCGCTCGACGACGATCTGGCCATCGAGCCGACGGACTACGCCGCCCCCAACGGCGGCATCATCTTCCCCAATCCCAACGCGCCCACCGGCCGGCTGCTGCCACTGGCGGCCATCGAGACCCTGCTCACCGCCAACCCGGATTCGGTGGTGGTGGTGGACGAGGCCTATGTGGACTTCGGCGGCGACACCGCCATCGCATTGGTGGACCGGTACCCCAACTTGCTGGTTACCCAGACGCTGTCCAAGTCCCGGGGCCTGGCCGGCGTGCGGATCGGTTTCGCGGTGGGGCACCCGGCGCTGATCGACGGGCTGGAGCGGATCAAGAACAGCTTCAACTCCTACCCGCTGGACCGCCTGGCGATCGCCGCCGGGCGCGCCGCCTTCGAGGACGAGGACTACTTCCAGCGCGGCCGGGAACTGGTGATCGAGGAGCGCGAAACCCTGCGCCACGGCCTGGAAGCAATGGCCTTCGACGTGCTGCCCTCGGCCGCCAACTTCCTGTTCTGCCGCCACGCCACCCGCGCCGGCGCCGACCTGGCGGCGGCGCTGCGCGAGCGCGGCATCATCGTCCGCCACTTCGGCAAACCCGAACGCATCGTGGATTACTTGCGGATTACCGTGGGGCGCCCGGATCAGAATCGGGAGCTCACCGAGGCGCTGGAAGACATCTTGTAGGAGCGGGCCTCGCCCGCGAAAGGGAGCGAAGCTTCCGGCAGGATCCCAGAGGCCTTTCTCTAACGGCGGCACAAACAACGTCTCTGGAATCCTGCCGGCCGGCGTTGCCGGCCTTTCGCGGGCAGGGCCCGCTCCTACAACAGGCCCGTCCGTACCGCTATTCGCCGGCTGGCGGACGCGTGCCGATGGTCACGTCCAACCCCAACTCCTGAGTATTGCGCCGCACGTTGAGGGTCAGCGTCGTGCCTGGTTGGGTGCCGGCGATGCGATTCATCGCTTCGTAGCCGTCTTTCATGGTTTCGCCATTGATGCCGACCAGGACGTCGCCGGCCTGCAGGCCGGCTTTCTGGGCCGGGCTGTCGGACACCACCTCGGTGACCACGCCGCCGACCACGTCGTCCATGCCGAAGGTTTCCGCCAGGGTGGGGTTGATGTCCTGAACGGTGACGCCCAGGTAGCCGCGGATTACCCGGCCGTGCTCGATCAGGTCGGACATCACCTCGCTGGCGATCGACGCCGGGGTGGCGAAGCCGATGCCCTGCCAGTTGCCGTCGGAAGACAAAATGGCGGTGTTGATGCCGATCAGATGACCGCGCGTATTGATCAGCGCGCCGCCGGAATTGCCCCGGTTGATGGCCGCGTCGGTCTGGATGAAATTCTCGAAGGTGGCGATGCCCAGGTGGGTCCGGCCGGTGGCGCTGACGATGCCCATGGACACGGTCTGGCCGACGCCCAGCGGGTTGCCGATGGCCAGCACCACATCGCCCACGCTCACCGGCTGGGGGCCGTTCAACTCAATCTGCGGCAGGTCTTCCAGGGCGATCTGCAGCAGCGCCAGGTCGGTTTCCGGGTCGGTGCCCACCACCCGCGCCGGGGCGTCGCGGCCGTCGCGCAGGGCCACCAGGATTTCATCGGCGTCGCGGATCACATGGTAGCTGGTCAGCACATAGCCCTTGGACGACACCAGCACGCCGGAGCCCAGGCTGGCCAGGGCGCGCTCCCGGCGCGGCCGCTCCATGAAGCGGTTGAACAGGGGGTCGTCGCTGAGCCGCTCGCCGCCACGGGTGACGATCTGGGTGGTGTAGACATTGACCACCGCCGGCGCCGCCCGCGCCACCGCATCGGCGTAGCTGTCCGCCCGGGGCGCGCTGGCGGTCACCGGCGCCCCGGCGTGGCGCGAGCCGGGGCCGTGTTCGTACCACCACAGCACCGCCAGGCCGACGGCCAGGCCGGCGGCCACCGGCAACGCCAGAAATCGAAACAGTTTTAATAACGGGCCTGTCACCACTTATCCAAGCCTCCGCCCCCGCGAATCATGTAGACTGCGCGCAATAGTAGCAGGGAGATATCCATGCTGAAACGCGATCATTTGCTGCGTGTGCTCGATGACGAGCTGCAGACCCATCGTTTCCGCGACTACTGCCCCAACGGGCTTCAGGTGGAAGGCCGCGAACAGGTGCGGCGCCTGGTGACCGGCGTCACCGCCTGCCAGGCGTTGATTGACGCGGCCATTGTCGAAGAGGCGGACGCCGTTTTCGTGCACCACGGCTACTTCTGGAAAAACGAAGACCAGCGTGTGCGCGGCATGAAAAAGCAACGCCTGCAAAGCCTGTTGCGCCACGACATCAGCCTGTTCGCCTACCATCTGCCGCTGGATGCGCACCCGCAATTGGGCAACAATGCCCAGCTGGCGCGGCGGCTGGGGCTGCGTGTCGAGGGCGGCATGGAGGCGGACAACCCGTTTTCCATCGGCAACGTGGGGCGCCTGGACGACCCGATGAGCGCCCGCGATTTCGCCGTGCACGTGGAGTCGGTGCTGGGCCGCGAAGCCCTGCACATCGGCGACGGCGAGGACGAAATCGAGACCCTGGCCTGGTGCACCGGTGCCGCCCAGGGCTTTATCGAGCAGGCCCGCGCGCTCGGCGTGGACGCTTATTTGAGCGGCGAAATTTCGGAACCCACCACCCACTTCGCCCGCGAAACCGGCATCCATTATTTCGCCTGCGGCCACCACGCCACCGAGCGCTACGGGGTGCAGGCGGTGGGGGACTGGCTCGCCAACGAATACGGGCTGGAACACATCTTCATCGATATCGATAACCCGGTGTAGGGCAGCACCTCTTCGGCAGTACGGGAACGCATGAACATCACGGTGATTTACAACCCTACCGCCGGGGGCGGCAGGGAGCGGCGGCTGCGCCATTTCGTGCGCGCGCTGGAAGAGGGCGGCGGCAAGGTGCGGCTTTACCACACCCGCGCCCCGGGGGACGCCACCCGCTATCTGCGCGGCCTGGACGACCAGGGCGAATGCGTGGTGGCCGCCGGCGGTGACGGCACCACCAACGACGTGATCAACGGCCTCAACCCGGGCGTATCGCTGGCGCTGTTTCCGATCGGCACCGCCAACGTGCTGTCCCGGGAGCTGTCGATCCCGCGGCGCCCGGAAGCCGCCGCCAGGGTGGTGCTCGACGGGCGCACCCTGCACGTCACCCCGGCGCGGCTCAACGGCCGCCGCTTCATGGTGATGGCCGGCATCGGCTACGACGCCTGGGTGGTCGACCAGGTGGACCTGATTCTGAAGCGCCGGCTGGGCAAGCTGGCCTACGTGATCAGCATGATCCGCCAGCTGTTCCGCTACGGCGAGGTGCAGTACCGGATCACCGTGGACGGCCGTCCGCTGGACTGCTTTTCGGCGGTGATCACCAATGGCCGCTATTACGGCGGCAGCTTTGTGCTCAGCCGCGAGGCGGGGCTCTCCAAGCGCAGCCTGCAGGTGCTGATGTTCCAACGCCCCGGCCTGGGCTTTTTGCTGCGTTGCCTGGCGGCGTTGGTGGTGGGGCGCATGGAGCGTGTCGACGGCGTGGCCTCGCTGAGCGCCGAAAAGGTCACCGTGACCGCGCCGAGCCTGGAACCCGTGCAGGCGGACGGCGACCCGGCCGGCTGGCTGCCGGCGGACATCGAGCTGGAGCCGGCGCCGGTCAAGCTGCGCGTACCCTGGGCCTGAAGCGTTTGCAGCTATAAGCACCAAACCGAAAGTTCTTAGCAGCGGTGGAGGGCCCCGGACACGGGCCGGTATAATCCGCCGCCATCACAGACACAACCGACCATCTAGGGAGTGAACATGTCGCAACTGGTGAAACCCCACGGCAGCGATACGCTGAACATTCTGCTGCTGGAAGGCGCGGAGCGGGAAAGCGCGCTGGCCGCCGCCGAGGCGTTACCGAAAATCACCCTCAGCTCCCGCGAGCGCGGCGACCTGATCATGCTCGGTATCGGCGGTTTCACCCCGCTGGACGGCTTCATGGGCAAAGCCGACTGGCAGGGCGTGTGCGACAACATGGCGCTGGCCAACGGCGTGTTCTGGCCGATCCCGATCACGCTCTCTACCGATCAGGCCACCGCCGACGGGCTGGCCGAGGGCGCCGAAGTGGCGCTGGTGGACGACAACGGCGACATCATGGGCTCCATGGTGGTCAACGAGAAATACACCATCGACAAGGCCCACGAGTGCCAGCAGGTGTTCAAGACCACCGACGAAGAGCACCCGGGCGTGAAAATGGTCCTCGCCCAGGGCGACGTCAACCTGGCCGGGCCGGTGAAGGTGTTCAGCCAGGGCGACTTCCCCGAGAAGTACGCCGGCATCTACATGACCCCCACCGAAACCCGCGCCATGTTCGAAGAGCGCGGCTGGAAGAGCGTGGCCGCCTTCCAGACCCGCAACCCCATGCACCGCTCCCACGAGCACCTGGCGAAAATCGCCATCGAGATCTGCGACGGCGTGATGGTGCACTCCCTGCTGGGTAACCTGAAACCCGGCGACATTCCGGCGGAAGTGCGCCAGGAAGCGATCAGCACCCTGGTCGAGCATTACTTCGTGGAGAACACCGTGGTGCAGTCCGGTTACCCGCTGGACATGCGCTACGCGGGGCCCCGCGAGGCGCTGCTGCACGCCCTGTTCCGCCAGAACTACGGCTGCTCACACCTGATCGTCGGCCGTGACCACGCCGGCGTGGGCGACTACTACGGGCCGTTCGATGCCCACCACATCTTCGACGAGATCCCCAATGACGCGCTGATCACCCAGCCGCTGAAAATCGACTGGACCTTCTGGTGCGACAAGTGCGGCACCATGGCCAGCATGCGCACCTGCCCGCACACCGCCGACGACCGCGTGCTGGTCAGCGGCACCAAGCTGCGCAAGCTGCTCAGCGAAGGCGGCGACGTGCCGGACAACTTCAGCCGCCCGGAAGTGCTGGAAGTGCTGCGCCGCTACTACCAGGGCCTTCAGGAGCACGAAAAAGTGAAGGTGGAGCTGAAAGGCCACTCGGCCCGCTAAGCGCCCGAGCCCTTCAGGCAGCCCATAATCTACCCGGCCTCGAGCGGGGTTTTTTTTTGGTTGTAGAAGCGGGCTTGTGGGAGCGG
>CAZKWA010000021.1:0-21233 GCA_964556345.1 uncultured Alcanivorax sp.
GGAGCGGGCCCCGCCCGCGAAAGGGTGGCTTTAGCCACCCGGCAGGATCCCAGAGACGCCTCTAACGGCGGCACCAACAAGGTCTCTGGAATCCCGCCGGCCGGCTTTGCCGGCCTTTCGCTTGCAAGGCAAGCTCCCACAGGTACCAATCCCACAGCCCGCTGCCACCAGCCCGGAGGGACCGGTTTCGCCCAGGGCCGCGAAACGCCTATACTAGGCGCCTTCCGATTCTTTTCCGGTCAAACAATGGGCATCGCAGAGAACATGGATATCCAGCAGTACATGGCGACCGTGGGCCAGCAGGCCCGCGCTGCCTCCCGGGCCATGGCCCGGGCCACCGCCGGTGACAAGAACGCCGCGCTGAGCGCCATCGCCGGCGCGCTGCGCGCGCACCGTAGCGCCATCCTCGACGCCAACCAGCGTGACCTGGCCCGGGGCCGGGACAACGGCCTGGAGCCGGCGCTGCTGGATCGCCTGGAGCTGACCCCGGAGCGTTTCGACGGCATGGTGGAAGGGCTCGAGCAGGTGATCGCCCTGGCCGACCCGGTGGGCGGCATCACCGATCTGAACTACCGGCCCTCGGGCATCCAGGTGGGCAAGATGCGCGTGCCGCTGGGTGTGATCGGCATCATTTACGAATCGCGGCCCAACGTCACCATCGACGCGGCGGCGCTGTGCCTGAAATCCGGCAACGCGGCGATTCTGCGCGGCGGCTCCGAGGCCATCGATTCCAACCAGGCGATCGCCGAGTGCCTGCGCATCGGCCTGCGCGAAGCCGGCCTGCCGGAAACGGCGGTGCAGGTGATCGAAACCACCGACCGCGCCGCCGTGGGTGAGCTGATCACCCATCCCGAGTGGGTGGACGTGATCGTGCCGCGTGGCGGCAAGGGCCTGATCGAGCGCATCAGCAATGATGCCCGGGTGCCGGTGATCAAGCACCTGGACGGCAACTGCCACGTCTACATCGACGCCCAGGCGGACGTGGGCAAGGCCATCAAGGTGGCCTACAACGCCAAAACCCAGCGTTACGGCACCTGCAATACCCTGGAAACCCTGCTGGTGCACGCCGGCATCGCCGAGCGGGTACTGCCGGAACTGGCCGCGCAATACCAGGCGGCCGGGGTGGAACTGCGTGGCTGCGAGCGTACCCGTGCCCTGCTGGACGGCGTCCAGGAGGCCACCGAGGCCGACTGGGCCGAGGAGTATCTGGCGCCGGTACTGGCGATCAAGCTGGTGGACAGCCTGGACGAAGCGCTGGAGCATATTCACCGTTACAGCTCCGGACACACCGAGTCGATCCTCACCGAAAACTATACCCTGGCGCGTCGCTTCCTGGCGGAGGTGGATTCCAGTTCGGTGATGGTCAACGCCTCCACCCGTTTCGCCGACGGCTTCGAGTACGGCCTGGGCGCGGAGATCGGCATCTCCACGGACAAGCTGCACGCGCGCGGCCCGGTGGGCCTGGAAGGCCTCACCAGCCAGAAGTGGGTGGTGCTCGGGGATGGGCATGTACGGACGTGATCCCGCGTCCGATCTTCCTTTGATCCTGTTCGGCGGCACTTTTGATCCGATTCACCGGGCCCACGTCCAGGCCGCCCTGGCCGTGTCCCGAGCGCTCGGCGACGCGCCGGTCCATCTGCTGCCCAATGCGGTGCCGCCGCACCGGCCCCAGCCCCTGGCCGACGGCGAACAGCGCCTGGCCATGGTGCGGCGCGCCTGCGCCGGGCACCGGCAATTGATCGCCGACGACTGGGAGCTGCGGCACGCCACGCGCCCGTCCTATACCCTTGCCACCCTGAAGCACTACCGACGGCGGATCGGCACGCGGCCGCTGGTGTTCGTGGTGGGCGCGGACAGTTTCGCCGGTCTGCATCGCTGGCACCGCTGGCGGGAGTTCCCGGCGCTTTGCCACCTGGCGGTGGTGCCCCGGCCGCACAGCCCGCCGGCGCCCCTGGCGGTGCAGCGCGCCTTCCCGGCGGCGCCGGCGGCGTTGCTGCGCCGGCGGCAGGCGGGGCGGCGTTTAATGCTGCGCCGTCCGGAGGTGGCGGTGGCCGCCACCGATATTCGCCGCGCCCTGCAACACGACGGCGCCGATCATCATCTGCCGCCGGCGGTACTGGCCCATATACGACGCCTGGGCCTGTATAATGCCGATACGCTTCATACAACCCGTCACGCACACAACGAGGCCCCATGAGTTCTCAACCCCCTTTGCTGGATCTGGTGCTCGACGCTCTGGAAGAAATGAAAGCCAAGAACATCACCAGCCTGGATGTGCGCGCCGTCACCAGCGTCGCCGACGATATGGTGATCGCCAGCGGCACCTCCAGCCGCCACGTCAAAGCCCTGGCGGATTCGGTGATGGAAAAAGCCAAGAAATCCGGCTACAAACCCCTCGGCACCGAGGGCGAACGGGGCGCGGAGTGGATACTGGTGGATCTGGGCGACGTGATCGTGCATCTGATGCTGCCGGCGACCCGGGAATTTTATGACCTGGAGCGCCTTTGGCAGAATCCGGCGCATCATCCGGACCGGTCGCCGCAAAGCGACTGAAGGTTCCATTCATTTTCGCGGCGGGTGTGTGGCTTGCGTATCCATCTTCTTGCCCTCGGCGGCAAAATGCCCTCCTGGGTGGTCCAGGGCTTCGGCGAGTATCAAAAAAGGATGCCGCCGGACATGCGTCTGAAACTTGAGGAGATTCCGCTGCCTAAGAGAGGCAAGGGGGACACCGCCGCCCTGGTGCGCGCGGAAGGCGACGCCCTGGAAAAACGACTGAGCAAATACCCCGGCGCCCACCGGGTGGCGCTGGAAGTGGGCGGCCGCGCCCTGACCACCGAGCAACTCAGCGAACGCCTCGGCACCCTGCGTGACCTGGGCCAGGACCTGGTGTTGCTGGTGGGCGGCCCGGACGGGCTCTGTCCGCGTGTCTCGGCGGACGCCCATGAGCGCTGGTCCCTGTCGCCGCTGACCCTGCCGCACCCGCTGGTGCGCGTGCTGCTCGCCGAGCAGTTGTACCGCGGCTGGACGTTGCTCGCCGGCCATCCGTATCATCGCTGAATCACCGACTATCAGGGCCCAATGCGCCGACCTCTGACCCTCAAAGACCACCACCACGAGCAGCGGATTTTCAGCTTCCGCCTGCTGGTGAGCGCGCTGCTGGTCACCGTGTTGTCCGTGGGGCTGGTGGGACGCATGGCCTGGCTGCAGATTTTCCAGCACAGCCGCTATACCACGCTGAGCGACGAGAACCGGGTGCAGACCCAGGCGGTACCGCCGCCGCGCGGCCTGATCACCGACCGTAACGGCGAGATTCTCGCCGCCAACCGGCCCGACTTCACCGTGGAAGTGATCGTCGAACAGGTGCCCGACCTGCAGCGGACCCTGCGCGAGGTCGACCAACTGGTGCCGCTGGAAAGCGACGATATCGAGCGCTTCAACAAACGCCTGCAGGGGCCGCGCCGCCCCTGGGACCCGATCCCGCTGCGCGGGCGCCTCAGCGAAGAGGAGATCGCCCGCATCACCGTGAATCAGCACCGCTTGCCCGGGGTTCGCGTGGCCGCCAACCCGGTGCGCCACTACCCCCACGGCAAGCTGTTCTCCCATGTGCTGGGGTACGTGAACCGGCTCAATGCGGAAGACCTGGACGGCATGACCCTCACCGAGCAGGGCGACTACACCGGCACCCACTACTACGGGCGCACCGGGGTGGAGCGCTACTACGAAAACCGGCTGCACGGCCAGGTGGGCTACCGCCAGGTGGAGACCAACGCCCGTGGGCGTATTCTGCGCGTGCTCGAGCAAAAGCCGCCGGTGCCGGGGGAAAACCTGCGCCTGACCCTGGATATGGACGTGCAGCGCGCCGCCGATGAGGCCCTCGGCGACCGGCGCGGCGCCGTGGTGGCCATCGACCCGCGCGACGGCAGCGTGCTGGCCTTTGTCAGCCGCCCGGTGTTCGACCCCAACCTGTTCGTCAACGGTATTTCCCACCAGGACTACGCCCGCTACCGGGAGGACCTGGACAATCCCCTGTTCAACCGGGCTCTGCAGGGCCGCTACCCGCCCGGCTCCACGGTGAAACCCTTTATCGGGCTGGCGGGGCTGGACGCCGGGGTCACCGACTGGCAACGCACCATCTTCGACCCCGGCTATTATCAGCTGGAGGACAACCCGCACCGTTACCGGGACTGGAAGCGCTGGGGCCACGGCCGGGTGGATATGCACAAGGCGGTGGTGCAGTCCTGCGACACCTATTTCTACGATCTCGGCTTCAAGCTGGGCATCGCGCGCATGCACGACTTCCTGAGTGATTTTTCGCTGGGCCAGCCCACCGGCATCGACCTGTTTAACGAGTCCGCCGGTCTGCTGCCCTCCAAGGAGTGGAAGCGCGCGGCGCGCGGCGCCACCTGGTACCACGGCGATACCATCAACGCCAGCATCGGCCAGGGCTTCATGCTGGCCACGCCGCTGCAACTGGCCACCGCCACCGCGATTCTGGCCCACCACGGCAAACAGGTGACGCCGACGCTGGCCGCCGACGCGCTGCCGGTGCCGCCGCGACCGGATATCAATCTTAACAATCCGGAGAACTGGCAGCGCATGGAAGACACCATGGCGGACGTGGTCCACGGCGAGCGCGGCACCGCCCGCGTGATGGCCGCGGGCGCGCCCTACCGGATGGGCGCCAAGACCGGCACCTCCCAGGTGTTTTCGGTGGGCCAGGAGGAAACCTATAACGAGGAAGAGCTGGCCGAACGGCTGCTCGACCACGCCTTGATCATCGCCTTCGCGCCCGTGGACGAGCCCGCCATCGCCGTGGCCGTGCTGGTGGAAAACGGCCGCCACGGCGGCTCCACCGCCGGCCCGGTGGCGCGCCAGGTAATGGACGCCTGGCTGCTCGATGACAACGGCGAGCTGGCGGTGCCGCCGCCACTGGACCGCACCCCGCAGCCCCAGATGGCCGGCGCCGTTTCCGGAGAACCCCAATGAGCTTGCGGGAATATCAACGGCAGATGCCGCTGGGCGGCACGCTCGGCAATAAGCTGTCGGCGCGCCTGCACCTGGACGCGCCGTTACTGGCGGCACTGCTGCTTCTGGTGCTGGGCGGGCTGACGGTGCTCTACAGCGCCGGCGGCAGCGACCTGAACCTGGTGGTGCGCCAGGCGGTGCGGCTCGGCGCGGGCTTTTTGGTACTGCTGGTGCTGGCCCAGATTCCACCGCGCAGCTACCGCTTCTGGACACCCATGGTCTATGCCCTGGGCGTGGTGCTGCTGGCGCTGGTGGTGCTGGTGGGCACCGAGGCCAAGGGCGCCACGCGCTGGCTGAGCCTGCCGGGGATCGGCCGCTTCCAGCCCGCCGAGCTGATGAAGCTGGCGGTGCCGGCGATGGTGGCGTGGTTCTTCAGTGAGCGGAACCTGCCGCCCACCAAACTGGACGTGCTGGCCGCGCTGGGGCTGATTTTCCTGCCGGTGGTGATGATCGCCGTGCAACCGGACCTGGGCACCTCGATCCTGATCGCCGCCGCCGGCCTGGTGGTGTTGTTCATGGCCGGGCTCTCCTGGCGGCTGATCAGCCTGGCGGTGCTGGTCCTGGTGATCGCCGCGCCGCTGATGTATTTCTTCGTGCTGCACGATTACCAGCGCAGCCGGGTGGACACCTTCCTCAACCCGGAGGCGGATCCGCGCGGCGCCGGCTGGAACATCATCCAGTCGAAAACCGCCATCGGCTGCGGCGTCACCGGCAAGGGCTGGCTGGACGGCACCCAGTCGCGGCTGGACTTTCTGCCCGAGTCGTCCACCGATTTCATTCTCGCCGTGCTCGGCGAGGAGTTCGGCCTGATCGGCTTCGTGCTGCTGATCACCGTTTACCTGGTGATCGTGGGGCGCGGTTTCTTTATCAGTTGGCAGGCCCAGGAGACCTACTCCCGGCTGCTGGCCGCCGCGCTGACGATGACCTTTTTTATTTATATTTTTGTGAACGTCGGCATGGTGTCCGGACTCTTACCGGTGGTGGGCGTACCCTTACCGCTGGTGAGCTATGGCGGAACCTCGATCGTAACCCTGATGGCCAGCTTCGGCATGCTGATGTCGATCCACACCCATCGCCGTCTGATGACCTATTAAAGGAGACTGTTGGTGAAAAAAGGACTGTCGGTTGTACTGCGGGCGACCCTGGCGGGTGCCCTGCTGAACGGCGCCGCCCTGGCCGAGACCACCAAGACCCGCAATTACGCGGAGCACCCGGAAGCCGGCGCGGTGATCGAAGCCCTGGGCGACCGCGGTTTCGATACCGACCGCGTGCGCAGCCTGCTGGCCGACGCCAAACGCCAGGAGAGCATTCTCGAGGCCATTGCCCGGCCGGCGGAAAAGTCCCTCACCTGGGCCGAATACGGGCGCATCTTCCTGCAGGACTCACGGGTGGAACAGGGCGTGGCGTTCGCCCGCGAGCACGCCGACACCCTGGCCCGCGCGGAGAAAGAATACCAGGTGCCGCGCGAGATCATCCTGGCGATCATCGGCGTGGAAACCCGCTACGGCCGCCACAAGGGCAACTACCGGGTGCTCGATGCCCTGGCCACGCTGGGCTTCGACTACCCGCCGCGGGCGTCCTTTTTCCGTAAGCAGTTGGTGGCGCTGTTCGAACTGGAGCGCGACGCGCACATCGACGCCAGCACCATCACCGGCTCCTACGCCGGGGCCATGGGCTTCCCGCAGTTCATTCCCACCAGCTACCAGGCCTACGCGGTGGATTTCGACGGCGATGACGTGATCGATCTGGTCAACAGCCCGGAAGACGCCATCGGCAGCGTCGCCAGCTACTTCGCCGCCCACAAGTGGCAGCCCGGCCTGCCGGTCGCCGCGCGCGCCCGGGTCGACGGCGACGGCTACCAGGCCCTGGTTAAAAAGGGCTACAAACCGGGCTTCACCCTGGCGCAGGCCCGGAAGAACGGCGTAGTGGCAGTGTCCTGCGAGAATGATAGCCTGGGCAGCGACTACTGTTTCGACCTGCCGGCCGACACTTCCGTGGCGATGCTCGACCTGATCGGCGAGGATGGCCACGAGTTCTGGCTGGTGAGCAACAATTTTTACGTCATTACCCGCTACAACCACAGCGAACTATACGCCATGGCGGTACTGCAACTGTCCCACCGTATTGCTGATGCCCTGGAGGCCGAGTCTCTGTGATGCGTGCGCTTGTTATCGTGACCACCGCTCTCGCCCTGGGCGCCTGCGCCACCGCGCCGGCCCCCACCGAGCCCCCGGCCGAAACGCCCAGGCCGGCCGATGGCGCGCCCGGCTCCGACCGCTATGAGCACCAGGTGGATTCCGGCCCCGAGCAGCGCCCGGATGTGGAAAGCCAGCCCGAGCCGGTGCCCAAGGAAGAGCCGCTCAGCGCCTACGGCAACCCCAAGACCTACAGCGTCTGGGGCAAGAGCTACCAGGTGATGGAGTCCGCCGCCGGCTATGAGGAAGAGGGCCTGGCGTCCTGGTACGGCCGCAAGTTCCACGGCTACCGCACCTCCAGCGGCGAGCCGTTCGACATGTACCGCTTTACCGCCGCCCACCGCACCCTGCCGCTGCCCACCTATGCCCGGGTCACCAACCTGGACAACGGCAAGAGCCTGGTGGTGCGGGTCAATGATCGCGGCCCGTTCCACTCCGAGCGCATTATCGACCTGTCCTGGGCGGCGGCGGCGCGCCTCGGCATCGAAGGCAAGGGCACCGGCCGCGTTCGCGTGGAAGCCCTGACCGTGCGTGAAAAGGTCAAGCCCAACCGGGAAGGCACGGTGCCCACCGCCGTGCGCGCCGCCGTGGACAGCCCGCCGCCGGACCTGGCGGCGGCCGCGCCCGACAGCGGCGAACTCTATCTGCAGGCCGGCGCCTTCCGTGGCCTGGACAGCGCCCGGGACCTGGAACGGGCGCTGCGCGATGAGCTCAAGCTGCCGGTGTCGGTGCGGCAACCGGAAAACAGCCCGCTCTACAAAGTATGGCTGGGCCCGTTCAGCAACAGCGAGGCCCGCGACCAGGCCCGCCAGGCGATACGCCAGGCCGGCTTCACCCCACCCATCCCCGTGAACTGATTCGCCCGTAAGGCTGAAATGATGACTCAATACCGTTCCCCGCAAACCCTGCTGTTCCGGGTGCTTGTCTGTCTTACCGTGCTGAGCCTGGCGCCGCTGGCCGCCGCCAACAGCCTGATCCCGCGCGCCCCCGACGTGGACGCCCGCGGTTATCTGCTGATGGACGCGAAAAGCGGCCAGGTGATCGTCGAGCACAACGCCGACCAGAGGCTGCCGCCGGCCAGCCTCACCAAGATGATGACCGCCTACCTGGTGGAGAAGGAAATCCAGGCCGGCAATATTACCGAGCAGGACATGGTGCCGATCAGCGTGCAGGCCTGGCGCATGGGCGGCTCACGCATGTTCGTCCAGGAAGGCACCCGGGTATCGGTGCAGGACCTGCTCAAGGGCATCGTGATCCAGTCCGGCAACGACGCCAGCGTGGCCATGGCGGAATTCATCGCCGGCTCCGAGGACGCCTTCGCCGACCTGATGAACAATCAGGCTCGCGAATTGGGCATGGAGAACACCCATTTCATCAACGCCACCGGCTGGCCGGCGGAGAACCACTACACCACCGCCCACGACCTGGCGATTCTGGCGCGGGCGATCATCCGCGATTTCCCGGAACACTACGATCTCTACGCCGAGAAGGAATTCACCTACAACGGCATCACCCAGCACAACCGCAACCTGCTGCTGTGGCGGGATGACAGCGTCGACGGCCTGAAGACCGGCCACACCGAAGCGGCGGGCTATTGCCTGGTGTCCTCCGCCAAGCAGGACGGCATGCGTCTGATCGCGGTGGTGATGGGCACCGATTCCGAGGCGGCGCGGGCGCGTGAGTCCCAGAAGCTGCTCAGCTACGGGTTCCGCTTCTATGAAACCTACGAAGGCTATGGCGCCGGCGATGTGCTCGACACCCCGAAGGTGTGGATGGGCGCCGCCAATCAGGTACGCCTGGGCCTCAAGGAGGATCTCATCCTCACCGTGCCCAAGGACACCCAGGACCAGCTGAAAGCCGCCATGTCGGTGCGCCCGGAACTGCGCGCGCCGATCCGCGAGGGCGAGCAATACGGCACCCTGACGGTGACCCTGGCCGACAAAACCGTGGCGGAAAAACCGCTGGTGGCCCTGGAAAGCGTGGAAGAGGCCGGTTTCTTCGCCAAGATCTGGGACCACATCGTCCTGTTCTTCAAGGGACTGTTCAGCTAGAGGCCGGCCATGGCGAACGGCAAGGTCTACCTCAACGGCGAATTCATGGCCCCGGACCAGGCGCGCATTTCGCCCATGGACCGGGGCTTTCTGTTCGCCGACGGTGTCTACGAGGTGATCCCCGCCTTCAACGGCGTGCTGTTCCGCCTCGACGCCCACCTGCAGCGCCTGGAGCGCTCGCTGGGCGAAGTGGCCATCAACAACCCCCATGGCCGGGACGGCTGGCGGCGGCTGTGCGAGGAGATGGTGGCGGCCAACGGCGGCGGCAATATCTCGGTGTATCTGCAGATCACCCGGGGCGTGGCCGCCAAGCGTGACCACGCCTTTCCGCACCCGCCGGTGTCCCCCACGGTGTTTCTGTCCTGCGCGCCCATCACCGTACCCGACGCCGACAGCCCGCGGCGTACCCGGGGCGCGGCGGCCATCACCCTGGCGGACACCCGCTGGGCACGCTGCGACATCAAGTCGATTTCACTGCTGCCCAACATCCTGCTGCGCCAGCAGGCGGTGGCCTCCGGCGCCGTGGAAGCGATACTGGTGCGCGACGGCCTGGTCACCGAAGGCGCCGCCAGCAACGTGTTCGTGGTGCACAATGGCGAAGTGACCACGCCGCCGCACAGCCCGCGTATTCTGGGCGGCATCACCCGCGATCTGGTGGTGGAGCTGTGCCGCGAGCACGGCGTGCCAGTGCTGGAGCGGGAAATTCCCGAACAGCAGCTCTACGACGCCGACGAAATATGGATGAGCAGTTCCACCAAGGACGTGGTGCCGATTACCCGCCTCAACGACCGCGCGGTGGGCGACGGCCGCCCCGGCGCCACTTGGAAAACGCTGTCGCGCCACTATATCCAGTTCAAGCGCCGCCTTTGCGGCCTGGATTGATACCACGACCCGACGAGAGACCGACCATGGCGATCCGCGAAGACCTGTGGGATTTTCCCCACGACATGCAGCTCAAGGTCATGGGCGCCGCCGACGCGCCCCTGGAAGAGGCGGTGGCGGAAATCCTGGAAAGCCACCTGGCGGATTTCGACCGCCATGCCCACCTGAGCAGCCGACCCAGCACCAAGGGCAACTTCGTGTCGATCACCGCCAGCGTGACACTGCGCCACCGTGAACAGGTGGAAAGCATCTACCGGGACCTGGACGCCTGTCCGCACGTCAAAATAACGCTTTAAGCCCGGTCACTTCGCTCCACCGTCAACACCACGGCGGCGATACGATCCGCCCCGCGGTACACCCCGTCGGCGAGCTCCTCGCCGAAGACGTCCGGGTCCACCTCACGGTAGTGCCAGCGCAGGCCGGACCGCTCGAGCGCCGGCGCCACCTGCTCCAGAAACGGGTCCCGACCCTCGACCATGGCGACCCCGGTGTACAGCAGCAGAACGCCACCGGGCGCCAGCCGCTCCAGCGCCGCCAGGGCGATGCGCACCGATAACGCTTCGCCCAGCTCGCCCCCGCCGTCGCGGTACAGCCGCCGCCCCGGATCCAGCAAATAAGGGGGATTAGCGATAATCAGATCGAAGTGTCCCTGCAACGGCTCGAACAAGCTGCCCTGGTGAAGCCGCACGTTGTCGGTGCCATTGAATGCGGCGTTCAGGCGGGTGTACTCCAGCGCCCGGGCATTCACGTCGACACCGTGCACCTCGGCGTCCGGGCAAGCCGCCGCCACCCGCAGCATGCCGGCGCCGGCGCCGCAGCCGATGTCGGCGACGCGGCGCGGCGCCGGATGGCGCTCCAGCAGGGCGGTAATCGCGTTGACGAAACGATAGCTGTCCGGCCCGAAAAAGACCGCGTCGTCGGATTCCGTGGGGTGCGACGAATGCAGCAGCAGTTGGTCATTCAGTGACGACACCCGCACCGTGCTGCGCCAGCCCTGCTCGCCGGGCGCCAGCACGTCGGCGCTCACCAGAGCCTCGAACAGGTCGGCGGGCAGCAGGCCCGGTTGAAACTGGCGATTCCAGCCGAATACATCTTCAAGACCGCGCGCCCAACGGTTTTCAGGGCGCGCGTTGACGCGCTCGTGGGAGGCCGGCGTCACCGTGATAAAGCGGTACTTTTCGGCACGCAGCCGGGCCACCAGATCGAGCAGCGCCCGCTGACGGAAGGTAAAATCTTTTAAGGAATCGGCCAAAACAGTGTCACTCATGCCGCCAGGTTGGGAGTATCGGAAGTCCCACTCATCCACGGACGGTCCGCCGATGAACTCGCCAGCCACTTTAATCGCTGAATCTTCCGATACGTTGCGGGATCTCCACGGGAAACTGTCGCGGCCGGAACCCGACGCGTCAAGCCGACGGGAGGCCGGGGCCTTTTTGGCCGAGCAACTGCGGACGGTGGACGATGCGGATATCGATCTGCCCGGCTCGCCGGAACAGCTTGAGCGCTGGTCGCTGCGCGGCAACGACCGGGTCGGCCAAGACTACCAGGCGTATCTGCAAGCCCGTAAAGCGGGCGCGCCCCGCCAGTATTTTTCCTGCAAAGCCCAGGCGCTCTATTTCATCGGCGCGGTGGCCCCCACCAAACAGGTCGATGGCGCCTGGCTGTTCGGTCTGCTGCGTCACTGGAAAGACCGCCGCTTCGGGGCGCTGATTCACACCTATCTGGAGGAACTCGGCGACGGCCAGCCGGATAAAAACCACGTACTGCTGTTCGACAAATTGCTGCGCGAACACGAATGCGCGCAACACGACGCGCTGCCCGACCACTACTATCTGCAAGGCACGCTACAGCTCGCCATGGCCCAACAGGCGGAGCATTTTCTGCCGGAAATCATCGGCTACAATCTCGGTTACGAGCAACCGCCCCTGCACCTGCTGATCACCGCCCATGAACTGAACGAGCTGGGCATCGACCCCTACTATTTCACCCTGCATATCACCATCGACAACGCCGACTCCGGGCACGCCAGCCAGGCGCGCCGCGCGGTGCTGGATAACCTGCCGGTGATCGGTGATCGCGACCGGTTTTACCGCCGGGTGCGGCGGGGTTACGCGCTGAACAGTCTCGGCGCCGGCCCGGAACGGATCTGCGCGGACTTCGATCTCGACCAGCAGGTGCTGCGCATTTTTCAACGTAAGAGCCGCACCGGCCGGCACGCCCACGGCGACCATTGTCGGGTGGCCGGCGTCCCGGTCAGCGAATGGCTGGCGGATGAGAGGCGTATCGCCGACTTCCTCGGCGCGCTGCAAAAACACGGCTGGCTGAAGCCCGGCGAGCCCGCCGGCAACAGCCGCTTCTGGAATCTGATAGAGGGCGAGCAGGCGGAGATGTTCGGCGTGTTCAACCGCTACGAGCGCCAGGTGATTCACGACTGGCTAACGCGCGGCTCCCGGACAGCGGTGGAAGACGATAAGGCGGTCAGCTTTCGCACCCGGCAACGTCTGTGGCGTCGCCGCTCCACGGCCGCCGGCAAGCCCGCCCCGGCATCGACCACGTCGATCAGCGTCGACGACGGCCGCGCCGGACAGCGCACCGACGATATCGATCAAGAAGACCATCTGCTCAAGCAGCGTCTCGCCGGTCTCGGCGAGCAAGACACCCTGGATGCCCTGGTGCCGCTGCTGTCGCCGGCGCTGCACCACAGCCCCGCGGGCCTGCTCGCCACGCGTCTGTTCCGGCGGCATTTTTCGATCCACGGCTAGCCCCGCCCTTGCAGGGGCGCAGGGGCGCCCCGATAATTCGCCTATGAACGTAACCGTGCGGCATTTCCCCAGCGTCGACTACCCGCCTTGCTGGCAGGCCATGAAGGACTTCACCGAGCAACGGGATGAGCGCACCGGCGACGAACTCTGGGTGCTGGAACATCCTTCGGTCTACACCCTGGGCCAGGCCGGTAAGCCCGAGCATATTCTCGACCCGGGCGAGATTCCGGTGGTGCGCAGCGACCGGGGCGGCCAGGTGACCTACCACGGCCCCGGCCAGACCGTGGTTTACCTGCTGCTGGACGTGCGCCGGCTGGGCCTGGGCGCCCGCGCCGTGGTCACCGCCATCGAGGACAGCGTGGTGGAATACCTGCGCGACCAGGGCCTGGACGCGGAGAACCGGCCCGGCGCCCCCGGCGTCTACGTGGCCGGCGCCAAGATCGCCTCGCTGGGGCTGCGCATCCGCCAGCGCGGCAGCTACCACGGCCTGTCGCTCAATCGCGAGCCGGACCCGGTGCCCTGGCAGCGCATCAATCCGTGCGGCTACGCGGGCCAGCCGGTGACCAGCCTGGCCGCCGAGGGCGTGCACGTTTCCCGCCCGGCGCTGGAGCAGGATCTGGTAACGATTCTGTCGCGCCGACTGGGGCTTTCGCCCCGGACAGCCCCACCACCGGACTGGTACACTTCACCCCAGAGCCCAAAAGGCAGATAACCTCGAGAGACGTTTCCATGAGCGAAGCCCAGGCCGACCGCCCGGCGAAAGCGAAGGTTAAAATCGGCGACAAGCTGCGCGGCGCCGACAAGGTCCGCACCATTCCGCTGGTCAACGAAGTGCGCCCGGCGCGCGAACGCAAGCCGGACTGGATCCGCGTGCGGGTGCCCGCCAACGGCGAAATCCAGCGCATCAAGTCGATGCTGCGCCGGCAGAAGCTGCACACCGTCTGCGAGGAAGCGGCCTGCCCCAACCTGCCGGAGTGCTTCGGCGGCGGCACCGCCACCTTCATGATCATGGGCGACATCTGCACGCGGCGCTGCTCGTTCTGCGACGTGGGCTTCGGCCGTCCCAATGGCCTGGACCCGGACGAGCCCAAGCACCTGGCGGAATCGGTGGCCGACCTGGGGCTCAACTATGTGGTGATCACCTCGGTGGACCGGGACGACCTGCCCGACGGCGGCGCCGCCCATTTCGCCGAGTGCATCCGCGAAGTGCGCGCGCTGAGCCCGGACACCAAGGTGGAAATCCTCACGCCGGACTTCCGGCCCTGCCTGGACGACGCTCTGGATATCCTCGACGCCACCCCGCCGGATGTGTTCAACCACAACATCGAGACGGTGCCGCATCTGTACAAGAAGGCCCGCCCCGGCGCCCGCTACGAGCATTCCCTGAAACTGCTGCGGCGCTTCGGCGAGCGGCGCCCGGACGTGCCCACCAAGTCCGGCATCATGGTGGGCCTGGGCGAGACCAACGATCAGGTGCTGGAAACGCTGCGCGATCTGCGCGACCACGACGTGGATATGATCACCATCGGCCAGTACCTGCAGCCGAGCAAATTCCACGCCCCGGTGGAGCGCTACGTGCACCCGGACGACTTCCGGATGTTCGCCGCCGAAGGCCGCAGGATGGGCTTCACCTCGGTGGCCTCCGGCCCCATGGTGCGCAGCTCCTACCACGCCGACCTGCAACATAAAGGCATCGACGTCGGGGACCCCGAAAACCTGGCGCGCTTGTAGGAGCGGGCCTGGCCCGCGAAAGGGTGGCTTCCAGCCACCCGGCAGGATCCCAGAGAGGCTGATGGAGCTGCCGTTAGAGAAGCCTCTGGGATCCTGCCGGGGCTCCGCCCCTTTCGCGGGCGGGGCCCGCTCCCACAAGACCACTCACCGCTACTACCCCAGCGTCACGAACGGCACGATCGTGATCAGCAGCACTGCTATAGCCGCGATCAGAAATGCCAAGGCCCGCAGTGGACGGGCGCGCAGGTTGCGCCACACGGTGGTGGCCTCGCCGCGCTGGTGGGCCTGTTCGAAGGCGGCGCGCTGCTGCTCGAGACGGCGCCGCTGATAGTCCGCCAGCAACGGCCGGGCCCGCTCCCAATCCTGATCATTGCTCAGCCAGATGCCACCGGCGGAGACACCCCACACACTGGGTTCGGTCTGGTAATGGGGGATGCCGTGCTGGTCCAGCAGGGCACGGATTTCATCGCGCTCGTCGTCGGGCACCCGGCGCAGATTGAGCAGCAGTTTCGACATCCAGGTCTCCTTGTCGGTGGCAGCCGTGCGAGGCAGCGGCTTTGGCGCCGCCACTATAGCAAATCCGCGCGGCGAACCCGCCGTGCCCGGCGCCTGAAGAATTTACAATTCCCCAACGGTCGCCCCCTGACCGCCCTCCGCTTTTTCCTTTAGGCTAGTAGTCACTAACCCCTTAGAAGACCCACACAGGGAGAGTACCGGGCTTATGCGGCTTGCTGTTCGTGTTCTGTCGATTGTCGTCGCCGCCACTCTCTACGCTTCCCCCGTCGGCGCGGACGACTGGCCGGACCGTATTCTGGAGCGAATGGACGCCCTCAACCTGCCGGACGACGATCTGGCGCTGGCCGCCGTGCCTCTGGACGGTCCCGGCGAGGCGCGCTTCGTCAACGCCGACCAGATAATGAATCCGGGCTCCACCATGAAGCTGCTGACCACCTACGCGGCGCTGGAACTGCTCGGCCCCAATTTCAAATGGCACACCCGCGTCTACACCAACGGCGAACTGCAAGGCGATGTCCTGCGGGGCGACCTGTTCCTGGTCGGCGCCGGCGACCCCAAACTCACCGAAGAACGGCTCTGGCAGCTGCTGCGTGATCTGCGCGCCTACGGCATCCGCGAAGTGCAAGGCGACCTGGTGCTGGACGGTTCCTACTTCCGGCTGCCCCACGGTCAGCCGCATTTCGACGACGACGGCGACAACCCGCATGCGCCTTTCCTGGTCGAGCCCCATGCCCTGCTCACCAATCTGAACGTGTTCCACTTCCAGTTCGCCGCCCGCAAGGACGGCGTCAGCGCCTGGGTGGACCCGGTCACCGACGCCATCACCCTCGATAACCAGATCACCCTGACCCGCGGTGGCGGCTGCCCGTCCGGCCGCCGGCTTAAAATGGAGCCGGACTACCAGGACAACGGCCGCATCACCGTCACCATCACCGGCTCCCTGCCGCCCGGCTGCCGGGCCGGCAATTACCTGTCGCTGATGAGCCAGGAAACCTACACCGCCGCCGTCGTGCGCGGCCTGTGGCAGCAGCTCGGCGGAAGCATCCTCGGCGCCACCCGTTTCGATCGCCTGCCGGCCGGCGCCGACCTGCTGGCCACCACGTCCTCCCCGGACCTGGTCACCATGGTGCGCGACATCAACAAATGGAGCAGCAACGTGATGGCCCGCCAGCTCTACCTGACCATCGGCGCCGAACACCGTCTGGCGGAAGACCGCGACGATCTGGCCGCCGCCGAACGCGCCATCAAGGAGTGGATGGCCCTGAAAGGCATGGACCCGCGCGCGGTGGTGCTGGACAACGGCGCCGGTCTCTCCCGCGAGGCGCGCATGAGCCCCATGGAGCAGATCAAGATGCTGCAGCAGGCCTGGCGCAGCCCGTTCGCCGCCGAGTTGATCGCCTCGCTGCCGCTGGTGGCCATGGACGGCACCATGCACAACCGGCTGCGCGGCACCGGCCTGCGCGGCGAAGGCCACATCAAAACCGGTTCGCTGACCAATGTGCGCGCGGTGGCCGGCTTCACCCGCGACAGCAACAACACCACCTGGGCGGTATCCGCCATCGTCAACACGCCGTCGGCCTGGAAAAGCCAGGCGGTGCTCGACGATGTCCTGGAGGCGGTGCACCGCCTGCCCGGCTCACCGCCCACCGCGGTGACCCAGGCCGAGGCGCGCGAGGCCGGCGCCGGGGGGTAATTTCAGGTTCATCGCGGTTTCAGGGCAGACACGGACCCGCTCAACGGTAAGCGTCAGCGCATCGCCTTGACGGCAAAGCAGGCCGCCCAATGCTATGCTCGGCGTCGCACTCACATCCTTACCGTATCGGGAAAGCGTCATGATCATTGTCCACCATCTGGAAAAATCCCGCTCGCAACGTATTGTCTGGCTGTTGGAAGAGCTCGGCATTCCCTACGAAATCGAGCACTACAAACGCGATCCGAAAACCATGCTGGCGCCCGAGGCTCTGCGTAAGGTCCATCCGCTGGGTAAATCACCGGTGATCACCGACGGCGACACCGTGGTGGCCGAATCCGGCGCCATTATCGAGTATCTGGTGGAAAAGCACGGCGGCGGCCGGCTTAAACCCAGCGTGGACGACCCCGACTGGCTCAACTACCAGTACTGGCTGCACTACGCGGAAGGGTCGCTGATGCCGCTGATGGTGATGAAGCTGATCTTCAGCCGGGTGCCCAAGACACCCATGCCGTTCTTCGCCAAACCCATCGCCAGAAAAATCAGCGACGGCCTGGTGGGCGGCTTCGTGCAGCCGCGCATCGAAGAGCAGCTGCGGCTGGTGGAAAGTCATCTCGCCAGCCACACCTGGTTCGCCGGCGAGGAGCTCACCGCCGCCGATGTGCAAATGAGCTTTCCGCTGCAGGCCGCCGGCGCGCGCGCCAACCTGGACGCCCTGCCGCATATCCGCGACTTCATTCAACGCGTGGAGGCACGCCCCGCCTACCAGCGCGGCATCGAACGCACCGGACCGCTGGAACTGCTCGGCTGAGCCCCCATCGATAACTGTGACGCGCGTCCGCTTTCCACTAAAGTCCAATGACGCTTATTGCATAGGCCGTTATTCTTACCCCAGACACGGAGCGGTTCGCCGCTCCCTGCCAAAGCAATAACAAGCATTAACAGTAAGTTACTGTCTCGCGGGGCCTGCCTGGCCTATTCTCGACTGCAAAAAATGGCTTGCCATCAAGCCTTTCGGCTGACTTACCGGTCTGGGGAAACATGATTCTGCTGTACTTTTTAATCGCTCTAGGGGTGGTCTTCCTGATTGCGGAAGGGGTGCAACGCTATCTGGCGCGCCGCCGGGATTGAGCCTTTGTCCAGGGTTAAACACTGTTAAAGCTGTGAGCCCGTTCACGGGGCCGGGACTATACTGACAGTCCATTATCACTGTCAGGGAGACCCGCATGAGAAACGCCCTTTCGATCTTTATGGTGGCCGCGCTGTTCGCGCTGGCCGGCTGTCAGACCGCTCCCGAACCCCAACCCGACCCCAAAGCCAGCAAAACGGTCTACCAGGGCGTGCTTCCCTGTGCCGCCTGCTCCGGCATCCAGACCACCCTCACGCTGTACCGGGACCAGGCCGACCAGCCGTCACGGTTTGAGCTGCGGCAGACCTACCTGGATGGCGCCAAGGCCGGCGGCAGCGACGTGGACCGGGGCAACTGGATCGCCGAACGGCAGTCCGTGGACGGCAAGTCCTACCCGCTGTTCATCCTCAACCCCACCGACCCGGCGGAGCAGTTCCGCTTTCTGCAGAAAGCCACCAACGCGGTGGAGATGCTCAACGCCGACAGCCAGCGGTACGAGTCCGACTACAACTACACGCTGATGCAGCGCTGAAACACCCCGACCTGTGGGAGCGGGCCCCGCCCGCGAAAGGGAGCGCAGCTCCCGGCAGGATCCCGGAGAACTTGTTGGTGCCGTTAGAGAAGTCTCTGGAATCCCGCCGGGTGGCTAAAGCCACCCTTTCGCGGGCCAGGCCCGCTCGCACAAAGAGTCGCCCCGTTCGCGTGGAAGGCAACCTCCCACCATCCCCAGCTTTGTTTAATGGTTAAGCGCCACCGATTGAGGGGACGCACCCGAAAGGCGCCACCATTCCCTCCGTCTCCGATACAAAGCTCCACCACCCAAAGATCAGCCTCTCTGGAATCCAGCAGGGTGACCTTCACCGGCTTGAAATGTAAATAGGAATGACTTGCATTCAAGCCTTGAAATGCTAGACTTCGGCCTCTCTGGCGATATCGCCTCTTTTTCTGCCTTATCTTTCCGTGATGGCGGTATGCGCCCGTCAACAGGAGTCCGGACATGATGTCTTCCTTGCAGCTTCAACTCCCTGAGTGGTTTGTTGCCGGCGGCCCCGCCATGTGGCTGCTGGCGGTGATGTCGGTGGTGGCCCTGGCCACGCTGATCACCAAGATGCTTCAGTTCGCCCGTTTGCGCCCGGTGGCCAGCAAACAGGCCGACGCCCTGCTGGAAAGCCTGGAACGCGGCGAACAGCCGGTGGTCGGCGAAGCCGGCCGCTCGCCGGTCGACCAGGTGCTACTGAGCGCCTGGCACAACCGCGGCATGGACCCGGACAGCTGGGAAGAAGACAGCCTGCGGCGCGGCCGCGAGGCCCTGGAAGACATGCGTGGCGGCCTGCGCACCCTGGAAGTAGTCAGCGCCCTGTCGCCGCTGATCGGCCTGCTGGGCACCGTGTTCGGCATGATCGGCGCCTTCCAGGCGTTGGAGGCCGCCGGCTCCCAGGTGGATCCGTCGATTCTGTCCGGCGGCATCTGGGAAGCCCTGCTGACCACCGCCGCCGGCCTGACCGTGGCGATCCCCGCCCTGGCCGCCTTCCACTGGGCGGATCGCACCATCGAGCTGTGCCGCGAGAAGCTGCAGGACCGTCTGGCCCGCCTGAAAGTACAGGTGCGCCGGCACGGCGCCGACCAGCCCGGCACCGCCGAGGCACCGGCCCGCGAGCAAGCACCGCGCCGGGTCGCCGTCGGCGGCTGATCCATGCACCTGGAACCGGAACGCCATCGCTCACCGACCATCAGCCTGACGCCACTGATCGATGTGGTGTTCATCCTGTTGGTGTTCTTCATGCTCGCCAGCCGCTTCGGTGACTGGAAAGACCTGCCCGTGAACGTGCTGCCCAGCGAGGCCAGCGAGCAACGCGACGACAAGGACTGGCTGACGCTCACCGTGACCGCCGACGGCCAGGTGGAGATGGAAGGCGACACCTATCCGGTGGCGGCACTGGCCGAGCGCCTGCAAGGGCGTGACAACACGGTGCTGATCACCGGCCACGCGGACGCCCCCCTGCAGGCCGCGCTGGCCACTCTGGACGCGACCCGTGCCGCCGGCATCGAGGACGTGCAGCTGGAGCTGATGCCATGAATCTGGAGTCGCCGGACAGCGGTCGCCGCCCGCCCCTGGAGCCGGTGCTGCCGCTGATCAATGTGGTGTTTCTGCTGCTGATCTTCTTCATGGTGGCCGGCCAGTTGGCGCCGCGACCGGAAGGCGATGTGGACGCCCCCGACAGTGCCAGCGCCGACACCAAGGAAAATCTGGAGCAGTTCATGCTGGTGCTGGACAAAGAGGGCCGGCTGCTGCACCAGGGTGAGCCGGTGGACGGCGCCCGGGTCGGCGAACTGATCCGTGAGCACCGGGCCGCGGCGCTCGCCGCCACGACGGCGCAACCGAACGGCAACCGCCCCGCCGATACCGACGCCAAGGAGCCGGTACGCCTGATGGCGGACGCCGGCACCCGTCTGAGCACGCTGCGTGACAGCCTCGAAACCCTGCGCGACGCCGGCGTGGAAGAAGTACGCCTGGTAACCCGGAGTAAGAGCACACCGTGATACCCAAACCCCGCGCGATTCTCGCCTGGAGCCTGGCCCTCGCCGCCCATGCCGTTTTGCTTATCGGCGTGGGCAGCCTGACCCTGGCCGGTGGCCGCCCCGCCAAGGAGGGCCAACAGCAGGCCGTGACCCTGAATCTGGCGCAAAAGCCCAGTGACAGCCCGGTGGCCACGGCCCCCGAGCCGGCGCCGGAGCCGCAACCCGAGCCCAAGCCGGAACCCAAACCCGAGCCAAAGCCCAAACCGAAGCCCAAGCCCGAACCGAAACCGGTGCCCAAACCAAAGCCGGAACCCAAGCCCGAGCCAAAACCGGAGCCCAAGCCGGAACCGGAGCCCGAGCCCGAACCGGAGCCCACGCCCGCCGCGCCGGCCCAGCAGCAGGACACCGAAACCCGCACCGCCAGCCAGGCCCAGCAACAGCAGCAGGGCCAAAAAGGCATCGCCGGCGACCCCGGCGAGGGCGTCCGCCAAAGCGGCGACCACGACAACCTGCTGGATCGCTATCTGGGCACGGTCCGCGATACCATTGAATACAACAAGGAGTATCCGGCACGGGCGCGCATGCGGCGCCAGCAAGGTGTGGTGGAAGTGGAATTCTTTCTGGACAGCAATGGCCGCGCCCAGAACGTCAGCCTCAAGAGCAGCTCCGACAGCCGCATCCTCGACCAGCAATCCCTGGAACTGGTGCGCCGGCTGCGCTTCCCCGAGCCGC
>CAZKWA010000021.1:21243-48024 GCA_964556345.1 uncultured Alcanivorax sp.
AACTGACCGGGGAACCCATCAAAGTGACCGTGCCGATTCACTACAGCCTGTAACCCGGAGCCTGAAGCATGGAAGCTTTACCGCAAGCGCTGCTGCTCAGCCTGGTGGCCGGCGCCACCATTCCGCTGGGCGGCCTGCTCGCCCGTTTCGAGCGCCTTCGCCCCGACTGGCTGGAAGCGGAATTCCGGCACAGTGTGATCGCCTTCGGCGGCGGCGCCTTGCTGGCCGCCGTGGCGCTGGTGTTGATCCCCGAGGGCAGTGCCCGCTTGCCGAACGCCGCCACCCTGGTGGCGTTTGTCGCCGGCGGCGTGGTGTTCATGCTCGCCGACCGGGCACTGGCCCGGCGCGGCGGAGCCGGCGCGCAGTTGATGGCGATGTTGCTGGATTTTATTCCCGAAGCGATCGCCCTGGGGGCGACCCTGGCCGCCGGCCAGGGCGGCGGTGTTTTATTGGCGCTGTTGATCGCCCTGCAGAACGGGCCGGAAGGGTTCAACGCCTACCGGGAAATGCGGCAGGGCACGCGGGTCAGTGCCCGGCGGTTACTCTGGGGGTTCAGCGCCCTGGCCTTGTTGGGGCCGCTCTCCGCCGGGGTCGGCGCGGTCTGGCTGGCGGACGCCCACCAGTTGCTGGGGGCGATCATGGTGTTCGCCGCCGGCGGCATCCTCTATCTGATCTTTCAGGACATCGCCCCCCAGGCCCAACTGCGCCGCCATTGGGGGCCGCCGTTGGGCGCCGTGGCGGGCTTTACCCTGGGGCTCGCCGGTCACCTGCTGACCGGCGGCTAAACGGTCACTCGCCCCAGCGTTTGACCAGGGTCTGTTCGACGCCGAGCTGATCGAGGATCCGCGCCACCACGAAATCCACCAGGTCATCGACGCTTTGCGGGCGGTGATAAAAGCCCGGCGCCGCCGGCAGGATGGTCACGCCCAGCCGCGCCAGCTTGAGCATGTTCTCCAGATGAATCGCCGAGAACGGGCTTTCCCGGGGCACCAGAATCAGCTGGCGGCGCTCCTTGAGGGCCACGTCGGCGGCCCGCTCGATCAGGTTGTCGCTGGCGCCGCTGGCGATCGCCGACAGCGTGCCGGTGGAACAGGGGCAAACCACCATGGACGCCGGCGCGCCGGAGCCCGACGCCACCGGCGCGGTCCACTGCTCCAGGCCGCACACGGTGAGTGCGCCCTTGTCGGTACCGGCGTAGTCGCGCAGCGCCGTTTCCGCCTTGCCGGTGCCGGCGGGCAGGCTCAGATCGGTCTCCATGCCGATCACCACCCGCGCCGCCTTGGACAAAATCACGAACACTTCGCAGTCCGCCAACAGCAGGCATTGCAGCAGTCGCAGTCCATAGGGCGCGCCGGAGGCGCCGGTGAAGGCCAGGGTCACGCGCTGGCGGGCGGTATCAGTCATTACGTTCACTCCCTTGCCGCTGCCGCAACGCGGTCAGCAGTTTTTCATGCACCCCGCCGAAGCCGCCGTTACTCATGATCACCACATTGAGCGGGCCGGGCCGGGCCGCCACCGACGCCACCAGGGCGTCCAGGTCGGTTTCCACCCGTGCCGGCACCGGCGAATCGGCGACCACCGCGTCCAGGGACCATTCCAGCCCCGGCGGCTGATACCAGATCACCTGGTCCGCGTCCCGGGCGCTGGCCGCCAGGGCCTCACGGTGGCGGCCCAAACGCATGGTATTGGAGCGCGGCTCGATCACCGCCAGCACCTTTTCGCCACCGACCCGGCGACGCAGGCCGTCCAGGGTGGTGGCGATGGCCGTGGGATGGTGGGCAAAGTCGTCGTAGACGCGCACGCCGTCCACTTCGCCGCGCAGCTCCATGCGGCGCTTCACGCCCTGAAAGCGGCCCAGCGCAGCGGCGCCGTCTTCCAGGGTCACGCCCACATGGCGCGCCGCCAGCAAGGCGGCCATGGCGTTGTTGACGTTGTGGCGGCCGGTGAGCGACCAATCCACCACGGCAACGTCGGCGCCTTTCTCCAGCACCGTGAAGCGGGAGCCGTCCGCCCGTTCCAGCCGGTAGCCGGGGTCGGCCTGTTCGCCGAACCGCTCCACCTCGCTCCAGCAGCCCCGCGCCAGCGTCTCCTCCAGGGCCGCCTCGCCGTGGGGCAGAATCACCCGGCCCAGCGACGGCACGGTGCGCAGCAGGTGGTGGAACTGGGTCTGGATGGCGGCCAGGTCCGGGAAGATGTCCGCGTGGTCGAATTCCAGATTGTTCAGGACGGCGGTGCGCGGCCGGTAGTGCACGAACTTGCTGCGCTTATCAAAAAAGGCGGTGTCGTACTCGTCCGCCTCGACCACGAAAAACGGCGTGCCGCCCAACCGCGCGGAGACCCCGAAATTGCCTGGCACCCCGCCGATCAGATAGCCGGGGTCGAGACCGGCATCTTCCAGAATCCAGGCCAGCATGGAGGCGGTGGTGGTCTTGCCATGGGTGCCCGCCACCGCCAGCACCCAGCGCCCGGGCAGCACCACCTCGGCGAGCAATTGCGCGCCGGAGGTATAGGGCATGCCCTGGTCGAGCACATGCTCCACCGCCGGATTGCCCCGGCTCAGGGCGTTGCCGATCACCACCAGGTCCGGCGCCGGTTCCAGCTGCGCCGGGTCATAGCCCTGGATCAGCTCAATGCCGGCGGCGCTGAGCTGGTCGCTCATCGGCGGGTAGACGTTCTGATCGGAGCCGGTGACCCGGTGCCCCTGGGCCCGGACCAGCTGCGCCAGCGACCCCATGAAGGTGCCGCAGACGCCAAGAATATGGATGTGCATGGAAGACCTCGAAGAAACTCTGAAGGCAGGATACAACATCGGCTTCAAGCCACAAGCCGGCAAACCGGTGCGGGTCGGCTTGCGATAAACCCCGTGACGCGGGAAGCTGTCTCTTTTTTGAATCGTTCGAGGAGAGACAAATGCTGACAATCAACGGCGCCGAGGAGCTGAAAAGCTGGGAAGGCAAGGAACTGGGCGTGACCGAATGGATGACGGTGAGCCAGGAGCGCATCAACCAGTTCGCCGAGGCCACCGGCGACCACCAGTGGATTCACGTGGACGTGGAGCGCGCCAAGAAAGAATCGCCCATGGGCGGCCCCATCGCCCACGGCTACCTGACCCTGTCGCTGATCCCCATGTTCAAGGACGAGATCTACACCATCGAAGGCGCCAAAGCAGGCCTCAACTACGGCCTCAACAGCTGCCGCTTCCTGGCCCCGGTCCCCGCCGGCGCGCGCGTGCGCGGCCGCTTCGTCATGAAATCCGTCGCCGCCAAGGGCGAAGGCCGCTACCTGCTCTGCAACGAGGTCACCATCGAACTGGAAGGCAGCGACAAACCCGCCTGCGTCGCCGAAAGCCTTGGCATGGTGTTGTTTTAGTTGACAGTGGACAGTTGATAGTTGACAGCTGCGCGAGTGAATTTTTCGGCGCATTAAAGCAAAGAGGCCGCGCCCAGGGTTTGGGCGCGGCCTCTTTGCTCTCGGGCTCCACGGGCTTCGCCCGCGTCGCTGTCAACTGTCCACTATCAACTGTCAACTGAATCAGTGGCTGATCATCCAGGGCCGCGCGGACGGAAACATCTTATTGCCTTCGGCGGTGTAGAAGACCTTGGGCTTGTGGCGTTCGTGGTGGCAGCAGCCCTGCTCCTTTTCCGAGTGTTGGTTGCCGCGGCGCGGTTCGTGGCGGGCCCGTTCGTTGCGCTCGAAGGCCGAGCGCCGTTCCGGGGCCATGTCCAGTACCTCCGGGGCGACCAGGATCACCCGCGCGGACAGCACGCCGCAGCTGGGGCAGGGGCAGGTTTCCCCGGACGCCTGCACCGGCACCAGCTCGTGGAAGAGGCCGTGCTCGGTGCATTTGTAGTCGTATAACGGCATGGTGGCGCCCTCCCCTATTTATCCTTCGCCAGCGGCACATCGGTGCTGCCCGCCACGCTGTGCTGCGGGCCGTCGACGCCGGGCTTGAGATCGAAGTCGAAGATGTCGGTGGGCAGACAAAGGGTGGCGCAGGCGTTGGGCACGTCCACCACGCCGCTGATGTGGCCCTGCACCGGGGCGCAGCCGAGCAGCGAGTAGGCCTGGGCGCCGGTGTAACCGAACTTCTTGAGGTACTCGATGGCGTTCAGGCAAGCCTGGCGGTAGGCGATGTGCACATCCAGGTAGTGCTGCTTGCCCTGTTCGTCCACGGAGATGCCTTCGAAGATCAGGTAGTCGTCGTACTTGGGCGCGATCTTGCTGGGTTTGAAGATAGGGTTCTTGATCGCGTATTTCTCCATGCCGCCTTTGATCAGGTTGACGCGCAGGTGAATCCAGCCGGCCATTTCGATGGCGCCGCAGAAGGTGATCTCGCCGTCGCCCTGGCTGAAGTGCAGGTCGCCCACGGACAGGCCGGCGTCTTTGACGTACACCGGGAAGTAAATCTGCGAGCCGCGTGACAGGTCCTTGATGTCGCAGTTGCCGCCGTGCTCGCGGGGCGGCACGGTGCGGGCGCCTTCGGCGGCGGCCGCCGCTTTCTCGCTGCCCTTGAGCTTGCCCATATGGGCGGTGTCGGCGAACGGCAGGTTCACCAGCCCGGGCACGCGGTCCGGCTCGGTGTCGTAGAGGGCTTTCTCGCGGGTGTTCCACTCCTGGAGCATTTCTTTCGACGGCAGGCAACCGATCAGACCCGGGTGAATCAGGCCGGCGAATTCGACGCCGGGAATATGCCGGGATTTAGTGAACATGCCGTTGAAGTCCCAGATGGTTTTCTGCGCTTCGGGGAAATGCTCGGTGAGAAAGCCGCCGCCATTCTGCTTGGAGAAGAAGCCGTTGAAGCCCCACTGGCTGTTCTCGAAGGTGCCGATGTCGAGAATGTCCACCACCAGCAGGTCGCCGGGCTCGGCGCCTTCCACGCCCACCGGGCCGGACAGGAAGTGCACCTGGGTCAGGTCCACATCGCGCACGTCCTCGGCGTTGTCGTCGTTGTGAATCTGGCCGCCGGTCCAGTCGTGGCATTCAACGATAAAGTCATCGCCGGGTTTCACCATCGCCGCCATGGGAATGTCCGGGTGCCAGCGGTTGTGCACCATATCGTTGTCGTAGGGCGAAGTGTCGAGATCGATTTTAATGATGGTCTCAGCCATGGTGTCGGTTCCTCCAGTTTTTCGGGCAAGCGTGATTCGCTTCAATATCGGTGATCGGCGCACCGCTCACCATTCGCGAAAAGGCCCCGGCGACTACGTCAGATGACGTATTGCCCGGCTCAGCGATCCACCGGCATCACCCTCACCCCGTCGCCGTCGAGCAGCGCCAGGAAGGTGTCGTCGCCGGGCCGCTCCAGCAGCGCCCGGGCCAGGGCGGGTTCCAGTTCGGCGCGCAGCCGGCGGGCCAGATCGCGGGCGCCGAAGCGGTCATCGTGGACGCGGCAGAGAAACTGCCGGGCGCTGTTGTCCACTTCCAGGCGGGCGCGGCGCCGGGCCAGGCGCTGGTTGAGTTTGCCCAGCTCGATATCCAGCAGGGTATCCAGCCAGGCAGCGTCGAGGCGCTGGAACGGCAAAATCCGGTCGATGCGATTAATAAACTCCGGGTCAAAACGGCGATGCAGAGCACGCTCCAACACCTGACCCTCACGGCGCGGCGACAACCCCAGCCAGTGCCGCCAGCCGTGCCGGAAACGGTCGCGATAATCGCCGGCCTCGCGGGCGCCGACATTGCTGGTCATGAAAATCAGGGTGTTGCGGAAATCGATGCCGTGGGTGCCGCCGGACAGCAGCAGCCGGCCGCTTTCCAGCACATTGAGCAGCGAACGGATCACCTCGGTGCTGGCTTTTTCCAGCTCGTCGAACAGCACGATGCCCGGCTTGCTATAACTGCCCTGGATCAAATCCACATCGAACAGGGTGTGGCCTTCCTTGCTGCCCACATAGCCCGGCGGCGCGCCGGTGAGCGCGGCGGCGTAGTGCTCCTGGGCCAGGGTGTTCATGTCGATGCGGCAGAAGCCGTCGGCGCGTCCGTGAATCGCCTCGCTGATCAGACGCACGGTTTCGGTTTTACCCACGCCGGTGGGGCCCATGAACAGATTCACCGCCAGCGGCCGGTGCGGGTCGCCGATGTCCGCCTTGACCACGCGCAGCATGTCCTCCATGGCCTCGAGCACCGCGTCCTGACCGACGATACGGGCGCGCAGGCGCGCCATCACCGCGTCCGGCTCGAACACGAAGCGCGGCGCCCGTTCCGGACGGCTGGCGCGCTCTTCCCCGGCCAGCCGTTCCTGGTTCTCCTGCAGGCGGTCGTTGATAAACGGCATCGCCGTGCTCTCCATATTCAGTCCGTGCTCAGGCGTTCTTCTCTTTGCCGTCCACCGGCAAATCCTTCACCGGACAGTCCGCCACGCCCACGGTGGTGCGGGTAATGGCCTCGACGTTTTCCTGAGCTTTCTGGGCGTCCATCACCCAGGTGCGGTAAAACTCGAACGGGCAATCGGCGATACCCTTGTCGCCGTCACCGGAATCGTGGACGCCGGTGTAGCCCCGATGCAGCAGCTTGAACAGGTGGTTCTGGGACTGGTCGTTGGCGCGCGCGTCGCGGATCTGGCTGACCGAGAGCTGGGCGTACTGAATGCCCATTTCTTCTTCACCGCACTCGCCCAGGGTGCGGCCGTCGAAGCCGATAATGGCGGAGTGACCGAAGTACGAATAGACACCGTCGAAGCCGGCGGCGTTGGCCACCGCCACATAGCAGTTGTTGGCCCAGGCCATGCTCTTGGCCATCATCACCTGCTGCTCCTTGGCCGGGTACATATAGCCCTGGCAACGCACGATCAGCTCGGCGCCCTTCATGGCGCAGTCGCGCCAGATTTCCGGGTAGTTGCCGTCATCACAGATAATCAGGCTGAGTTTCATGCCCTTGGGGCCTTCGGTGACGTAGGTGGTGTCGCCGGGGTACCAGCCTTCAATGGGACACCAGGGGATGCACTTGCGGTACTTCTGCACCACCTCACCCTGATCGTTGATCAGCACCAGGGTGTTGTAGGGGGATTTGTGCGGGTGCTCCTCGTGGCGTTCGCCGGTAAGCGAGAACACGCCCCAGGTTTTCGCCTCCCGACAGGCGGCGGAAAAGATCGCGGTCTCGTCACCGGGCACGGTGGCGGCGGTGTCCATCATCTCATCCGGGTCGTACATGATGCCCATGGTGCTGTATTCGGGAAACACCACCAGGTCCATGCCCGGCAGGCCCACTTTCATACCTTTGATCATCTCGGCGATGGCGCGGGCGTTGTCGAGCACCTCGGCGCGGCTGTGCAGGCGCGGCATCTTGTAATTGACCACCGCCACGCCGACGGTATCGCTGCTGCTGGAAATATCACCGTGTCGCATAACGTTGCTCCTCGCTCTCGTTTGGCGGATTCAGACCGCCAGATAGCTGGCGATCTTTTCCTGGTTGGCGTCCTTCTTGTCCTCCTGGTGCACGATGTCGCCCTTTTCGATCACCAGAATCCGGTCGGCGATCTCCATCACGAAACTGAGAACCTGCTCGGACACCACGATGGACAGGCCGCGTTCGTCGCGGATGCGTTTCAAGGTGCGCGCCATCTCCTGAATGATGGAGGGCTGAATGCCTTCGGTGGGCTCGTCGAGAAGCAGCACCTTGGGCCGGGTCGCCAGAGCACGGGCAATCGCCAGCTGCTGTTGCTGGCCACCGGACAAATTGCCGCCACGCCGGTGCTGCATCTCTTCCAGCACCGGAAACAATTCATAGAGGTCGCGAGGCACTTTCTTTTCGCCCACCGCCGCCAGGCCGGTTTCGATGTTCTCGCGCACCGTAAGGGCGGGAAAAATCATCCGCCCCTGGGGCACGAACCCGAGCCCGGCGCGCACCCGTTGGTAGCTCTTCATCGGCGTCAGGTCGGTATCATTCAGGCGCACACACCCGCCGCAGCTGGGCGCCATACCGATCAGGGATTTCATCAACGTGGTCTTGCCCATGCCGTTGCGCCCCACCACCGCGACGATCTCGCTCTCGCCCACCGACATCGTCATGTTGCGAATGATGGTGCTTTGCCCGTAGGCCACGGAATGCTCATTGATATTCAACATGGTCAGTGCCCCAAGTAGACTTCGATGACTTTCGGGTCCTTCTTGACGTGCTCGATGGACCCTTCGGAAAGCACCTTGCCCTGGTGCATGACGGTGACGCGGTCGGCGATGTCGCCGACGAACTGCATGTCGTGCTCGATCACCAGCACCGTGTGGTTCTTGGTGATCACCCGCAGCAGCTCGGCGGTTTTCTTGCGTTCCGCCACCGACATGCCCGCCACCGGCTCGTCGAGCATCAGCAGGTCCGGTTTCTGGATCAGCAGCATGCCGATTTCCAGCCACTGCTTCTGGCCGTGGCTAAGCAGCCCGGCCGGCTCATTGAGCTGGTCGCTCAGGAAGATGGTTTCGGCGATATCCTCCACCGCGTCGATCACCGCCGCGTCCCGTTTGAACGCCAGCGCCCCCATCACCGTGTGGCCCTGTGGGTAGGAGACTTCCAGGTTCTCGAACACGGTCAGGTCCTCGAACACGGACGGATTCTGGAATTTACGCCCCACCCCGGCGTGCACGATCTGGTGCTCCTTCAGCCGGGTCAGTTCCTTGCCGTCGAAGCGGATCGAGCCCGCGGTGGCGCGGGTTTTGCCGCAGATCAGATCCAGCACCGTGGTCTTGCCGGCGCCGTTGGGGCCGATGATCACGCGGATTTCCTTGGGGTCGAGATAGAAGGACAGATCGTCCACCGCCTTGAAGCCGTCGAAGGACACGGTCAGGCCTTCCACGGCGAGCAGGAAGTTTTCCTTTTGCGCATTCATCAGGGTTTCTCCGCGCTGAGTTGATCGGAGGCCAGGGGCGGCGCTTGCGGTTCGGGGCGGCCCGTGTCCAGGTACTTGCCGATCACCGGCAAGCGCTTCTCCAGCGGCATGATGTAGCGCTCATAGAGGCCGGCCAGGCCGTTGGGGAACGCCAGCACCACACCGATAAACAGCGCGCCCATGGCGTAGGGCCAGAGTTCGGGGAAGGATTCGGAGAAGCCGCTTTTCGCCGCGTTGACCAGCAGCGCGCCGTAAACGCCGCCGAGCAGGGAATAACGCCCGCCCAGGGCGCAGAACACCACCATCTCGATGGACGGCACGATGCCCACGAACGACGGCGACATGAAGCCCACCTGCAAGGTGAACAGCGCGCCACCAATACCCGCCAGGCCGGCGGCCAGACAGAACACGAACACCTTGAAGGACGCCACGTCGTAACCGGAGAAACGCACCCGGTTTTCCTGGTCGCGCATGGCGACAAGAATGCGCCCCAGTTTGGCGTTCTGGACATGGCGGGCCACGAACAAACCGAGGAAGAGCAGGCCCACGCAAACAAAGTAGAGCGAAGTCTTGGCCACGTCGGTGCGGATGTTCCAGCCCATCAGCGTTTGCAGATCGGTAATGCCGTTGACACCGCCGGTGAGACCCTGCTGGCCGATGATAAGAATGGTGAGGATGGCGGCGATCGCCTGGGTGATGATGGCGAAATACACCCCGCCCACCCGGCGCTTGAACATCGCCACGCCGATAACAAAGGCGAGCAGCACCGGCACCGCGACCACCGCGATCAAGGTGAACGAGAAACTGTGGAACGGCTGCCAGAACGCGGGCAGCTCGGTGATCTGGTTCCAGTCCATAAAATCCGGGATACCCGGCGTGGACTGGTGCTTGGTGGCTTCCGGCGTGGACGCTTCCAGTTTCAGAAACATGGCCATGCAGTAGCCGCCCAGCCCGAAAAACACGCCCTGGCCGAGGCTGAGAATGCCCGCCTTGCCCCAGCACATCACCAGGCCGATGGCGGCGAAAGCGTAGGTCAGGTACTTGCCCACCATATTGAGCCGGAAGGCATCCAGGGACAGCGGCAGCACCACCACCAGCAGCAATGCCAGCAGCAAGTAGTACACGCCTTCCCGCGAGGTCAGCCATTGAAGGGGAGAGTTGCTTTTCATCACGGACTCCTAACGACGGACCTTCAAGGCCATCAGGCCTTCCGGACGCAACATGAGAATGCCCACCACCACCAACAGGGTGAGGACCTTGGCCATGGAACCGCTCAGGAAGAACTCCATGGTGGACTGGGCCTGGGAGATGCCGAAGGCGGAAATAATGGTGCCAATTAGGCTTTGCGCGCCGCCGAACACCACCACCAGGAAGGTGTCGACAATGTACGCCTGCCCGGACGAGGGGCCCGTGGAGCCGATCATGGTGAAGGCGCTGCCGGCGACACCGGCGATGCCGCAGCCCAGTGCGAAGGTGGCGCGGTCGACGCCGGCGGTATTGATGCCCACCGCTTCCGCCATGGGCCGGTTCTGCACCACGGCACGGACTTTCCTGCCCCAGCCGGAGCGGTACATGAGCAGATACACCGCCAGCGCGATGGACAGGGCGATGATCATTACGAACAGGCCGTTAATCGGTAGCTGCACCATGTCGGTAACGTTGAATGCGCCCATCATCCAGTCCGGCAGATCCACGCCCACTTCCCGGGCGCCGAAGATCGACCGGTAGGCCTGCTGCAGAATCAGGCTCAGTCCCCAGGTGGCCAGCAGCGTATCCAGCGGCCGCCGGTACAGATGCCGGACCATGGCCCACTCGACAAAGGCGCCGAGTGCCCCCGACACCAGAAACGCCAGCACCATGGCGACGAAAAACGAACCGGCGAACAGCTCCGGCATGACGTTCTGAAAAAATTGCGAAGTAAGGTAGGTGGTGTAGGCCCCCAGGATCATGAACTCCCCGTGGGCCATGTTGATCACGCCCATCTGGCCGAAAATAATCGCCAGGCCCATTGCCATGAGAACGAACACGGAAAACAGGGACAAACCGGCGAACCCCTGCATGGCAAAGATGGACATCAATTCCGTTGAGGAATAATCAGCAAACATGGCAATGCTCCCCTGCGGTTAAAAAGCCCGACGCCCACCGGGGGCGCCGGGTACGGACGGTTACTTGTAACCTTCAGGGAAGGGGTCGGGCTCCATCAGGTCCTTGGTTTCATGGACCACCTTGTACTGGCCGTTGGTCTGCGCCACGCCGATGCGGGTCTTGGACCACAGGTGATGGTTTTCATGGATGCGCACATAGCCTTCCGGCGCTTTCTTGAATTCGATGCCGGGCGAGGCCTCGCGAATCTTATCGATATCGAAAGAGCCGGCTTTCTCCACCGCCGCTTTCCACAACCACGGCCCCAGATAGGCGGCCTGGGTGACATCACCGATCACCATGTCGTCGCCCCAGCGTTCCTTGAACGCGGCCACGAATTCCTTGTTGTTGGCGTTGTCCAGGCTCTGGAAGTACTTCATGGAGGCGTAAACCCCCTCCACGTTCTCACCGCCGATGCCGCGAATTTCATCCTCGGTGACGGAGATGGTCAGCAGCAGCGGGGATTCCTCGGTGAGGTCGACACCGGCCGCTTTCATCTGCTTGTAGAAGGCCACGTTGGAACCGCCCACCACGGAGGCGAAAATCACGTCCGGCTTACGCAGCTTGATTTTGTTGATCACCGAGTTGAACTGGGTGTGGCCGAGCGGATAATACTCCTCGCCCACCACTTTCAGCCCCTTCTTCTCGATATGGATGCGCGCGATCTTGTTGGAAGTACGCGGCCAGATGTAATCGGAGCCGAGCAGGTAGAAGGTTTTGGCGCCCTTCTCTTTCACCGCCCAATCGATACCGGCAAGAATCTGCTGGGTGGCTTCCTGGCCGGTGTAGATGACGTTGGGGGACTGCTCCAGGCCTTCATAAAAGGTTGGGTAATAGAGCATGCCGTTGAACTGCTCGATCACCGGCAGCACCGCTTTGCGCGAGGCGGAGGTCCAGCAGCCGAAAATCGCCGCCACATCGTCCTGGCGCAGCAGCTTGCGCGCTTTCTCGGCGAAGGTGGGCCAGTCGCTGGCGCCGTCTTCCTGAACGTACTCGATCTGACGGCCGAGCACGCCGCCCTGGGCGTTGATCTGCTCGATGGCCAGCTTCTCCGCCTGCACGGAACCGATCTCACTGATCGCCATGGTGCCGGTGATGGAATGCAGGATGCCCACCTTGACGGTGTCGTCGGTGACCGCCAGGCCGGAGGTGTTGACCTCGGACGTGGGCGGCGCGGCGAACGACGGCGTGCTCAACGCCAGTACCGCCGGCAACGCCAGCAGCCCGGCCAGCAGGCGGCGGCGCGGACGCGACGGCAAGGAATGCTTCGGTGTCTTCATGGTTAACCCCTCGTTAGCGATATTCGTGGATCCCCGGGAGCCCGATGGCTCCGTCGACCCTCGCTAACGAGTATGGGAAGGCGCCCACCCCGCTCCCATTCGGCGAATACGCCATGCCCCTACGTCATTTGACGCATTCCGCCGTCCCGGCGCCGGCCTTAGGCTGCGCCCCTGGGGTCTTCCTATAAAAAGTACGGCACGAATCGTGCTTTCTTCCTGGCCCGGGCTTCGGGCACTGCGGACAGTCAGGCATGGCTATTGAACAGCGCATCTTCAGAGTGCGCCGCAACTACAATAAGTGGGTCGCCAACCAGACCCTGGAAGATTTCGCCCTGCGCTTCACCGGCAAGGCGGCGCGCCGCTGGTCGGCGGGGCGGGTGGCGAACACCGCCCTGGGCGCCATTTCCTTCCTGGCGCTGGAAGCCATCGGTGGCGCCATCACCCTCAACTACGGCTTCATCAACGCGGTGGCGGCGATCGCCGTGGTGAGCGCGGTGATCTTCCTGCTCGGTCTGCCGGTGAGCTACTACGCCGCCCGCTACGGCGTCGACATCGACCTGCTCACCCGGGGCGCCGGCTTCGGCTATCTGGGCTCCACCCTTACCTCACTGATCTACGCCTCGTTCACCTTTATCTTCTTCGCGCTGGAAGCGGCGATCATGGCAATGGCTCTGGAGGTGCTGTTCGGCCTGCCGTTGACGATCGGCTATGTGGTCAGCTCGCTGGTGGCGATCCCGCTGGTCACCCACGGCATCACCTACATCAGCCGCTTCCAGCTGTGGACCCAGCCGGTCTGGCTGGTGCTGCAACTGGCGCCGTTCGTGTTCATCCTGTTCCAGGATCCCGAATCGCTGAGCCGCTGGCAGGGCTTCGAGGGGGTCGCCGGCGGCAACGGCGCGTTCAACCTGGTGCTGTTCGGCGCCGCCGCCACGGTGATGTTTTCCCTGGTGGCACAGATCGGCGAGCAGGTGGATTTCCTGCGCTTCATGCCGGAGCCGGGGCCGGAGCGCAAACAGCGGCGGCGCTGGTGGCTGGCGTTGCTGGCCGGCGGCCCGGGCTGGATCATTGTCGGCGGGCTCAAGGCACTGGCCGGCTCCTTCCTGGCGGTGCTGGCGTTCTCCCACGGCCTGCCGCACAGCCAGGCCCAGGAACCCATGCACATGTACCTGGTGGCGTTCAGCCACATCACCGCGCACCCGGCCACGCTAATGGCCCTGGCCGGGGTCTTCGTGGTGCTGTCCCAGTTGAAGATCAACGTCACCAACGCCTACGCCGGCTCCATCGCCTGGTCGAATTTTTTCTCCCGACTCACCCACAGCCACCCGGGCCGGGTGGTCTGGCTGGTGTTCAACGTGATGATCGCCCTGGTGTTGATGGAGATCGGCATCTACCGGGCGTTCGAATCCATCCTTGGCAGTTACGCCATGGTGGCGGTGGCCTGGATCGGCGCCCTGGTGGCGGACCTGGTGATCAACAAACCCCTGGGGCTGAGCCCCAAGGGCATCGAATTCAAACGCGCCTATCTGTACGACATCAACCCGGTGGGCTTCGGCGCCATGGTCATGGCCACGCTGGTGGGTCTGGTGGCGCGCAGCGGCTTCTGGGGCGGCGACGCCGAGGCGCTGGCCTCCTTCCTGGCGCTGCTCACCGCCTTCGTGACGTCGCCGTTGATCGCCCTGCTCACCCAGGGCCGCTACTACATCGCCCGCATCCCGGAACCGGCCACCGCCACCCGCGGCCGCCCCTGCTGCATCTGCGAGCACCGCTTCGACGACGAGGACATGGCGTTCTGCCCGGCCTACAACGGGCCCATCTGCTCGCTGTGCTGTTCCCTGGACGCCCGCTGCAACGACGCCTGCAAACACCACGCCCGCTTCCAGGAACAGTTGATGGACTGGCTCAGCGGTATTCTGCCCCGCCCCATCCTGGTTCAGTTGCGCTCCCGGCTGGGGCATTTCGTCGGGCTGTTGACGCTGGTCACCCTGGTGATGGCCGGGCTGCTCACGCTGGTCTATACCCAGGTGGCGGTGACGGATCCGCAGGTGCGCGACCTGATGGCCACCACCCTGGGCAAGGTGTTCGCGATCCTGATTATTATCAGCGGCGTGGTGGCCTGGCTGTTCGTGCTCGCCCACGAAAGCCGGGTGGTCGCCCAGGAAGAATCCCAGCGCCAGACCCGCATGCTGATGGCGGAAATCAAAGCCCACGAAAAGACCGACCGCAAACTGCAAAAAGCCAAGGAACTGGCGGAGGCCGCCAACCAGGCCAAGAGCCGCTACCTCACCGGCCTCAGCCACGAACTGCGCTCGCCGCTCAACGCCGCCTTCGGCTACGCGCAACTGCTGGAAAACGACCCCTCGATACCGGAAAACCGGCGCGGCGCGGTGGCGGCCATCCGCCGCAGCACCGGCCACCTTTCCGATCTGATCGAAGGCTTGCTGGAGATTTCCAAGATCGAAGCCGGCCGCCTGGAGCTGTACCGCAACCGGGTGCGAGTGCGGTCGCTGATCGACGAGCTGGTGACCATGTTCCAGTTGCAGGCGGAAGAAAAAGGCATCGGCTTCGAGTTCCACAGCCAGGGGCGCATTCCCGAATGGGTGACCACCGATGAGAAGCGCCTGCGCCAGGTGCTGATCAACCTGCTCTCCAACGCCATCAAATTCACCAGCCAGGGCCGGGTGGTGCTGCACATTCGCTACCGCAATCAGGTGGCGGAGTTCAGCATCCGCGACACCGGCGTGGGCATTGCCGAGGAGGACCAGCAGCGCATCTTCCGGCCGTTCGAACGGGTCCGCAAACCGGGCATGCCGGCGGTCCACGGCACCGGCCTGGGGCTGACCATCACCAAGCTGCTGGTGGACATCATGGGCGGCGACCTGCAGGTCAGCAGCACGCCGGGCCAGGGCAGCGAATTCCGTCTCTGGGTGATGCTGTCCAGTGTCGCCCACGGCGACGCGGACCGGGACAGCCAGCGGCCGGTGGTGGGCTACCAGGGCCCGCCCAAATCCCTGCTGGTGGTGGACGACGACCCCTCCCATCGCGGCCTGGTCAGCGACCTGCTCACCCCGCTGGGGTTCCAGGTCACCGAAGCGCCGGACGGCCAGACCGGCCTCGACATGGCCCGGCAAAGCAGCCCGGATTTGATCTTGCTGGATATCGCCATGCCCGGCCTGGACGGCTGGCAAACCGCCGCTGCCCTGCGCGCCAACGGCTACCGGGGCAGCCTGGTGATGCTGTCCGCCAACGCCCGCGAGAGCCAGACCGACGCGCCCGCCGGCCTGCACGACGACTACCTGATCAAACCGTTCAAGCTGGGCGGCCTGCTGGACACCCTGGCGCGCCATCTGGACCTGACCTGGCGCCACCACCTGGACGGCGACCTGCGCGAAACGCGGCGCATTCCGGTGTCGCAAATCCGCCTGGACGAGGGGCTGCGCGACGAACTGCTGGCCCTCGCCGAAATCGGCCATCTGGCCGGTCTGCGCGACGCCCTCGGCCGCGCCGAACAGGACCGGCGGCTGCCGCCGTCCCTGGCCGGCACCCTGCAAGCGCCCCTGGAACGCTTCGATTTCCAGGCCCTGATCAAATTGCTGGAGCAGACCCCATGACCCCTTCGGTCCGTAAGGACGTGATTCTGGTGGTGGACGACTCTCCGGATTCCCTGGGCATGATCCACCACGCCCTGGACCAGGCCGGGCTCACCGCCCTGGTCGCCCTGGAAGGCGAACAAGCTCTCGGGATCGCGGAAAAAATGGTGCCCGATCTGGTCCTGATGGACGCCGTGATGCCCAACATGGACGGCTTCGAAACCTGCCGCCGCCTGAAACGGCATCCGGAACTGACGGCGGTGCCGGTGATTTTCATGACCGGCCTCACCGAAGCGGAGGATGTGGTGCGCGGCCTGGAGGCCGGCGGCGTGGACTACGTCACCAAACCGGTGCGCCCGGACGAACTGATCGCGCGCATCCGCGTGCACCTGCGCAACGCGCGCCTGACCCAGGGCGCCCACACCGCCCTCGACCGGCTCGGCCAGGCGTCCTTCTCCACCGACCGCCAGGGCCACTGGCACTGGGCCACCCCCCAGGCCGAGCATCTGATCGCCGAAGCCGGCGGTGAACGCGACCAGCGGCTCGCTCACCTGGCGGCCCATATCCGCCGCTGGCTGGCACACCGCCCGGAGCCCGGCGACCAGTCCGCTCTGGACAGCGATAACGGCGAGCTGCGCCTGCGCTACCTGGGCGACACCGGCTCCGGCGAGCCGCTGTTCCGGCTGCTGCAACGGGACGGCGAGGAAGAAAGCGAACTGCTGCGCCAGCAACTGCGGCTCACCCGCCGGGAATCCCAGGTGCTGCTGTGGATCGCCCAGGGCAAGACCAACCGGGAGATCGGCCAGATCCTGTCACTGAGCCCGCGCACCGTGAACAAGCACCTGGAGCAGGTGTTCCGCAAACTGGGGGTGGAAAACCGCACCGCCGCCGCGGCCATGGCGTTGCGCTGCCTGACCCGCGCCTGAGCCGCTAGGCGGCGCCCTGGTTCAGCACCTCCGGCATCAACGCGCCGACCAGCATAAAGGTAAGAATCAACAACCCGAACGCCATCGCCAGCCCCAGCAACGGGCCGATGGCGAAGGCGCGGTGGAAGATAAACGCCTGCACCGCCAGCTGCCAGCTCACCAGCAGCAGGTAAACGCCTTCCAGAATGGACGGCGTGCCGCCCGCCGCATGGCCGACCAGCAACATCGGCAGCGCCAGCAGCGACAGTGCGATATCCACCCCGATCAGCGCGATGGCGGTCTGAATCCAGCGGCCCAGCAGGTTCTTGAACGCCAGCACCATGGCGCTGCTGCCCAGCAGCACGCCCATCGCCAACAGCTGCACACCCACCATCTGGGCCACCGTGAGCCCGTCCTGCAGGGCGGCACTGACAAACTGAATCACCATCCACAGCGCCAGCAGTATCCCCACCAGGGGCGGCGCGTAGGGCATGTCTTCCGGCCCGCGGCGGAATACGCACAGGCGGGCGAATACGTTCAACAAAGCGTTCATGGCTCCTCCCGGCGCGTATTGTTCCAGAGCCCCGCGCTCGAGGCTATGCCTTCGGGCATCGCCCTGGCGCCCCAGGCAAGCTAAAATGCGCGCGAATTTCAGCAGGAGGTCCGCAATGGCGCGCAAAAACGCTTTCTACGCTCAATCCGGTGGTGTCACCGCCGTGATCAACGCATCCGCCGCCGGGGTGATCGAAGCCGCCCGCGACAACAAACAGACCATCGGCAAGGTCTACGCCGGCCGCAACGGCATCATCGGCGCCCTCACCGAGGACCTGATCGACACCAGCAAAGAAAGCAAAAGCGCCATCGACGCGCTCAAGCACACCCCCGGCGGCGCCTTCGGCTCCTGCCGCTACAAGCTCAAGGACCTGGACAGCTCCCGCCGCGAATACGAGCGGCTGATCGAAGTGTTCAAGGCCCACAACATCGGCTACTTCTTCTACAACGGCGGCGGCGACTCCGCCGACACCTGCCTGAAGATCTCCCAGCTTTCCGAAAAAATGGGCTACCCGATCCAGGCCATCCACGTGCCCAAGACCGTGGACAACGACCTGCCGATCACCGACGTCAGCCCCGGCTTCGGCTCGGTGGCCAAATACACCGCCGTGAGCTGCCGCGAGGCATCCCTGGACGTGGCCAGCATGTGCGCCACCTCCACCAAGGTGTTCGTGATGGAAGTGATGGGCCGCCACGCCGGCTGGATCGCCGCCAGCGCCGGCCTCGCCAAGGACAACCCGGACGACGCCCCGCACATCATCCTGTTCCCGGAAATCGCCTTTGATGAAAAGGCGTTCCTGAAGAAGGTGGACGACACCGTCAAGAAAGTGGGCTACTGCGTGATCGTGGTCTCCGAAGGCGCGCGCACCGCCGACGGCACCTTCCTGGCCGACGCCGGCACCACCGACGCCTTCGGCCATAAGCAGCTGGGCGGCGTGGCCCCGGTGCTGGCGCAGATGGTGAAACGCGAGCTGGGCTACAAATACCACTGGGCGGTGAGCGACTACCTGCAGCGCGCCGCGCGCCACATCGCCTCCAAGACCGACGTGGACCAGGCCTACGCCGTCGGCCGCGCCGCCGTGGACTTCGCCGTCGCCGGCAAGAACGCCGTGATGCCCACCATTGTCCGCAAGAACACCAAGAAGTACGCCTGGACCATCGGCGAGGCGCCGCTCAGCAAAGTGGCCAACGTGGAAAAGAAAATGCCGCGCAAATTCATCAGCAAGGACGGCTTCGGCATCACCCCCTCCGGCCGCGCCTATCTGGCACCGCTGATCGGCGGCGAATCCTATCCGCCCTACAAGAACGGCCTGCCCCAGTTCGCGCAACTCAAGCTGGTGGCCGTGCCGAAGAAGCTCAACGACGCCTTCGAGGTGTAAGGCCGCGCTTGTGGGAGCGGGCCATGCCCGCGAAAGGGTGGCGTTAGCCACCCGGCAGGAGCCCAGAGACTTATGAGTCCGGTCTTCAGAAAGGTCTCTGGAATCCGACCGGCAAGCGCTGCTTGCCTTTCGCGGGCATGGCCCGCTCCCACAAACATCTCCCCCCCCCCCTTCTTCTCTTTTCTACAACCCTCCCTCCGCCCCGAAAAGAGAATGCAAGCAATTCTCATTTTGGGTAGAATCCCGCTCCTGAACCACCCATAACTCGAACTCGGGGCTCACCATGCGATCTTCCGCTTTCCGGCTTTCCGCTCTTAGCGCCGCCATCCTGGCCGCCGGCGCCTTTCCCAGCGCCTACGCGCAAACCAGCGACGACGCCAACGTCCTAGCGCCGGTCGAGGTGCAATCCAGCGCCGACGCCTCCGAGGGCGGCCTGAGCGAGGCCTACGCCGGCGGCCAGGTGGCGGAGGGCGGCAGCATCGGGATACTCGGCCCCCAGGACGTGATGGACACCCCGTACAACGTCACCAACTACACCGAGCAGCTGATCGAGGACCAGCAAGCCGCCAGCGTCGGCGAGGTGCTGCTCAACGATCCCGCCGTGCGGGTAGCACGCGGCTTCGGCAACTACCAGCAAGTGTATCTGGTGCGCGGCTTGCCGATTTATTCCGACGACATTACCTATAACGGCCTGTACGGCTTGCTGCCGCGCCAATATCTGGCGTCGAACTTCATTGAGCGGGTGCAGGTGTTCCGTGGCGCCAACACCTTTCTGAAGGGCGCGGCGCCCGGCGGCAGCGGCCTGGGCGGTGCCGTGAACGTGGTGCCCAAGCGCGCCCCAAACCGTGCGCTCAATCAGGTTACGCTGGGCACACAGAGCGGCGGCCAGGCCTATGCCGCCGCCGACCTGGCCAACCGCTCCGACGACGGGCGCTTCGGCATTCGTCTGAACGTGGCCCGCCGGGACGGCGACACCGCCGTGGACGGCGAGGAAGCGGAGCTGTCCATGGCGCACCTGGGCATGGATTTCCGCGAGGAAGACTTCCGTGTGTCCGCCGACCTGGGCTTTCAGAAGCATCGCATCGACGGTGGCCAACCCAATATCACTTTCCGCAACGCTACGGGGAACGTTGTGCCCGTCACCGATGCGCCGGACGCCGACGAATCCATCGGTCAGCCGTGGACCTACTCGGATTCCAACGATGTCTTCGGCACCTTGCGCGCCGAGTATGATTTCGCCGACAACATTACCGGTTGGGCCGCCATTGGTGCCCGACGCGGCGAAGAGGACTCCATCTTCGCCAATCCCACGGTGGAGAACACCAGCGGCGACTACACCGCCAGCCGTTTCGACACCGCCCGCGAGGACACGGTTATCACCGGCGAAACCGGAGTGCGTTTCGACTTCCAAACCGGTGGCATCGGCCACACGGTGAGCGTGTCCGGTTCCCGCTATGAACTGGAATCCAAAAACGCCTTCGCCGGGGGCGGCGGCGTGACCGGCAATATCTACAATCCGACCGACGAGCCCCAGCCGGGCTATACCTTCTCGGGTGGCAACCTGGACCACCCGCAGCTGACCGTCAAAACCGAATTCGACAGTATCGCCCTGTCCGACCAGTTATCCATGTTGGAAGAACGCCTTCTGGTCACCCTCGGCGCCCGCTATCAGAACATTCAGGACAAGAGCTACGACTACGGCGGCGGCCCCCGTAACGCCAATTACGACGACAGCGCGCTCACTCCGACTCTGGGCGTCTTGTACAAACTGCGCCCTTCCATCTCGTTGTACGCCAACTACATCGAAGGCCTGCAAAAGGGCCAAGTGGCACCGGAAACCGACAGTGACGGCAATCCGGTGGTCAACGGCGGAGAAGCGCTCGAGCCTTATGAAACCCAGCAGACCGAAGTGGGCGTGAAATACGATGGCGGCAACGTCGGCGGCAGCGTCTCCATTTATCGCAGCGAAAAGCCGATCGCCGGCCTCAACGCCGCCAACGTCTATGAAGTGATCGACGACCAGGAAAATACCGGCGTCGAACTGATGGCCTACGGCAACGCCACCCGGAACCTGACGGTGCTGGGCGGGGTCAGTTTCCTGGACGCGGACGTGGACGGCAACGACGCCATCGGCTCGCCCGAAACCCAGGCCAACCTGAATCTGGAATATCGAGTGCCGCAGATGCCGGATCTGGCGGTGGACGGCCGCGTGATCTACACCAGCTCGCAGTACGCGGACGAAGCCAACGAGCAGAAGGTGGACAGCTGGACCCGTCTGGACCTGGGCGCGCGCTACCTGATCGCCCTCAGCGACAGCAAATTCCTGACCCTGCGTGGCCGGGTGGAGAACGTCACCGGCGAGGACTACTGGGCCTCCGCCGGCGGCTTCCCGGGCGCCGGTTACCTGACCATCGGCGCGCCGCGCACCGTGCTGGTGTCCGCCACCCTGGACTTCTAAACTGCCGGCTTTACCGGCAACGACAACTCAGGCGCCCCGACAAAACGGGGCGCTCAGGCAGTCAATCATGCAACAGAGCACCCTCCGCGCCTGGTCGGCGGTACACAAATGGACCAGCCTGATCTGCACGGCGTTCATGCTGATGCTGTGCCTCACCGGTCTGCCCCTGATCTTCCATGATGAGATCGACGCGGCGCTGGACGACAGCGAATGGCAACCGGCCAACCCGGAGGGCCCGTTGCTGTCGCTGGACCGCATGCTGGACGCGGCGCTCGAAAATCGGCCCGGTCACGTGCCGCTGTTCATGAGCTTCGACACCGACCGGCCGGTGGTGAACGTCACCAGCGGACCGACGCCGGATGCCTCCGACGGCGAGATGCACTTCGCCTCCTTCGACCGCACCAGTGGCGAGCTGGTCCCCGGCCACCACGAAGGCGGCGTGATGGACTTCATCCTGCGGCTGCACACGGACATGTTCCTGGGCCTGCCCGGCATGCTGTTCCTGGGTGCCATGGGCTTTCTGCTGTTCATCGCCATTGTGTCCGGCGTGGTGCTGTATGCGCCGTTCATGCGCAAGCTGGATTTCGGCACCCTGCGCACCGAGCGCTCGAAACGCCTTAAATGGCTCGACTACCACAACCTGCTGGGCGTGGTCACCGTCGCCTGGCTCACCGTGGTGGGGCTGACCGGCGTGGTGAATACGCTCTCCACACCCATCGTGGACACCTGGCGCACCCAGGCCCTGGCCGATCTCACCGAGGGCTATCAGGACGCCCCGGTGCCCACCCCCGACGAAATGGCGTCGCTGGACCGCGCCGTGGCCCAGGCCGAAGAGGCGGCACCGGATATGACGCTGCAGTTCGTCGCCTTCCCCGGCGGCGGCTGGTCCACCGACCACCACTTCGCGATCTTCCTGCACGGCAACACATCGCTGACGGAACACATCATCACCCCGGCCCTGGTGGACGCCCGCAGCGGTGAATTCGCCGACATGCGGGAAATGCCCTGGTACAACAAAACCCTGTCGCTGTCCGGGCCGCTGCACTTCGGCGACTACGGCGGCCTGCCGCTGAAAATCCTCTGGGCGATCCTCGACGTGATCACCATCGTGGTGCTGATCACCGGCCTCTACCTGTGGGTGGCGCGCCGCCGCGCCAGCCCGGCCGCCGCCCGCGACGGCGCGCCCCTCCCGACACAACCGGCCGGGGGCAAGCCGTGATGCACGAGAACCGAGCCCGGCGCCGCAAAACGCCCTGGCAGATCTTCGCGGCGCCCACATTCATCGCGCTGCTGAGCCTGGTGGGGCTGCTCGCCGCCCTGCTTGGCAACGGCGTCTTCGACTGGGTGTCCTGGGTGGGCCTGGCGGTCCCGGTACTGATAGTGGGCTGGGCCATGAAAGCCCGCCGGCGTTGAATCACCCCCGTTCTCCAAGCACGAAATCCGTTCGCACAGGATGCTGATAGTATCGGGGCATGAAAGCACTTTCGTTTTCGCTACTGATCAGTCTTTTAGTCGCGCCACCACTGAGCGCCGCCGGTAACGACGACCCCGCCACAGTGCTGGTGGTGCGCCACCGCTGGCACACCGGCATCGTGCTGCCGGCGGACCGGCTGACGCCGCCGCTGGCGTTCCTGGACGAGGCCTTCAGCGACCCGACCTGGTACGAGATCGGCTGGGGCGATAACGACTTCTATCGCCGCACGGACAATCTCTGGCTGCTGGGCAAGGCGCTGTTCTGGCCCACCGACACGGTGCTGCATGTGGTCGGGCTGGATAAGCATCCGGCGGACCTGCCGAACAGCGACGTGGAAGCGCTGTGCCTGTCCGCCGAGGGGCTGCAGCGTTTGCAGGCCACCCTGGCGGGCGATTTCCAACGGGGCGCTGATGGCCGGCCGGTGGACGCGGACCCGGGCCTGTACGGCGACAGCCGCTTTTTCCCCGCCCGGGGTCATTTCTGGTTCGGGCGCACCTGCAACACCTGGACCGCCCAGCGGCTGCGCGACGGCGGCGTGGATATCCGCACCTTCATGACCCTGCGCGCCGAGAGCGTGATGGCGCAGATCCGCGATCACGGGCAGGCGGGTGCCTGCGTGGAATAATACGTCTCTGGTATCCTGCCGGCCGGCGTTGCCGGCCTTTCGCTTGCAGGCAAGCTCCCACAGATCGGGCTTCGTAGAGCCCCTTGTACCAAGGAGAAACAACCTATGCGGAATGTGTGCGTGTACTGCGGGTCCAGCCCGGGCCGGCGGGAGGACTATGTGGCGGCCGCGCGGGCGTTCGCCCGGGAGCTGGTGGCGCGGGGCATGGGTCTGGTCTACGGCGGCGCCAGCGTGGGCGTTATGGGCGCGGTGGCGGACGCGGTACTGGCGGAAGGCGGCCGGGTCACCGGGGTGATCCCGCAGGCCTTGCAGGAAAAGGAGCTGGCGCACCCGGGCCTCACCGAGCTGCATGTGACCGCGTCCATGCACGAGCGCAAGACACTCATGGCCGAACTGGCGGACGGCTTCGTCGCCATGCCGGGTGGCGTGGGCACCCTGGAGGAACTGTTCGAGATCTGGACCTGGGCGCAACTGGGCTGGCACCACAAACCCTGCGCGCTGTTCAACGTGGCCGGCTATTACGACGGCCTGGGCGCCTTCCTGGACCACGCCACCGAAGAAGAATTCCTGCGCCCGAACCACAGGGACATGCTGATCGTGGAATCAGAGCCGACCGCACTGCTGGACCGCATGGCCGACTACCAGCCGCCGCAGGCCAAGAAATGGGTGAAGAAAGACGACTTGTGACGACCTGTAGGAGCGGGCTTTTGTGGGAGCGGGCCTAGCCCGCGAAAGGCCGGCTTGCCGGCCGGCAAAGGTTGCCCCGCAGGATCCCAAAGACGCCTTCAATAACCGCGCTTAAGAGTCTCTGGAATCCTGCCGGTGGCTGTCGCCACCTTTCGCGGGCGAGGCCCGCTCCCACAAATCACCCTCGCTCCTGGCGTGGTTAAGCAGATCTTCGACATATTCTTGTTCTTCATGGAGGTCGTCGGCGGTGGCCGGGGCGGCGGGCAGCAGCTGATTGAGGATCACCGCCACCAGGCCGCACAGGCTGATGCCCTGCAGGGTGAATTCGCCGTTGCCCATCACCATGCCGCCGATGCCGAAGATCAGCGTCACCGCCACGATCACCAGGTTGCGCTGGGCGTGCAGGTCCACCCGGGCCTTGATCAGGGTGTTCATGCCGACGCTGGCAATGGAGCCGAACATCAGAATCAGGATGCCGCCCATCACCGGGGTGGGAATGCTCTGCAGCAACAGGCCGACCTTGCCGATGAACGCCAGGCTGATGGCGAAGATCGCGGTCCAGGTCATCACCACCGGATTGAACACCTTGGTGAGCATCACCGCGCCGGTGACTTCCGAATAGGTGGTGTTGGGCGGGCCGCCGAACAGCGCCGCCGCCATGCTGGCGACGCCGTCGCCGGCGAGGGTGCGGTGCAGGCCGGGCTTCTTGATGTAGTCCCTGCCGGTGACATTGCTGATCGCCAGCACATCACCCACGTGCTCGATGGCCGGGGCCAGCGCCACCGGCACCATGAACAGGATCGCCGGCCAGTGGAAGGTGGGCGCCACGAAGTCCGGCACCGCCAGCCACCGCGCCTGCTGGACGGCGCCGAAATCCACCATGCCCAGCGTCAGCGCGGCCAGGTAACCGACCACCACGCCACACAGAATCGGCAATAGCCGGAACAGCCCGTGGGCCAGGGTGGCCACCAGCATGGTGGTAAGCAGCGCCGCCATCGACACCAGCAGCGCCTCGCCGTAGGGGAAAATCCGTTCAGCGCCGTTGCCGCTCAGGCCCATGGCGAAATTCACCGCCGTCGGCGCCAGGCTCAAACCGATCACCATGATAATCGGCCCGGTGACCACCGGCGGCATCAGCCGGTGCAGAAAGCCCGGGCCGCGCCACTTCACCAGCGCCCCCAGCACCACATAGACCACGGCGGTGCAGAACAGCGCGCCCATGGTGGCGGGGATGCCCCACTGCTCGACACCGTGGGCAATGGGCGCCACGAACACGAACGACGACGCCAGGAACACCGGCACCGAACGGCGCGTGATCCACTGAAACAGCAGGGTGCCGAGCCCGGCGGTGAACAGCGCCACGCTGGGGTCCAGCCCGGTGAGCAGCGGCATCAGCACCATGGCGCCGAAGGCCACGAACAGCATCTGAGCGCCGATCAGAATATTCATTTGGTGCCGAAGATCTTGTCGCCGGCGTCGCCCAGGCCGGGGACGATGTAGCCGTCTTCGTTGAGGCCCTTATCCACGGACGCGGTGTAGAGCGTCACGTCCGGGTGCGCCTCATGGACGCGGCGGATGCCCTCCGGCGCGGCCACCAGCACCAGGGCGCGGATCTGGCTGCATCCGGCTTTCTTGAGCATATCGATGGTCGAGACCATGGAGCCGCCGGTGGCCAGCATCGGGTCGATCACCAGCGCCAGGCGCTCGTCCAGCCCGTGGGCCAGCTTCTCGAAATAGGTCACCGGCTCCAAGGTCTCTTCGTTGCGGTAAAGGCCCACCACGCTCACCTTGGCGCTGGGAATCAGCTCCAGCACGCCGTCCAGCATGCCGATGCCGGCGCGCAGAATCGGCACCACGGTGACTTTCTTGCCCTTGATGCGCTGGGCCGGCACCGGCCCCATCCAGGTATCCACCTGGTAGTTTTCCAGCAGCAGATCGCTGGTGGCCTCGTAGGTCAACAGGCTGGCCAATTCCGCGGTGAGCTGGCGAAAACCGCGGGTGCTCAGGTTCTTTTGCCGCAGCAGCCCCAGCTTGTGCCTGACCAGCGGATGGGCAATTTCATGAACATGCATGATGTCGGGCTCCTCGTTCTGACGCGGGCGAATTGTACCCGCCACGCCGGCGGGAGGCACCGTCGGATACGACTTTCGGCGATTAGCCAGGCAGGCCGCGCGGTTGCTATAATCCGCGCCCGTTCATACAGGGCACCACCACGGTCCCTGCCCGACGACCAATCGCTGAAAGGACAGACCATGGATTTTGCAAAGGTACCCGCCGGGAAAGACGTTCCCGAAGATATCTACGTCGCCATTGAGATCCCGGCCAACGCCGACCCGATCAAGTACGAGATCGACAAGGACAGCAACGCCATCTTCGTCGACCGTTTCATGGCCACCCCCATGTTCTATCCGGCCAACTACGGGTACATCCCCAACACCCTGTCCGAAGACGGCGATCCGCTGGACGTGCTGGTGGTCACCCCCTACCCGGTCGTACCCGGCTCCGTGATCCGCTGCCGTCCGGTGGGCGTGCTGAACATGACCGACGAAGCGGGCAAGGACGCCAAACTGGTGGCCGTGCCCCACACCAAGCTCAGCAAACTCTATGACAACGTCAAGGAAGTCACCGACCTGCCTGAGCTGCTGCTGGCGCAGATCAAGCACTTCTTCGAGCACTACAAAGAGCTGGAAGCCGGCAAATGGGTGAAAGTGGACGGCTGGGACAACGCCGCCGCCGCCAAAGAGGAAATCCTCAAGTCCGTGGCCGCCTTCGAGAAGAAATAACTCCTTTTCGAAGCGGCCTGTAGGAGCGGGCCCCGCCCGCGAAAGGGAGCGAAGCTCCCGGCAGGATCCCAGAGGCCTTTAAAAGCAGCACAAACAG
>CAZKWA010000022.1:0-31123 GCA_964556345.1 uncultured Alcanivorax sp.
CGGAATTGCCGCTGGTGGAGATCGCCAGCAGCACGTCGCCGGGGTTGCCCAGCGCTCGCACCTGCTTGGAAAAGATTTCGTTGTAGCTGTAATCGTTGGCGATCGAAGTGAGCGTGGAGGAGTCCGTGGTCAGGGCCACCGCCGGCAGGGCCGGGCGTTCCATCTCGAAGCGGTTGAGCAGCTCGGAGGAAAAGTGCTGCGCATCACCGGCGGAACCGCCATTGCCACAGCTGAGAATCTTGCCGCCGTTGAGCAGGCATTCCACCATCACCTGGCCGGCGGCGGCGATCACCTCGGGCAGCACTTCGCCGGCCTTGGCTTTGGTTTCCATGCTCTCGGCGAACAACTGTCTGATGCGGTCCACACTCATTATTGGTCTCCGTAAAATGCGTTTTGCACCCAATGATAACGGACTTCGCCGCGCTCATCCGGTTCCAGACCCATGACGTCGAAGCGGCAGGGCCGTTGTGCCTGGTAAGGGTAGCGCCCCAGGTAATGCCTCGCCGCCAGAATCAGACGGCGTTGCTTGCGGCCGTCCACCGAGGCGAGCGCGCCGCCGTAACCGCCGTGGGCGCGCCAGCGGACCTCCACGAACACCAGCGTATCGCCGTCGTCCATGATCAGGTCCACCTCGCCCAGGCGGCATTGATAGTTGGCGATCACCGGCACCAGCCCCTGCTTCTCCAGCCAGCGGCGTGCCCGATGCTCGGCACGCTGGCCGCGTTCCTTGCGCCAGTACATTGAGGCCTCCCAGTGCGAGCGGGCCATGCCCGCGAAAGGCCGGCAAAGCCGGCCGGCAGGATACCAGAGCCCTTCCCGACATCCCCCTAATAAGCCGTCTTGTCCGACCGTCCGTCGCTCCCCCGCGGCACCGGCACCGCTTTACCGTCGCGGAACACCGCCCAGTCGGATTCGCGCACCAGCCGCGCGCCGTCCAGGCGCAGGGTGCCGGTGACGCCGGGCAGGGCGCTGTCGGCCAGGTTGCGCAGCAGATAGAGCCGCGCCTGCAGCCGGTAGGCGTCCACGCCCATGGCGAACAGGCGCGCGTAGCGTCCGTGGCCGTCCGGCCAGGTCTCTTCGGCCATGCGGTGCAGTTTGGTGCCTTCGTAAAGAATCCAGGGCATGTCCAGGAAGTGCACGCCGTCCAGGTCCTGGTCGCGGCGTGGCGCCAGAGTGCCGTCGTAAATATGGGAGGTCGCGAACACCGGCAGGTCCCGGGCGTAATGGAAATTCAGCGCCGGTTTGATCTGCCGGCCCTCGTTGGGGTCGGCGACCAGGAACAGGAAGTCCAGGCTTTGGGGCCATTCCTCCGGCCTTCTCGCGCGCGGGTCGGAGAACGAAGTGACGCGCCGCTGGCCCTCCCGGGCGCGCGCCGTATCCAGCAGTTCTTCCACGGTTTCACCAATGGTGTCCTCGGTGAACGAGCGCTGCACGATGATCTCGCCGCCACCGTCCTGCCAGGCGGCCACGAACGCCTCGGCGACCCGCTGGCCCCAGGCACTGCGCGGATACAGCACACCGGCCTGCCGGTCGCCGTCGTCGAGACTCTGGCGGGCGATCTGCCGGGCTTCGTCCTCCGGCGCCAGGCCGAACTGGAAGATGGGCGCGTTCTCGCTGTCCTGATCCAGATAATTCAGCGCCAGCACCGTGACCGGCGGGGTCCCCATGCGGGCCAGTTCGGCGACGTTGTCCTTGGAAAGGGGGCCGACCACGAATTCCGCGCCGTCGTCCACGGCGCGCTGGAACACCGAGCGCACGTCGGCGTCGCTGACATCGTAGAACCGCAGGTCCGGGGTCGGGTTGCCCGCTTCCTCGGCGCTGTAATAGCCGGTCATCATGCCGTCGCGGATGGCCTCCGCGGCGGGGGCCAGCGGGCCGCTTTCCGGCAGCAGGATGGCGACGCGCTGGGGCCGCTCCCGGGCGGCGCGCTGCAGCGCGCGCACGGTTTCCGGAAGACGCCGCGCCGCCGGGTGGTCCGGCCAGCTTTCCCGCCAACGCGCCAGCCGCTGCACCTGGCCGTCAATATTGGCCTGCGGATCACGATACAGCAGCGCCAGCTCCAGCCAGCCGCGCAGCTCGCCGGAGGTGTCCTCGGCACGGGCTTCCAGGGTTTCCAGGGGCAGGCGCATCAGCGCTTCCCAGGTCAACTCCCGGTTGTAGGCCTGGTCGTCGTCATTGAGCAGAGGGTCCACCGCCACCCGCTGGCGCAGGCTTTTCATCAGCTCGCCGTTGAGGGCCTGGGCGTCGGCGCGCAGCAGGTTCAGCCTGGCGCGGCGCTGGGCGTCGAAGCCGTCGACGTCGCTCCGGTAGTCGTCCAGCAGCGCCAGCGCCCGGTCCGGTCGCTGCCCGGCCATCCAGGCCTGGGCGCGCAGCTGTAACCAGCGAAAGCGCTGGTCCCGGGACAGGGCGCCGTCGCCCACCTGATCGAGCAATTCGCCGGCGGCGTCGGCGCGGTCGTTGACCAGGTAATAGCGGGCCCAGTCGAGGGCGGTGTCGGTGCGCACCGGCTCCGCCAACTGTGCCAGCCGGTCGCTGGCGTCGCTGATCTGCCGCGGCGCTTCGCGAAGGGGTGCCGGTTCCTTGGCGGTGGAGCCGCCGGGGCTCGGTAACTGAGAACAGCCGGCAAGGGCCAAAACGAGGGCCAATGCGGCCAGACGGGCCTGTCGAAATTCCATGGCTCTAGGGTAACCCCTTTGCTACTTCGGGAAAGAAGCCGCTATTGTAGGCGTTTTGCAAGTTGCGAATCACCCCCGGCGGCCCGCTATTGCGGAACGGTTCGGCGGCATGACACAACTCTTTACACCCAATCAGGAAAACGCCCCCATGAGCGGCTCTTTGTATGTGGTCAGCACGCCGATCGGCAACCTGGACGACCTTTCCCGGCGCGCCCTCGAGGTGCTCGGGCAAGTGGACTGGATCGCCGCCGAGGACACCCGGCACAGCCAGACGCTGCTCAACCATCTGGGCATCAAGGCCCGGCTGATCAGCTGCCACGATCACAACGAGGCGGAACGCAGCCCGGAGCTGGTGGCGCGCCTGAGGGATGGCGAGAGCGGGGCGCTGATCAGCGACGCCGGCACGCCGCTGGTCAGCGACCCCGGTTACCGGCTGGTGCGTGCCTGCCAGGACGCCGGCGTGGCGGTGGTGCCCGTGCCCGGCGCTTCGGCGCTGCTGGCGGCGCTGGCGGTCTCCGGCCAGCCCAGCGACCGCTTCCTGTTCGAAGGCTTCGTGCCGGCCAAGGGCGCGGCCCGCGAAAACGCCCTGCGCCGGCTGGCCGGCCTGGATGTCACCAGCGTGATTTTCGAAGCGCCGCACCGGGTGGTCTCGCTGTTGGAAAGCCTGGTCGCTCTGGTGGACGCCGACCGCGAACTGACGCTGTGCCGGGAATTGACCAAACGCTTCGAGACCGTGCGCCGGGGCCCGGTCGCCGAACTGCTCGACTGGGTGCGCGGCGACAAGGACCAGCGCCGCGGCGAGTTGGTGCTGGTGCTCTCGCCCGCCGCCCGCGGCGAACAACTCAGCGAGCGGGACCGCGCCCTCGCCAAGGCCCTGCTGGCGGAACTGCCGGTGTCGCGGGCGGCTCGCGTCCTAGCCGCCCACACCGGGCTGAAGCGCCAAGACCTCTACAACTACCTTGAAGCAATTGACAGTTGACAGTTGATAGTTGACAGCTAAAACAACGCAGGCTGGAAGGTTTGCGAGTTCGCATTAATGGTCTTGCGCTTATGCAAGGGGCGCGGGCACGACCATCCAGACTCCGGCGGCATCGCCCGCGAGCTATCAACTGTCCACTATCAACTATCAACTGTCCGCGCTATGCTGCGCGCCGGATCGGTCAGGCAGCCGCTGGCGGTGCAAGCCGCTGGAGGAAAGTCCGGGCTCCACAGGGCAGGGTGCCAGGTAACGCCTGGGGGCCGCGCTGGCGACGGCGCGGCTACGGAAAGTGCCGCAGAAAACAGACCGCCCGGCGGCTTTCGAGCCGCCGGGTAAGGGTGAAAAGGTGCGGTAAGAGCGCACCGCGCCGCTGGCAACAGCGGTGGCAGGGTAAACCCCACCCGGAGCAAGACCAAATAGGGACCCATGGGCGTGGCCCGCGCCGGGTCCGGGTAGGTCGCTTGAGGCCCGCGGCGACGCGGGTCCCAGATGAATGGCTGTCCACGACAGAACCCGGCTTATCGACCGATCCACCTTATTCCGCACCAAAGGGCGCCGCCTTGACCCCTGGCAAACCGCCGGGCGGTGCCGCTCGCTATACCTTCACGCTGGATGTCGCCCTCCAACGGCAAAGTGGCGGTGTCGCGCTTTCCGGACTGGCTGGAACGCCTGGAATGTGGCCCGGATTTGCTCGAGGCCCGGCAATACCGGCTTCCCCCGAGAGTCAGTACTCACCCTTAATATTCCAAAAAATAAATTTAATTAATGTTTGATATATGAAAATAGTCTAACACTTAAAGTGATTCCTTAGCTGCACCCCGCAGCGCCCTGATTACGTTGACAACTGTTCCCTTCCTGCCCCCCGCCTGCCTTGCTCAACCCCTTTGTGATGCAGCTAACAAACTGATTTGCAAAGACTTTCTTTTACATCCGCCGATCCCGCCGAGCTTGACTTGGTAATTCCCGTGGACCTAGAGTGTCGCAATGTGGTGGAAAGTGGGATGAAGTGGGAAAAATCTTCAATCTCGCCGCCGGAAACGAACAAAGTGGGAAGGACCCGACGCAAGGGGAAGGCCAGTGTTCAACGGGCGTACGGCGCTCAATCTAGATGCCAAGGGTCGGCTTACCGTGCCGACCCGCTACCGCGAGTCGCTGAACAGCGCTTGCGGTGGCCGCCTTGTGCTCACCCAACACCCCTATGACGCCTGCTTGGTGATGTACCCCTTCCCGGAGTGGCGCGACATTGCCCGCCAGGTCGCGTCGCAAAGTGATTCCCACGCCCAGGTGCGCGCGCTTAAGCGCCGCTTCCTGGGGCAGGCCGTGGAAATGGAAATGGACGGCAATGGCCGTCTGCTGGTGCCACCGGAGCTGCGCTCCGTGGTCGGCCTGGAAAAGCACGCCATGTTGGTGGGTTTGATGCATCGGTTCGAAATCTGGGCCGAGGAAACCTGGAATCAGTTGGAACAGCAGGATTTGGATCAGGACGCCATGCCCGAGAGCGTGCAGTCCCTCTCCTTCTAATTGGTGATTAAGGAAAGAGGGCACCCGGCCATGGCGAACAGCGACAGCAAGCAGTACGAACACCAGCCCGTAATGCTGGAGGAGGTACTGGAAATGTGGCCCACCCGAACCGACGGCTTGTACGTGGACGGCACCTTTGGCCGCGGCGGTCACAGCCGGGCGCTGCTGGCGCGGCTCGACGCCGGCGCCCGCCTGGTCGGCGTGGACCGCGATCCCGAGGCGGTGGTGGAAGGCGAGAAGCTGGCCCGGGAAGACGCCCGCTTCCGGATTCGTCGCGCCCGCTTTGATTGTCTGCCGGAACTGGTCGCCGAAGAGGGCCGGGCCATCGACGGCCTGCTGCTGGATCTGGGCGTGTCCTCGCCGCAGCTGGACGACGCCGGGCGCGGCTTCAGCTTCCTGCGCGACGGCCCCCTGGACATGCGCATGGACCCGGACAGCGGCGAAAGCGTCGCCGACTGGTTGGCGCGGGCCGGCGAGAAGCAGATCGCCGATGTGCTCTACCAGTTCGGCGACGAGCGTAAATCACGCCGCATCGCCCGCGCGATTTGTGAGCGCCGCGAGCAGCAGCCGATTCGCACCACCGCGCAGCTGGCCAGCCTGATCCAGTCGGTGATGGGGCGCGGCGAGCCGGGCAAGCACCCGGCGACGCGCAGCTTCCAGGCCCTGCGCATACATATAAACGGGGAACTGGAGGCGTTGCGGAACACGCTGGACCAGGCTCTCGAGACGCTCGCCATCGGCGGGCGTCTTGTCATTATCAGCTTCCATTCCCTGGAAGACCGGGTGGTGAAGCGCTTTATCCGCGACCACTCCGGCCTGGCGCCCAAGGGGCGCGGTGGCCTGCCGATGATGGACGAGCCGCCGGAGCGCTTGAAGCCGATCGGCAAGGCCCGCTACGCCGGCAAGGACGAAGTGCGCGTCAACGCGCGCAGCCGCAGCGCGGTGCTGCGCGTGGCGGAGAAAGTGGCGTGAGCGCGGCGCAGCGTCCGGCATCGGTTCTGGCGGCCGGCTGGCTGCCGCCGCTGCTACTGGTGCTGGTGGTGGCGTCCGCGGTGGGCGTCGCCTACAGCGTGCACGAGTCGCGCCGCCTCACCGACCGCGCCCAGCAGGCGCAGCGGCAACAGGCGCAGTTGGAGACCCGTTGGGGCCAGCTGCTGCTGGAACACAGCACCTGGGGCAGTTACGCCCGGGTGGAGCGCCTGGCTCGTGAAGAGCTGGGCATGAAATTACCGAAGACCGATGAGCGAGTGTTGATACGGCCATGAAAGGCGCCCGTAGAACCACACCCAAGGCAACGCGCAAAGCCGCCACCCGGTCGGCGCGCCAGGCCAACAGCTCCCTGCGCTGGCGTTTCATGCTGGCGTTCTGGGCCGGCTGTGCCTGTGTCCTGGCGGCGCGCGCGGTGCAATTGCAGGTGGTGCAACACGACTTCCTGGCCAACCAGGGCGACATTCGCAACCTGCGGGTGGAGCCAGTGGCGGCCCACCGTGGGGTGATCGAGGATCGCGCCGGCCGGCCGCTGGCGGTGAGCACCCCGGTGACCACGCTGTGGGCCAACCCCGGTGAAGCCCTGGAACATCAGGCGCAGTGGGCGCGCCTGGGCAACAATCCGATCATCGACAGCGGCGCCTTCGCCCGCCGGGTCAACAGCCACAAGGGCAAGGAATTCATCTATCTGGCCCGTGGCCTGGCCCCGGAGCAGGCGCAAACCGTGCTTGCCAAGCAGGTGCCCGGTATCCACCCGCTCACCGAGTACCGCCGCTATTACCCGGCCGGCGAAGTGACCAGCCATCTGGTCGGCTTCACCAATATCGACGAGCGCGGCCAGGAAGGCGTGGAGCTGGCCTTCGAGGAGCACCTGTCCGGCGAGCCGGGCCGCAAGAAAGTGGTGCGCGACCTGTTGGGCCGGGTTATCCAGGATATCGAGGTACTGGAGCCGGCGTCCCCCGGCCAGGACGTCACTCTGAGCCTGGACCTGCGTTTGCAGTATCTGGCGTACAAAGAACTGTTGGCCGCCACCCGCCGCTTCAAGGCCAAGGGCGGTTCCGCCGTGGTGCTGGACGTCAAGACCGGCGAGATCCTGGCGATGGTCAACCAGCCGGCGTACAACCCCAATAACCGGGGCAATCTGGACACCGGCAGCCTGCGCAACCGGGCGGTCACCGACCTGTTCGAGCCGGGCTCCACGATCAAGCCGTTCACCGTCGCCGCCGCCATGGAGCAGGGCCTGGTCACGCCCACCACGGTGATCAACACCCACCCGGGCTACCTGCGGGTGGGCAGCAAGACGATCCGCGATCACCGCGACTACGGCGTCATCGACGTCACCACGGTGCTCACCAAGAGTTCCAACGTGGGGGTCAGCAAGCTGGCGCTGTCCATGGATTCCATGGTGCTGCCGGGCTACTTGGAGCGCTTCGGCTTCGGCCAGCGCACCGGCATTAATTACCCGGGCGAGAGCGACGGCATGCTGCCCCTGCGCGCCCGCTGGCGCGATGTGGAGCGCGCCGCGCTCTCCTATGGCTACGGCATCAGCACCACCGCGCTGCAGCTGGCCCAGGCCTACGCGATCCTCGCCAACGACGGCCGCCGGGTGCCGCTGTCCCTGCTCAAGGTGGATCAGCCGCCCAAGGGCGAGCAGGTGATCGCGCCGGCCAGCGCCCAGTCCATCGTGCGCATGCTGGAGACCGTGGTCAGCGTCCAGGGCACCGCCAGCCGCGCCCAGATCCCCGGTTATCAGGTGGCCGGCAAGACCGGCACCGTGCACAAAGTGACCGCCAACGGCTACGCCGACGACCGCTATATCGGTCTGTTCGCCGGTATCGCCCCGGCCTCCAACCCGCGCATCGCCGCGGTGGTGGTGATCGACGATCCGCGCGGCGAATCCTATTACGGCGGCCTGGTGGCGGCGCCGGTATTCTCCGCCATCGTCGGCGGCGTGCTGCGCACCCTGCACGTGCCGCCGGACAAGACCGACGGCATGATCGCCGGCAATCTGGACGGGGAGGACGCCACATGATCGCGCTGCGGCACCTGCTCCCCGACCAGCCGCTGCCGGAACGGCTGCGCGAGCTGACCATCAACGCGCTGCGCCTGGACAGCCGCGCCGTGCAGCCCGGCGACCTGTTCCTGGCGGTGCCCGGCCACACCGTGGACGGCCGCCAGTTCATTGACGCGGCGATCCGCGCCGGCGCCGCCGTGGTGGTGGAAGAGGGCGACACCTTCGCCGTCCATCCGCACGACGGCGCCACGCGCATCACCGTGCCCGGGCTGCGCCGTACTGTGGGCGTGCTGGCGGCCCGTTACTTCGGTGAGCCGGGCCGGCGGTTGAGAGTGGTCGGCGTCACCGGCACCAACGGCAAGACCAGCATCACCTGGTTCCTGCGCGACGCGCTCAACGCCCTGGGCCATACCTGCGGGCTGATCGGCACCCTGGGCGTGGGCCTTAAAGGGCACGAGGACAGCACCGGCCACACCACGCCGGACCCCATCACCCTGCAGAAAGCGCTGCTCGCTCTGTGCGACGCCGGCGCCGACAGTGTCGCCATGGAAGTGTCGTCCCACGCGCTGGACCAGCACCGGCTGGGCAGCACCCCGGTGCGTATCGCGGTGTTCAGCAACCTGAGCCGCGACCACCTCGACTACCACGGTGACATGGATTCCTATCTGCTCGCCAAGGTGGCGCTGTTCACTCGCCCGGAGCTCAAGGAAGCGGTGATCAACAGCGACGACGACGCCGCCCCGGTGCTGCTCGGCCGGCTCAACGACGGCGTGCGTTGCATTACCTTCGGCGCCCAGGCCGGCGCCACCGTGCGCTGCGTGGCCTGGCAGCCGCACCCGCAGGGCATGGATCTGCGCCTCACCGTGGGCGGCGAAGCCGTCGACGTGAGCCTGCCGCTGTTCGGCGCCTTCAACCGCAGCAATGTGATGGCGGTGGCCGGCGTCTTGCACGGCAGTGGCGTTGAGCCGTCGGCACTGGCGCGCGCCCTGGCCGCCATCACCCCGGTGCCCGGACGCATGGAGCCGGTTCGCGAGGCCGGCAAGCCCACCGTGATCGTCGATTACGCGCACACCCCGGACGGCCTGGAAAAAGCCCTGGCGGCGGTGCACGAGCACTTCCCGGGCCGCCTGCACTGCGTGGTCGGCTGCGGCGGTGACCGCGACACCGGCAAGCGCCCGCTGATGGCCGCTGCCGCCGAGCGTGGCGCCGACCGGGTGTTGCTCACCAGCGACAACCCGCGCGGTGAGCGTCCCGAAGCGATTATCGAACAAATGCGCGCCGGCCTCGCCGCGCCGGAGGCGGCGCGGGTGGAAACGGACCGCCGCCGCGCGGTGGCCCTGGCCGTGTCCGAGGCGGGCGCCGACGACGTGGTGCTGGTGGCCGGCAAGGGCCACGAGAATTATCAGGAGGTGGGCGGCCAGCGCCACCCCATGGACGACCGCGACCTGGCCCGCGAGGCCCTGGCCGCCTGGCGTACTCCGGCGGGCCCGGCGGGAGGCACGGCATGATGCGTCTCTCCCAGATCCGCGACTGGACCGCCGGCGAGTTGCGCGGCGATGACCGCACGGTGCGCGCGGTGAGCACCGACACCCGCCAGCTGGGGCCGGACAGCCTGTTCGTGGCGCTGCGCGGCGAGCGTTTCGACGGCCATGCCTTCCTGGCCCAGGCCCGGGACGCCGGCGCGGTGGCCGCACTGGTGGAAGAGGGCAGTGACACCAGCGTGTTCGACGCGGACGTGCGCGTCGCCGACACCCGCCAGGGTCTGGGACGTCTGGCCGCCGGCTACGCCGCCCAGTTCCCGGTGCCGCGCGTGGCGGTCACCGGCAACGCCGGCAAAACCACCGTCAAGGAAATGATCGCCACTCTGCTGGGCGAGGGCACCCTGGCCACCCACGGCAATCTCAATAACGACATCGGCGTGCCGCTCACCCTGCTGCGGCTGAACGCCGAACACCGCCAGGCGGTGATCGAGCTGGGCGCCAACGCCCCCGGCGAGATCGCCTGGACCAGCGGCCTGGTGAAGCCCGACGTGGCGCTGATCACCAATGTGACCGGCGCCCACCTGGAGGGCTTCGGCTCCATGGACGGCATCGCCCGCGCCAAGGCGGAAATCTTCACGGGCTGTGCCGCCGGCGCCACCGCCGTGATCAACGGCGACGACCATTACGCGGCCTTTTTCACGGACCAGGCTCGCGCCGCCGGCCTCAAGGTGCTGACCGTCGGCCGCGAGCAGGGCGACCTGCACGCCGACGCGGTACGCCTGGACGAGCACGGTTGCGAATTCGTGTTGCGGCCCCTGGGCCTGACCCTGCGCCTGCCGCTGGTCGGCGTCCATCAGATCAGCAACGCGCTGATGGCGCTGGGCGCGGTGCAGGCGCTCGGCGCCGATCTGGCCGAGCGGGCGCCGCGCCTGGAACAGCTGCGGCCGGTTCCCGGCCGCATGAATCTGATCGACTGCCAGGGCGGCACCCTGGTGGACGACACCTATAACGCCAACCCCGGTTCGGTACGGGCGGCCATCGCCTGGCTGGCCGGGCGGCCGTCACCGCGCACTCTGGTGCTGGGCGCCATGGGGGAATTGGGCCCCAGCGCCGAGACGTTGGTGACTGAGTTGGGCGGTGACGCCCGGGCCGCCGGTATCGACACGCTGATCACCTTGCCCGGCGCCGAAGCGGCCGCCCGCGGCTTCGGGGACGGCGCCGAGCCGGTGGAAAATGTCGACCAGGCCGCCCGGCGGGCAGCGGGAACGCTGGCCCAGGGCGGCACGGTATTGGTCAAGGGGTCGCGCAGTGCCCGCATGGAGCAAGTGGTGCAACGGCTTACCGATAAGGGGAGGGGGCACTGATGTTGCTTTGGCTGGCGGAACAACTGGGCGAGTTCCACACCGGTTTCCTGGTGGTCCAGTACATTACCTTGCGCGCCATTCTGGCGGTGCTGACGGCGCTGTTCCTGGCGTTCTGGATCGGCCCGATCATGATCCGCAAATTGCAGGAAAAACAGGTCGGCCAGTCAATCCGCGACGACGGCCCCAAGAGCCATCTGAGCAAGGCCGGCACGCCCACCATGGGCGGCGGCCTGATTCTGATCTCGATCGCCATTTCCACCCTGCTGTGGGCGGACCTGAGCAACCGCTTCGTGTGGATCACCCTGGGCGTGCTGGTGGTGTTCGGCGCGGTGGGCTGGGTCGACGACTGGCGCAAGGTGATCGAGAAGAACCCGCGCGGGCTGCCCGCCCGCTGGAAGTATTTCTGGCAGTCGGTGGGCGCCCTGGGCGCCGGCCTGGCGTTGTTCTGGACCGCGCAGAGCCCGCAGGAAACGCAGCTGATCGTACCGTTCTTCAAGACCGTGGCGATCAACATGGGCTGGTTCTATGTGGTGCTCACCTATTTCGTGATCAATGGCACCTCCAACGCCGTGAATCTCACCGACGGCCTGGACGGCCTGGCGATCATGCCCACCGTGCTGGTGGCGGCGGCGCTGGGTATTTTCGCCTACGCCAGCGGCCACGCGGAATTCGCCACCTACCTGCAGATTCCCTATATCGCCGGTGCCGGCGAACTGGTGGTGATCGTCGCCGGTCTGTGTGGCGCCGGGCTCGGCTTTTTGTGGTTCAACGCCTACCCGGCGCAGGTGTTCATGGGCGACGTGGGCGCCCTGGCGCTGGGCGCGGTGCTCGGCGTGATGGCGGTGATCGTCCGCCAGGAGATCGTGCTGTTCATCATGGGCGGCGTGTTCGTCATGGAGACGGTGTCGGTAATGCTGCAGGTGGCCTCGTTCAAGCTCACCGGCCGGCGCATCTTCCGCATGGCGCCGATCCATCACCACTTTGAACTGAAAGGCTGGCCGGAGCCGAAGATCATCGTGCGGTTCTGGATTATCACCGTGATTCTTGTACTGGTGGGTCTCGCGACCCTGAAGATTCGATAGGACGGGCGTAAACGTATATGGCGAAAGACGCGTTCGATCTGGTTATTGGCCTGGGTGTTTCCGGCCGCTCCGTGATCCGCTACCTGGCGGATCAGGGCATGCCCGTGCGCGCCCTGGATACCCGCGATGCGCCGGCGGGACTGGACGAACTGCGTCAGCAGTATCCCAAGCTCAAAATTCACACCGGCGGCTTCAAGGCCTCCTGGATGCAGCGCGCCCAGCGCCTGATCGTCAGCCCCGGCGTGGCGGTGTCGACCCCGGCGATCGCCGAGCAGATCGCCGCCGGCAAGGAAGTGATCGGTGACATCGAGCTGTTCGCGCGCACCGCCAGCCGCCCGCTGGTGGGCATTACCGGTTCCAACGCCAAGAGCACCGTGGTCACGCTGCTCGGCGAAGTGGCGCGGGCCTGCGACGCCCGGCCCGGCGTGGGCGGCAACCTGGGCGTGCCGGCCCTGGACCTGCTGCGCGAGGAAGCGGCGCTGTACGTGCTGGAACTGTCCAGCTTCCAGTTGGAAACCACTTACAGCCTGAACGCCCAGGTAGCGTCGATCCTCAACCTGTCCCAGGACCACCTGGACCGGTACGGCAAGTTCAGCGACTACCTGGCCGCCAAGCAACGCATCTACGACGGCTGCCAGGTGGCGGTATGGAACCGGGACGACCTGGCCACCCGCCCGCAGACCCAGGTGCCCCGGGAAGTGACCTTCGGCAGTCATCCGGAAGCGCATTACCAGCTGGACACCGACAAGCAGATGCTCTGTCACCAGGGCGAGACCCTGCTGCACGTGGACGAGCTGGCGCTCACCGGCCACCACAACGCCATGAACGTGCTGGCGGTGCTGGCCATGGCCGATGCCCTGGGCTTCGACCGGGCCGTCGCCCTGAACACCGTGAAGCGGTTTCAGGGGCTGCCGCACCGCTGCCAGTTGGTGGCGGAGACTGCCCAGGTACGCTGGATCAATGACTCCAAGGCCACCAATGTGGGCGCCACCCTGGCCGCGCTCACCGGTATCGGCGAAGCCATCGCCGGCCGCGTGATTCTGATCGCCGGCGGCCAGGGCAAGGGGCAGGATTTCTCGCCGCTGGGCGAGCCGGCGCGCCAGTACCTGCGTGCCGCCCTGGTGCTCGGGCAGGACGCCGAAAAAGTGTCGGACGGCCTGGCCGGCGTGCCCTGCGAACGGGTGGCGGACATGGCGGCGGCGGTCAAACGCGCCGCCCAGCTGGCCCAGCCCGGCGACGCGGTGCTGCTGTCACCGGCGTGCGCCTCGTTCGATATGTACGACAGCTACGTGGCCCGCGGCGATGACTTTACCGCCCGTGCCCGGGAGGTGAGCCATGGCTAGTGCGCTGGTGGATGTGCGCGACCCCGGGCTCGACCGCCCGCTGCTGTGGACCGTGGCGCTGCTGGCCCTGGCCGGGCTGGTGATCGTCACCTCCGCGTCGCTGCAGATCGCCGAAACGCGCCTGGACAGCCCGTTCCATTACGGGCTGCGTCATGGCATTTACCTGCTCGCCAGTGTCGGGCTGGGCGTGTTCGTGTACTGCTGCGTGCCGCTGGCGCTGCTGGAGAAGCTGCGCTTCGCCATGCTGCCGGTGGCGCTGGTGACGCTGGTGATGGTGTTCATTCCCGGCCTTGGCCGCGAGGTGAACGGCTCCACCCGCTGGATCGCCCTGCCGGGCATCACCATCCAGGCCTCGGAAATCGTCAAGCTGTGCTTCGTGCTCTACCTGGCCGGCTATATCGCCCAGCACAAGGCGGCCCTGGAAAGCGGCTGGAAGGCGTTTTTGCTGCCGCTGGGCGTGCTTGCCGTGTTGACCTTCATGCTGCTGCTGCAGCCGGATTTCGGCGCCGTGGTGGTGCTGGGCATCGCCGCCATGGGCATGTTGTTCCTGGCCGGCGTGCCGACCCTGCGGTTTCTGATTATCGGCCTGGCGGTGGTGGCGCTGGGCGCCATAGTGGCGCTGGCGGAACCCTACCGGGTGGCGCGGCTGATGAGCTTCACCGACCCCTGGGCGGACCAGTACGGCGCCGGCTACCAGCTCACCCAGAGCCTGATCGCCTTCGGGCGCGGCCACTGGCTGGGCGTGGGCCTGGGCAACAGTGTGCAGAAGCTGTTCTACCTGCCCGAAGCGCATACCGATTTCGTGTTCGCGGTGCTCGCCGAGGAATGGGGCCTGATCGGCACCCTGGCGATGATCGTGGGTTTCACGGTGCTCGGCTGGCGCCTGTTCGTGATCGGGCGCGGCCTCGAGCAACGCGGTTTTCTTTACCACGCCTATCTGGTGTACGGCACCGCTCTGGTGTTGTGCGCCCAGGCGTTCATCAATGTGGGTGTGAACATGGGTGTTTTGCCCACTAAGGGACTGACGCTGCCATTTGTAAGTTATGGCGGTTCCTCGTTGCTGATCTGCTCGGTGATGATCGCGCTGGTACTGCGCGCCAGCACCGAACAATCGCGGCTGCAGGCACGCGGGAGGAGCAAGCGATGAGCGCCACCGTGCTGATCATGGCCGGCGGTACCGGCGGCCACGTGTTCCCCGCTCTGGCGGTGGCCCGGCAACTGCAGGAAGCCGGCTACCGGGTGCTGTGGCTGGGCGCGCAAGGCGGTATGGAAACCCGTCTGGTCGAGCGCCACGGCTTCGAGATCGTCAGCCTGGCCGTCGGCCGCCTGCGTGGTGGCGGCTGGAAACGCAAGCTGCTCGGCCCGCTGCAGTTGCTGCGCGCGCTCTGGCAGGCCCGCGCGGTGATTCGCCGCGAACGTCCGGTGCTGGCGGTGGGCTTCGGCGGGTTCGTCAGCGCGCCGGGCGGTCTGGCCGCCCGGCTGTGCGGCGTGCCGCTGGTGATCCATGAGCAGAACGCCGCGCCGGGCCTCACCAACCGCATGCTGTCGCGTTTCGCCACCGAGACCCTGGAAGGCTTCGAAGGCGCGCTGCCCGGCGGCGTCTGGGTGGGCAACCCGGTGCGCCGCGAAATCGCCGAGCTGCCGGACCCGGCGGAGCGCTACGGCGCGCGCCAGGGGCCGCTGCGCATTCTGGTGCTGGGCGGCAGCCAGGGCGCCCTGGCGCTCAATCAGGATCTGCCGGAATTGTTGCTGGCCTCCCTGGGCGCTCACCTGGCGGTGCGCCACCAGTGCGGCGCCGGACGCACCGGCGAAGCGGAGCCGGTGTACAAGGCGCTGGGCCTGGACGCCCAGGTCAGTGAATTTATCGATGACATGGCCGAGGCCTACGCCTGGGCGGATCTGGTGGTGTGCCGCGCCGGCGCGCTGACCGTGGCGGAAGTGGCCGCCGCCGGCGTGGCGGCGTTGTTCGTGCCGCTGCCCAGCGCGGTGGACGACCACCAGACGCTGAATGCCCGCTGGCTGGTGGACCGCGGCGCGGCCTTGATGATGCCGCAATCCGAGATGAACGCCGGCACCCTGGCGCGCAGCCTGGCCGGCATGACCGAACGGGACGCCCTGGCGCAGATCGCGCGGCGTGCCCGCCAGCTGGCGGTGCCGGACAGCGCCGCCCGGGTGGCGAAACTATGCGAGGAGGTCGCCCATGGCGATTAAACACACCGTGCCTGAAATGCGGCGGATTCGCGGTATCCATTTCGTGGGTATCGGCGGCGCCGGCATGTGCGGGATCGCCGAGGTCCTGGCCAACCAGGGCTACGCCATCAGTGGCAGTGACATCAAGGAATCGCCGGTGGTGGACCACCTGCGAGCGCTGGGCGCGCGGGTGGAAATCGGCCACCGGGCGGAAAACATCGGCGACGCCGACGTGGTGGTGACCTCCTCGGCGGTCAACACCGAGAACCTGGAAGTGGCCGAAGCCCACGCCCGCCGGGTGCCGGTGGTGCCGCGCGCGGAAATGCTCGCCGAACTGATGCGCTTCCGCCACGGCATCGCCGTGGCCGGCACCCACGGCAAGACCACCACCACCTCCATGGTGGCGGCGATACTTGGCGAGGCCGGGCTGGACCCGACGTTCGTGATCGGCGGCCGGCTCAACAGCGCCGGCACCAACGCGCGCCTGGGGCAGAGCCGCTACCTGGTGGCGGAAGCGGACGAGTCCGACGCCAGCTTCCTGCATCTGCAGCCGATGAGCGCCATCGTCACCAACATCGACGCCGACCATATGCACACCTACGGCGGTGACTTCGCGCGGCTGGAAAACACCTTTATCGAGTTTCTGCACAACCTGCCGTTCTACGGCGTGGCGGTGCTGTGCGTGGACGATCCGGTGGTGCGCAAACTGCTGCCCCGCGTCAACCGCCAGGTGATCCGTTACGGCTTCAGCGACGACGCCGATCTGCGCGCCGAGAACCTGCGCCAGAGCGGCATGAGCACCGCCTTCCGGGTGGTGCGCACCGAGGGCGAGCCGCTGGACATCACCCTGAACATGCCCGGCCGCCATAACGTGCTGAACGCCCTGGCCGCCATCGCCGTGGCCGCCGACGAAGGCGCCGACGACGAGGCCATCGTGCGCGGCCTGAACGGCTTCGACGGGGTGGGGCGCCGCTTCGACGTGCTCGGCGAGTACCCCTGCGCCGACGGCGGCAGCGCCACTCTGGTGGACGACTACGGCCACCATCCCCGCGAGGTGGCCGCCACCATCGCGGCGATCCGCGATGGCTGGCCGGGCCGGCGGCTGGTGATGCTGTTCCAGCCGCACCGCTACACCCGCACCCGGGACCTGTACGAGGACTTCGTGGACGTGCTCGGCGGTGTCGACCAGTTGCTGATGCTGGAAGTCTATAGCGCCGGTGAAGACGCGATTCCCGGCGCCGACACCCGCGCCCTGATGCGCAGCCTGCGCCAGCGCGCCCGGGTGGAGCCGGTGTTCGTGGACGATCCGGCCAAGCTGCCCGAGCTGCTTGCCAACGTGCTGCAGGACGGGGATCTGCTGGTCACCCAGGGCGCCGGCAACGTCGGCGCCATTGCCCGCGATCTGGCGGCGCGCACGGAAGACAGCGAAGGAGGCGCCCATGGTCGATAACGGCAAGGCGCCCGGTATGGCGCTGACCACGGACATGAAGCAGCGCCTGGCCCGCATTGGCCGGGTGGCGGTGCTCGCCGGTGGCGATTCCGCCGAGCGCTCCGTGTCACTGAAAAGCGGCGCGGCGGTGCATCAGGCAATGCGCCAGCTGGGGCTGATCGCCGAGCTGGTGGACCCGGCGGAGCGCGGCGTGGACACCCTCAAGGGGTTCGACGTGGCCTTCATCGCCCTGCACGGCCGGGGCGGCGAAGACGGCGTGATCCAGGGGCTGCTGGAACATCTGAAGCTGCCCTACACCGGCTCCGGGGTGATGGCTTCGGCCATCGGCATGGACAAGGTGCGCACCAAACAGTTGTGGAAGGGCGCCGGCCTGCCCACGCCGGAGTTTTACGTGGCCGGCCTGGACGACCGTGACCTGGGTTTCCCGCTGATGGTGAAGCCCTCCCACGAAGGTTCCTCCATCGGCATGGCCAAGGTGGACAGCGCGGCGGAACTGAACAAAGCCCTGGAGGCCGCCCGCGCCTACGACAGCGATGTGCTGGTGGAAGCCTGGGTGCGCGGTCCCGAGTACACGGTGGCGATCGTCGATGGCCGGGCACTGCCCTCGATCCGGCTGAAAACGCCCAACGCCTTTTACGACTTCGAGGCCAAGTACCAGTCCAACAGCACCGAGTATCTGTGCCCGGCGGGCCTTGATGACGCCGATGAACAGGCCCTGCGGGCGCTGGCGCTGAAAGCGTTCCAGGCGGTGGGTTGCCAGGGCTGGGGCCGTGTCGACGTGATGCGCGATGAGCAGGGCGCCTGGCAGTTGCTGGAAGTGAACACCGTGCCGGGCATGACCGATCACAGCCTGGTGCCGATGGCCGCCAAGGCCGACGGCGACGATTTCGCCACCCTGGTGGCACGCATTTTGTTGGAAGCGGTGGACCGGTTCCCGCCGCGCAAGACGAGCAAAGTGAGTAAAGGGAGCAAGGCCCGTGGCTAAGGCCAGACGCCAAACACCGGACGCTGGCCGCCGCACGCGCGGCGCGTCCCCCAAGGCGACCCGCGCCAAGCGGCAGGCGCCCGCCGTGCCGATCCGCGAGCGGCTGGCGGCGGCGCTGCCCGGGGTGCTCGCCGGTCTGGTGGCGATCACCGTGGTGGCCGGCGTGATCTGGCTGCCGCGGGTGCTGGACCAGTACCCGATCCGCAAGGTCGGCGTGGACGGGGTCACCGATGTGCGCCGTCAGCAGCAGGTGCAGACCGCGCTGGCCTCGCTGGTGCGCGACGCCAACTATTTTTCCGTGCCGCTGGAGCAGATCTACCAGCGCGCCCGGGGCCTGAGCTGGGTATCGGCGGTGTCGGTGCGCCGCCAATGGCCGGACGCGGTGAGTCTGGATATCACCGAGCGCGAGCCGGTGGCGGTCTGGAACGAGGCGGTGCTGGTGGCCCGCGACGGCGAGCCGTTCAAGGCGCTCAAACAGTACGACCTGACCGGGTTGCCGCGCTTGAACGGCCCCGATCAGCGCCTGGAGGAAGTGATGAGCTTCTACCACAGCATGGGCAAGCTGCTGCGCGACGTGGGCCTGGGCATCGAACGAATGGAAGTGAACGCCCGGCTGACCGCCCGGCTGACTTTGGATAACCAAATGCAGCTGGTGGTGGACCGGGAAAATTACGTGGGCAAGTTACGCCGTTTCACGCGCTTGTATCGGGGTGTATTGAGCTCCGACAGCCGTGGCGTGGCGCGGGTCGATTTGCGCTATGCCGATGGCATCGCGGTGACCTGGCGCGACGCGGAAGCGGACAAGAATGCTTAAGCAAAAACAGAGGATGTACCTCTAATGGCGAATGCAGTGGACAACATGATCGTGGGCCTGGACATCGGCACCTCCAAGGTCGTGGCCATCGTCGGCCAGATCACCGAGGAAGGCGTTGTGGAGGTAGTGGGTCTGGGCTCCCAGCCTTCGCGGGGCATGAAGAAGGGCGTGGTGGTGGACATCGAAGCCACCGTGCGCTCCATCCAGCGTGCCGTGGAGGAGGCGGAATTGATGGCCGGCTGCCAGATCCATTCGGTCTACGCGGGCATCGCCGGCTCCCATGTGCGCAGCCTCAATTCCCATGGCATCGTCGCGATCCGCGACCGGGAAGTGACCCAGGCGGACATCGACCGGGTGATCGACGCGGCCCAGGCGGTGGCGATTCCGGCGGATCAGAAAACCCTGCACGTGCTGCCCCAGGAATACGTGGTCGACAACCAGGAAGGCGTGCGCGAGCCGGTGGGCATGAGCGGCGTGCGGCTGGAAGCCAAGGTGCACCTGGTGACCTGCGCGGTGAACGCGGCGCAGAACATCGAGAAGTGCGTGCGCCGCTGCGGCCTGGAAGTGGAGGACATCATCCTCGAGCAGCTCGCCAGCGCGCACTCGGTGCTCACCGAGGACGAACGCGAGCTGGGCGTGTGCATCGTCGACATTGGCGGCGGCACCACCGACATCGCCATCTTCACCGAAGGGGCGATCCGCCACACGGCCAATATTCCGATCGCCGGCGATCAGGTCACCAACGACATCGCCATGGCGCTGCGTACGCCCAAGCAGCACGCCGACGAGATCAAGATCAAATACGCCTGCGCGCTGACCCAGCTGGCGGGCGCGGACGAAACCATCAAGGTGCCCAGCGTCGGCGACCGGCCGCCGCGTACCCTCAGCCGCCAGAACCTGGCCGAGGTGGTGGAGCCGCGCTACGACGAGCTGTTCACCCTGATCCAGGCGGAGATCCGCCGCTCCGGCTTCGAGGACATGATCCCCGGCGGCATCGTGCTCACCGGCGGTTCCTCGAAGATCGAAGGCGCGGCGGAACTGGCCGAGGAAATTTTCCACATGCCGGTGCGCCTGGGCACGCCCCAGGGCGTGGCCGGGCTCACCGACGTGGTGCGCAACCCGATTTATTCCACCTCCGTGGGCCTGCTGCTGTACGGCCAGCGCATGGAGAAGGAAGGACGCAGCCCCCGTGCCCAGGCCGGCGGCGGCGAAGTGAACTGGATGGAACGCTTCAAGAAGTGGTTCCAGGGCAACTTTTAAAGGTTTCAGAAGCGGTCGGATGGTCCGGCCGGTTTTGGGAAAAGCAGTAAACAGGGAAGCATTAACGGGAGATCAACCATGCAATTCAAACTCGAAGATTCCGTACCCCATGGCGCGGTGATCAAAGTAGTGGGTGTCGGTGGTGGCGGCGGCAACGCCGTGGACCACATGGTGCGTTCCAACGTGGAAGGCGTGGATTTCATCTGCGCCAACACGGACGCCCAGGCGCTGCGCAACTCCTCCGCGAAAACCGTGATTCAGCTCGGCAGCCAGGTGACCAAGGGCCTGGGCGCCGGCGCCAACCCGGACATCGGCCGGCAGTCCGCCATGGAAGACCGTGAGCGCATCGCCGAGCTGCTGGACGGCGCCGACATGGTGTTCGTCACCGCCGGCATGGGCGGCGGCACCGGCACCGGCGCGGCGCCGGTGGTGGCCGAAGTGGCCAAGGAGCTGGGCATTCTCACCGTGGCGGTGGTCACCAAGCCGTTCCCCTTCGAGGGCAAGAAGCGCATGCGCTCCGCCCAGGAAGGCATCGAGGCGCTCAAAGAGCACGTGCACTCGCTGATCACCATCCCCAACGAGAAGCTGCAGTCCGTGCTGGGCGGTTCCACCACCCTGCTGGACGCCTTCAAGGCGGCCAACGAAGTGCTGCAGGGCGCGGTTAAGGGCATCGCCGACCTGATCGTCCGTCCCGGCATGATCAACGTCGACTTCGCCGACGTGCGCACCGTGATGAGCGAGATGGGCACCGCGATGATGGGCACCGGTGTCGCCAGCGGCGAAAACCGCGCGGCGGAAGCGGCCCAGGCGGCGATCTCCAGCCCGCTGCTGGAGGACGTGGACCTGCGCGGCGCCCGTGGCATCCTGATCAACATCACCGCCAACGAGTCCATCGCCCTGGATGAGTTCTCCGAAGTGGGCGATATCGTCAGCGAACTGGCCAGCGAAGACGCCAACGTGATCATCGGTACCGCCATCGATCCGGATATGGGCGATAACATCAGCGTGACCGTGGTCGCCACCGGGCTGGGCGCCCAGCACCAGGAACTGAAAGTGGTGCGCGGACGTCAAACGCCCATGGGCGCCGATGGCCGGGTGGACTATAACGATCTGGATCGTCCGGCGGTGGAGCGCAAACGCGCCCAGCAGCAAGCGGCGGGTGGCGGCGGCCGGCAGGCCGTGAACACCGCGGAAGACCTGGACTTTATCGATATCCCGACCTTCCTGCGCCGTCAGGCTGACTGACGGCGTCGGGAATATGGTGCGAAAAGGGGAGATTTGCTATCATCGCCCCCTTATTTCGCGTTGAGGATACCCGTATCCTCCGGGATACCGACGGATTTGTGACGGATCGATGATCAGACAACGAACTCTCAAAAATGTGATTCGCGCCACCGGCGTGGGTCTTCACACCGGTGAAAAGGTGTATCTGACGGTGCGTCCGGCGCCCGTTAACGCGGGCATTGTGTTCCGACGGGTGGACCTGGATCCGGTGGTGGAAATCCCCGCCGGCGCCGAAAAGGTCGGTGAAACCACGCTCTCCACCACGCTGGTTCAAGACGGCGTCAAAGTGGGCACCGTGGAACACCTGCTTTCCGCCATGGCCGGTCTGGGCATCGACAACGCCTATGTGGAGTTGTCGGCGCCGGAAGTGCCGATCATGGACGGCAGCGCCGGTCCTTTCGTGTTCTTGCTGCAGTCCGCCGGCATCAAGGAGCAGGACGCCGCCAAGAAGTTCATCCGCATCAAGAAGGAAGTCACCGTCCGCGAGGGCGACAAAGTGGCCACCTTCAAACCGTTCGATGGCTTCAAGGTGACCTTCTCGATCGAGTTCGACCACCCGGTGTTCGAAGAGCGCAACCAGGTGGCCAGCATCGACTTTTCCTCCACGTCGTTCGTGAAGGAAGTGGCGCGCGCCCGGACCTTCGGGTTCATGCGCGACATCGAGTTCCTGCGCAGCCAGAACCTGGCGCTGGGCGGCAGCGTGGATAACGCCATCGTGGTGGACGAGTACCGTATCCTCAACGAGGACGGCCTGCGTTATGACGACGAGTTCGTCAAACACAAGATGCTCGACGCCATCGGTGACCTCTACCAGCTGGGCCACAGCCTGATCGGCGAGTTCGTGGGTCATAAATCCGGTCATGCCCTCAACAACGCCCTCCTGCGTGAATTGCTCAAGCAGGAAGACGCCTGGGAACTGGTGACCTTCGAGGACGCGGAAAACGCACCGATTTCCTACGTGAAGCCGGTGATGGCCGCCGAATAGGGCCCGTCCCGAAAACACCTCGCCGCGTGCCCGCGCGGTGTCGTGCCTCCCTGTGCGCCCCGACCGTTCTCCCGCGGCCGGGGCGCTCTCGTTTCAGCTCTGTGGGAGCGGGCTTGTGGGAGCGGGCCAAGCCCGCGAAAGGCCGGCAAAGCCGGCCGGCAGGATCCCAGAGGCCTCGCTAACTCTCCGCCCGCCCGGCCAACCGCCGCAATGCCTTGGCCAGCTCATCATCCTCCACGCAATCCGCCGCCTGGCGAATATGCGCGGCGCTGCCCGTGTCCAGTGGCGGGCGCTCATTGGCGCGCAGCTTGTCGGCGGTGGCGGTGGGCGCCGCCCGGCGGCCGGTGACCAGGATCTTGATGCTCTTGCCCGGCGCCAGGCTGCGCTCCAGGCGCGGCAGGTGAAAGCGCAGCAGCTGGGCGGTGGCGCTGGTTTCCACCATCGCCAGCCAGCGGCTCTCTTCCTCCACCAGCGTTACCCGGTCGCGCAGGGCGGGCGGCAGGCAGTCCTGGGGCGGTGGCTGGGGACCGCGCGGCGCCGCCGCCTTGTGGCCGCGGGCGGCCTTCGCCAGTGGCGCCAGGGTCGCGTTCTGGCGCAACAGGCCCTGCAATTCCTTGGGTAGGGATGGCTTGCTCATACCTTTTCCTTGGGCTACCCTGCGAATGTAAAACCATTATAAAGATTGCCGGGTAAGGGCACACGGGGAAGGCCCTTGCTCCCTCATTCACGGAAGAAAGGAAACCTTTTGCCCCGCCGGGCGGTCACGTCTCCGGCCAGGGTTTGTATTTATCTGCGACAGCCGACTTAAGACAGGCGCGATACAACGATGAACATCATATTGTTGAACAGCAAGCGCGGCCACTCCCGCACCTTACATTTGCCGCGTTTTCTGCCCGCGTTACTGGTTGCGGTGCTGGTATTGATTCCGATGGCGGCCGGCGTGGGCGCCTACTGGATCAGCTACCGGGTCGCGCCGCCCTCCTACAGCGAGGAGGTGGCGGAACGTTTCCAGTCCTACCTGACCCGGCAGAGCAATGAAGTGGCCGATCTCAAGCAGCTCAGTGAAGAGCAGTTTCGCGCCCTGACCCTCAAGCTGGCCGATGCTCAGGCCCGGCTGGTGCGCCTGGACGCGCTCGGTGAGCGCTTGGTGGACGTGGCCGGTATCGAGAGTGAGGAATTCGACTTCGGAGGCGCCGGCGAGCTCGCCATGGGCGGCCCCGAGCCCCAGGACAGCAGCGCCTTCGCGCCGCCGTCCTTCATCGAGGAACTCGATAATCTGACCGAGACCCTCGAACGCCGCGAACAACAGCTGAATATCCTCGAAAACCTCCTCGCCAACCGGCACCTCGAAAACCAGACCTTCCTCTCCGGCCGCCCGATTACCCAGGGCTGGATGTCGAGCCGTTTCGGCCGCCGCACCGACCCGTTCTCCGGCAAGGTGGCGTGGCATGAAGGGGTGGATTTCGCCGGCAAGGACGGTTCCGACGTGGTCGCCACCGGCGCCGGCGTGGTCACCTACGCCGGCGAGCGCTCCGGCTACGGCCGGCTGGTGGAGATCAACCACGGCAATGGCATCAGCACCCGCTACGGCCACGCCAAAACGGTGGAAGTGAAGGTCGGCGATATCGTGCGCACCGGCGACGTGATCGCCAAGATGGGCTCCAGCGGCCGGTCCACCGGCCCGCACGTGCACTACGAAGTGCTCAAGAACGGCCGCCAGGTCAATCCGCACCCCTATATCTATCGCGCCCGCCGCTAAGAAGACTTGTGGGAGCGGGCCTTGCCCGCGAAAGGGCGGTACGACACCGCCCGGCAGGATGCCAGAGGCCTGTATTCCGGTTTTGCCGGCCTTGAATAGTCGCCCTCCGCACCTTATCTCCCTGGTCTATTGTGTTTAGAATGGCTCTTTTTCGCCCCACCCATTGAGAATAAACGGACGTTTCATGCTGGCTACCATCGTCAAAAAAGTCTTCGGGACCAAGAATGACCGCGAGCTCAAGCGGATCAGCCGTCTGGTGGCCGGGGTCAACACCCATGGCGACGCCATGGCGGAACTGGATGACGGCGCGCTGCAGGCCAAGACCGCTGAGTTGAAGGCCGCCGTGGCCGACGGCAAGACCCTTGACGAGATACTGCCGGAAGCGTTCGCGGTGGTGCGCGAGGCGGCCACCCGGGTGATGGGCATGCGCCACTTCGACGTCCAGTTGATGGGCGGCATCGCGCTGCACGAAGGGCGTATCGCGGAGATGCGCACCGGTGAGGGTAAAACCCTGACCGCCACCCTGGCGGCCTACCTGAACGCCCTGGCCGGCAAGGGCGTCCATGTGGTCACGGTGAACGATTACCTGGCCGAGCGGGACGCCAACTGGATGCGGCCGCTGTACGAATTCCTGGGCCTGAGCGTGGGCGTGATCTACTCCCAGCAGCCGCAGCCGGAAAAGCGCGAGGCCTATGCCTGCGACATCACCTACGGCACCAATAACGAATACGGTTTCGACTACCTGCGCGACAACATGGCGTTCCGCCTCGAGGACCGGGTCCAGCGGGGCCTGTTCTACGCGATCGTCGACGAAGTGGACTCGATCCTCATCGATGAGGCCCGTACGCCGCTGATCATCTCCGGCCCGGCGGCGGACTCCTCCGAGCTCTACAAGCAGATGAACACCCTGATTCCCAAGCTGCGGCCGCAGCGCGAGGAAGAGGGGGACGAAGGGCAGCCCGCCGAAGGGCATTATTACATCGACGAAAAGCAGCGCCAGGTGGAGCTCACCGAGGACGGCCATCAGCTGATCGAATCCCTGCTGGTGGAGAATAACCTGCTGGAGGCCGGCGAAAGCCTCTACGCCGCCCACAACCTGACCCTGCTGCATCACGTGCACGCCGCGCTCAAGGCCCACGCCCTGTTCCACAAGGACCGCCAGTACGTGGTGCAGAACGATCAGATCGTGATCGTCGACGAGCACACCGGGCGCACCATGCCGGGCCGGCGCTGGTCCGAGGGCATCCACCAGGCGGTGGAAGCCAAAGAGGGCGTGCGCATTCAGCAGGAAAACCAGACCCTGGCGTCCACCACCTTCCAGAACTATTTCCGCCTCTACGACAAGCTCGCCGGCATGACCGGCACCGCCGACACCGAGGCGATGGAATTCCGCCAGATCTACGGCATGGATGTGGTGGTGGTGCCCACCAACCGGCCGATGGTGCGCAAGGATGCCAACGATCTGGTCTACCTGACCCTGCAGGAAAAATTCGACGCCATCGTCGAGGAAGTGCGCGACTGCGTGGAGCGGGGCGCGCCGGTGCTGGTGGGCACCGCCACCATCGAGGCCTCCGAATACCTGGCCCAGCGCCTCACCAAGGAAAAGATCAAGCACCAGGTGCTCAACGCCAAGCAGCACCAGCGCGAGGCGCAGGTGATCGCCCAGGCCGGCCGGCCGGGCACGGTGACCATCGCCACCAACATGGCCGGTCGCGGTACCGACATCGTGCTCGGCGGCAACGCCGAGGAAGAGATCAAGCACATGGACGAGCCTTCCGAAGAGAAGGCCGAGAAAATCCGCGCCGAGTGGGAAGCCAACCACCGCACCGTGCTGGAAGCCGGCGGCCTGCACATCATCGGCACCGAGCGCCACGAATCCCGGCGCATCGACAACCAGCTGCGCGGCCGGGCCGGCCGCCAGGGCGACCCGGGTTACACCCGCTTCTTCCTGTCCATGGAAGACGACCTGATGCGCATCTTCGCCTCCGACCGGGTGCGCAATATGATGCGCTCGCTGGGCCTGAAGGACGGCGAGGCCATCGAGCACCGCTGGGTGACGCGGGCCATCGAGAACGCCCAGCGCAAGGTGGAAACGCGCAACTTCGACATCCGTAAGAACCTGCTGGAATACGACAACGTGGCCAACGACCAGCGCCGCGTGGTGTACAGTCAGCGCGAACAAATTCTCGAGGCCGAGAGCCTAGCGTCCTCCGTGGAAAGCATTCGCCGCGACGTGATCCCCGAGATGGTGCACAGCTATATGCCGCCGGGCTCGGTGGAGGACCAGTGGGATGTGGAGGGTCTCGAGAAGAGCCTGCAGGCCGAGTACAGCAGTAATATCCCGGTGCGCCAGTGGCTGGACGAAGACAACGGCCTGCACATCCAGGGCGTCACCGAGCGCATCATCGAACAGCTGGAAGCGGACTACGCGCGCAAGGAAGAGGAAATCGGCACCGACACGCTGCGCCAGATCGAGAAGCATCTGATGCTGCAGATCCTCGACCGCCACTGGAAAGAGCACCTGGCCAACATGGACCACCTGCGCCAGGGCATCCATCTGCGCGGCTACGCGCAGAAGAACCCCAAGCAGGAATACAAGAAAGAGGCGTTCGAGCTGTTCCAGACCATGCTCAACCAGATTCAGCATGAACTGGTGCGCGTGCTGCACAACTTCGAAGTGCGCCGCGACGACGAAGTGGAGCGCCTGGAAGCCCAGCGCCAGGAAGAAGCCCGCCAGCAGGCGGAGAAGATGCAGGCGCAGCAGGAAGAGCTGGCCGCCCCCACCGCCCGGGGCGACGGCGCCGGCCAGACCCAGGGACCGCCGGAGAAACCGCGCACCGTGGTTCGTGAAGGCCGCAAGGTGGGCCGCAACGAGCCCTGCCCGTGCGGTTCCGGTAAGAAATACAAGCAGTGCCACGGAAAGCTGGATTAACCATGACACAGACTGAATGGTTTCCGGTGGCCGGCGTGAAACTCGCCGCCATCGAAGCGGGCATCAAGAAGCCCAACAGAAAGGATTTGGTGGTCATCGAGCTGGCCGAGGGCAGCCGTGCCGCCGGCGTATTCACCACCAACCGCTTCCAGGCGGCGCCGGTGCAGGTGGCGCGCCGCAACCTGGCTGAAAAGTCGCCCCGCTACCTGATGATCAACACCGGCTACGCCAACGCCGGCACCGGCGACAAGGGCCACGCCTACTGCGAGGAAACCTGCCTGCTGCTGTCCGAGCTGGCGCACTGCGCCCCCTCGGAGGTGCTGCCGTTCTCTACCGGCGTGATTGGTCAGACCTTCCCGTTGGAACCGTTCGAGGAGGGCCTGCCGCTGGCCCTGGACGACCTCAGCGAACACCACTGGGGCCGTGCCGCGGAAGGCATCATGACCACCGACACGGTGCCCAAGGTGGCCAGCCGCCGCATCGAACTCGACGGTGACACCATCACCATCACCGGTATCGCCAAGGGCGCCGGCATGATCAAGCCCAACATGGCCACCATGCTGGGGTTCATCGCCACCGACGCCAAGGTGGCCCAGCCGCTGCTCGACCAGTGGGTAAAAGCCCTGGCGGACCAGTCCTTCAACCGCATCACCGTGGACGGCGACACCTCCACCAACGACGCCTGCATGCTGATCGCCAGCGGCCAGGTGGGCGCCGAGATCAACGACCGCGCCGACCGCAACGCCGAACTGCTGTTCCAGGCCCTGGAGACGGTGTTCGTGGAGCTGGCCCAGGCGCTGATCCGCGACGCCGAAGGCGCCACCAAGTTCGTCTCCATCGAGGTGACCGGCGCGCGCAGCGACCGGGACGCCCAGATCGTCGCCGAGACCATCGGCCACTCGCCACTGGTGAAAACCGCGCTGTTCGCCTCCGATCCGAACTGGGGCCGCATCCTCGCCGCCGTGGGGCGCGCCCCCATTGAAACCCTGGATGTGGATAAGGTGGCGGTGTGGCTCGATGACGTGGAACTGGTGCGCGAAGGCGGCGTCGCCGACAGCTACACCGAAGAGCAGGGCGCCAAAGTGATGGCGCGCCCGGACATCACCATCCGCGTGGATCTTGGCGCCGGCGACGGCACCGGCCAGGTGTGGACCTGCGACTTCAGCTACGACTACGTCAAGATCAACGCCGAATACCGGACCTGATCCGTGCGAGCGGGCCTTTGTGGGAGCGGGCCATGCCCGCGAAAGGGAGTGAAGCTCCCGGCAGGACCCCAGAGCCCCAACTAGTGCCATCAGAAACGTCTCTGGAATCCTGCCGGCCCGCTTCGCCGGCCTTTCGCTTGCAAGGCAAGCTCCCACAAGACGCAACCTAGCACCGAGTCTATGTCTGAATCTTTCCCCGAGATTGTTGTCGCCGCCGCCATCATCCGTGATCGGGAGAATCGCCTTTGCCTGAGCCGGCGCCCCGAACACAAACACCAGGGCGGCTTGTGGGAATTCCCTGGCGGCAAGGTGGAAGAGGGCGAAGCGGTGGAGCAGGCTCTGGCCCGCGAGCTGGACGAAGAACTGGGTATGAAGGCGGTGCGCTCGCAGCCCTTCATGACCGTGCGCCACCGCTACCCGGACCTGCGCGTGACGCTGCACTTCCGCGAGGTAACCGCTTACACCGGCGAGCCCCACGGCCGCGAAGGCCAGCCGGTGGAGTGGGTGCCGCTGCAAGCGCTCTCCAGCCGCCAGTTCCCCGCCGCCAACCAGCCGGTGGTCACTGCTTTAAAGCTGCCCCGGCAGCTGGTGATTCCCCCCGAAGGCCTTGGCCATCGGGAGGTGCTGGCCGGCATCGAGCGCCTGGACCCCGTCGGCCAGGGCCTCTACCTGCGGCAATGGTCGCAGAGCGACGCGCTCCCCGAACTGGCCGCCCGCTGCCGCGAGCGCGGCCTGCGCTTCTGGATCCGCGACGACGCCCAGCTCGCCATACGCGAACACGCCTTCGGCCTCCACCTAACCCGTGCGAGCGGGCCCTTGTGTGAGCGGGTCCTTGTTGGAGCGGGCCCCGCCCGCGAAAGGGCGCGAAGCGCCCGGCAGGATCCCAGAGCCCTGGAACAAAGCATCCAAAACTTCCCAGGCATCCTCTCAGCCGCCTGCCACAACGAAGCCGAAATCGCCCAAGCCGTAGAATGGGGCGCCCAGATGGCCACCCTCTCCCCGGTCCGCGCCACCCCCACGCACCCGGACGCCCAACCCCTCGGCTGGGACCGCTTCCGCGCCCTGGCGGAAGAACAGCCACTGGTGTTCTACGCCCTCGGCGGCGTCACCCCGCAAGACCTGGACACAGCCCGCCACCACGGCGCCTTCGGCGTCGCCGGCATCCGCGCCTTCTGGTAGGCAGCCTGTTTGTGGGAGCGGGCCCCGCCCGCGAAAGGCCGGCAAAGCCGGCCGGCAGGATCCCAGAGCCCTATCCGGTACTTTCAGGTCAGATTATCGAAATCATCCATGGGATCGGTGGGGTCGCCGGGGATCGCGTGGCGCTCCGACGCCCAGTCGCCCAGGTCGATCAGCTTGCAGCGTTCCGAGCAGAACGGCCGCCAGGGGTTGTCGTCCCAGCGTGAGGGTTTCCGGCATTGCGGGCAGGGGTAAATACGGGTGGGCTGGTCGTTATCCGCCATGTCGTTGCGCGAGTTCCAAATAGGTTTCATGTAAGGCGTCGAGCCGCTCATGCAGGTGCCGCAGCGGGCCGTGGTTCTCCACCACATCATGGGCTTCCGCCAGGCGCCGCTGACGGTCCATCTGGGCGCGCATGATCGCCTGCACCTGCGCTTCGGGCACGGTGTCCCGCGCCACGGTGCGCGCCACCTGGACCTCCGGCGGCACGTCGATCACCAGGATACGGTGCACCATTTCCTTTTGGCTACCCTCGAGCAGCAGCGGCGACACCAGCACCGTGTAGGGCGAATCGCTGGCGTGAATCTGCCGGTAGAGCTCACGGCCGATGGCCGGGTGGGTGATCGCCTCCAGGTCGCGGCGCGCCTGCTCGTCGCTGAACACGATATCGCGCAGCGCCCGGCGGTCGAGGGTGCCATCGTCCTGCAGCACGGGCTTGCCGAACCGGTCGACGATGGCGTCCAGCGCCGGCTCCCCCGGCGCCACCACCGCCCGCGACGCCAGATCCGCGTCCACAATGGTGACGCCGCGCCGCGCCAGGTGATCCGTGGCCGCGGTCTTACCGCTGCCGATACCGCCAGTCAGGCCGACAACAAACATAGAAGGCTCCGGAGTCTGGGAGTGTTTGTGGGAGCGGGCCCAGCCCGCGAAAGGCCGGCAAAGCCGGCCGGCAGGATACCAGAGAAGCGCGTTCGGTGGGATTGACCGCTATCCGAGGTTAAACAGCCCCAGGTAGGAGCTCACGATCACCTCACCCCAAAGCAACGCGATCCACCCGGCAATCGCCAGATAGGGCCCGAACGGGATGCCCTGATCGCGCTTAACGCTGCCGCTGGCCATCATCGATACCGCGAACACCAGGCCCACCACCGACGACAGCAGCACCACCAGCGGCAGATACTGCCAGCCCAGCCAGGCGCCCAGGGCGGCGAGTAGCTTGAAATCGCCATAGCCCATGCCTTCCTTGCCGGTAAGTAGCTTGAACACCCAGTACAGGCTCCACAACGCCAGGTAGCCGGCCATGGCGCCGATCACCGCATCGGACAGGCTGACCGGGGAAACCCCCAGCACCGCCGCCAGCAGACCCGCCCACAGCAGCGGGTAGGTGAGATCGTCCGGTAACAGGGTGGTGTCCAGATCAATCACCGCCAACGCCAGCAGCGTGAAGCTGGCGTACAGCATAAAGATCAACCAGGGATCGTAGCCGAAGCGCCAGGCGCACAGGCCCGCCACCAGCGCGGTGAGCAGCTCGATAATCGGATAGCGCTTACTGATCGCCGCCTTGCACTCGCTGCAGCGGCCCTTCAGCAGCGCCCAACTCACCACCGGCACGTTCTCGTACCAGCGGATGCGGTGGT
>CAZKWA010000022.1:31133-47807 GCA_964556345.1 uncultured Alcanivorax sp.
GGTGGTTGCAGTGCGGGCAGTGGGAGCCGGGCGTGACCAGATTGAAGATCGGCGGCTCTTCCTCGCCCTTTGGCGCCGGCTGGTTCAACAGCTCACGGGCCTCCTGGCGCCAGGTGGCCTCCATCATCCTGGGAATGCGGTGGATCACCACATTCAGAAAGCTGCCCACCAGCAGACCGAACAGCACGCAAACCAGAATCAGGGCGGCCGGGTGGGCCGCCAGGTAGTCAAAAAGCGGCACCGTTAAACCACCGCGCCGAGCTGGAAGATGGGCAGGTACATGGCGATGATGAGGCCGCCGATGAGTACGCCGAGGATCGCCATAATGAGCGGCTCAAGCATGCTGGTCAGGCCATCCACCAAGTTATCCACTTCGTCTTCGTAGTAGGTGGCGACCTTCGCTAGCATGGCGTCCAGGGCACCGGACTCTTCACCAATGGCGGTCATTTGCAGGGCCATAGCAGGGAACACGCCGGTAGAGCGCATGGCGAACTGCAGTTGCTGGCCGGTGGCTACATCTTCTTTGACTTGCAGCACGGCTTTACGATAAACCACATTGCCTGTTGCCCCGGCACAGGCATCCAGCGCTTCAATCAACGGCACACCGGCGGCGAAGGTAGTGGAAAGTGTACGGGCGAAACGCGCGACCGTAGCTTTATGGGTGATAGGGCCGACCACTGGGATGCGTAGTAACAATCTGTCTACAGCGTCACGAAAGCCTTGTGACCGTTTACGTGCCTCAGTAAAGCCGATCACAAGGGCGGCGCCGACCAACAATACCATCAAAAAGTTGGACTGGAGACCCTCCGACAGATCGATCACGAACTGCGTAAAGGCCGGTAGTTCTGCACCGAAACCCTGAAACAGTTCTTGGAAAGTAGGTACTACCTTTACCAGAAGAATACCGGTGACGATAACCGCCACACAGACCACGGCGATTGGATACTTCACCGCTTTCTTGATTTTCTGTTTCAAGGCTTCAGTTTTCTCTTTGTATAAAGCCACTCGATCGAGCATGGTTTCCAAAGAACCGGAGGCTTCGCCCGACTCGATCAGACTGCAATACAAGTCATCGAATAATCGCGGATGCTGCCGTAATGCGCCTGCGAAGTTGTTGCCACTCTCTACATCTGTCTTTAATTTCAACACCACATCGCGCATAGATGGATTTTCGAGGCCGTCGGAGACAATTTCAAAGGCCTGAACCAGCGGCACACCGGCTTTCATCATGGTGGCCATCTGTCGGGTGAAAAGAGCGATGTCCATGGGCTTGATCTTTTTCTTGCCGCCCAGGGACATTTCGCGCTTTTTCACCACCTTTTTGGCCTGGATACCCTGCTTACGCAATTCGGCGCGCACCAGAGCCGGCCCTTTACCGGTGATTTCCCCTTTGACCCGGCTACCTTTGCGGTCGATGCCTTCATAGGTGAAGGTCGCCGGTTTTTGTACTGTCGCTGTTTTTGCCATAGTCGAAACCCTGACCCACCGAAACCAATAGAATACTTTAGTGCCCGCTGGTCACCCGGCTCACTTCCTCAAGACTGGTGACGCCGTGCATGACCTTGATCAGGCCGGAACGGTACAGATCGTTGAACCCTTCTTTGCGGCACTGGTCCGCGATCTGGATGGAATTGCCTTCCTCCATGATGATGCGCGCAATGCCGTCGGTGATGCGGACAACCTCGTAAACCCCCACGCGCCCCTTGTAGCCGCCTTTGCACTTCTCGCAGCCTTTGCCACTGGGGCCATACACAGTAAACCCGGATTGGATGTCGTCTTCCGTGAAACCCATCTCAACCAGCGATTGCCTGGGCACATCCACCGGCTCCTTGCAGTTCTCGCATAACCGCCGGGCCAGTCGCTGAGCAATAATCAGAATCACCGAGGTGGCGATATTGAACGACGGCACCCCCATATTGCGCAGCCGGGTCAGCGTCTCCGGGGCGCTGTTGGTATGCAGCGTGGACAGCACCAGGTGACCGGTCTGTGCTGCTTTCACGGCGATCTCCGCCGTTTCCAGATCCCGGATCTCGCCGACCAGAATAATGTCCGGGTCTTGACGCAGGAAGGCGCGTAGGGCGGTGGAGAACTCCATGCCCTGCTTGGGGTTCACGTTGACCTGGTTGACCCCTTCCAGGTTGATCTCCACCGGGTCCTCCGCGGTGGAAATATTGCGCTCCGGCGTATTGAGGATGTTCACGCCGGTATAAAGGGAAACCGTCTTGCCCGAGCCGGTGGGGCCGGTGACCAGAATCATGCCCTGGGGCTTGCTCAGAGCGTCCATGTACATTTGTTTCTGGTCTTCCTCGTAGCCGAGGTGGTCGATGCCCATCTTGGCGCTTTCCGCGTCCAGTATCCGCAGCACGATCTTCTCGCCATAGAGGGTGGGGCAGGTGTTGACCCGGAAATCGATCGCCCGGGTCTTGGAAATCTTGAGTTTGATGCGGCCGTCCTGGGGCACCCGGCGCTCGGAAATATCCATTCGCGCCATTACCTTGAGACGGGCCGCCAGCTTGCTGGCGGTGGTGATCGGCGGTTTGGCTACGGTTTCCAGGATGCCATCCTGACGGAAGCGTACCCGATAGGTCTTCTCGTAGGGTTCAAAGTGCAGGTCCGAAGCGCCGCCCTTGATGGCGTCCAGCAGCAATTTATTGACGAAGCGCACGATGGGCGCATCGTCGGAGCCCGCCGCTGCGTCCTCACCACTGGGTGCGGCATCGGTCTCAGCGGTCTCAAGGTTATCCAGATCGTCGTCCAGATTGTCGAAGGCCTTACCTTCCTGCTCCGACTCCAACTGATCGATCCAGCGCCGCAGCTTGTCGTCCTCGGCGATCACCGTTTCCACATTCAGGCCGGTGTTAAAGCGGATCTCTTCCAGCGCCGGCAGATTGGTAGGATCGGACACCGCCACGAACAAACGGCTGCCGCGCCGCAGCAGGGGCAGGATCGTATGTTTGGTGATCAGCTTGGGATCGACGATGTCCTTGACCATCATCTCCTTGGAGAAGGCGTTCAGATCGATCAAGGGGTCGCCGAACTCTTCGGCGGCGGAGCGCGCCACCACGGCGGCACTCACATGGCCGCCGGCCACCAAATGGTGGACCAGCGCTACCCGCGCCTGCCGCGCCTCGGCGGCGGCGGTCTGGGCCGCTTCCATGGAGAGATGCCCTTCCTTAACCAGGCGGCGGGCAAGGCCGCTTAAAGACGCTGCGGAACTATTCATGGGCGGAATGAATCAGGCTCTGTTTATAGGTCATTATAAAGGCTTACCCCCGAGGCAGATTGGCAGCCTTCCCGCCGGCTGTAAAGAGCGCATGATCAAGGACTTGGCCGCGCAACTTTCATCGCCACCTTAACTGACCGATTTGGTCATAATTGGCCGTCGAGAGTGACGCTCTTCGTCAGTGCCTGACAAAAAACGGCAACCTCTGGGCCGGGAAGCGACACGGAAAGCCGCAAATCCCACGTGTGAAAGTTGGCCCAATAGCTGCATAGTCCTGGTGCAGGCGCTCGCCTCGGGGGTGAGCACATAATAAAGTTTCGAGTCTGGAGAAGCTGAAATGAAACAAGTGCAGAAGGGTTTTACTCTTATCGAACTGATGATCGTGGTTGCGATCATCGGCATTCTGGCCGCGGTTGCTATCCCGGCTTATCAAGATTACACCGTTCGCAGTAAAGTCTCTGAAGGTTTGAGCCTTGCTTCCGGAGCAAAAACTAGCGTGACTGAGACTGTACTTTCCTCCGGCGCGTTCCCTGGCAGCAACTCAGCCGCAGGATTGGCTGATGCTGGCGACATCACCGGTAACAATGTAAGTGCGGTCACTGTTGGTGCTAATGGCGTTATCACTATTACTTACAGCGGCGATCCAGTTGACGGCCATACTCTGGCGTTGACTCCGACCACTACTGCAGGTTCCGTTAAATGGGCGTGTGCTGGTGGCTCGGGTACCGCCGTCGATAATCGTTTCCGCCCCAATAACTGCCGGTGATAATTCGCGTCACTGCTAGTATCTGAGAAGAAGCCCGCCGACCGGCGGGCTTTTTTATGGTTATGGATATGCTAAGAATTAAAACGGATCTGACGGTTTCATTTTTTCTTCTGGCCGGGCTTCTCCTGGGCTATCTCGTATATGCCCCTGGCTTGTCCGGCGCCTTTGTGTTCGACGACTTCAATAATTTGGGCACGCTTGGCCATGCTGGTGGAGTGACGGATTGGGATAGCCTAAAACGGTTTCTGTTAAGCGGTTTCTCGGGGCCGACAGGCAGGCCGGTTGCCCTACTGAGTTTCTTACTCGACGCCAACTATTGGCCCGCTGATCCTCAGCCCTTCAAACGTACAAATATATTGATCCATTTGTTAAATGGAGTATTGGTCTTTGCGCTGATTCTTTCCATTCTTCGTTTTTACGAAGATGAGGTAGAGCCAAGCGCAAGAGCAAAGTGGACGGCTCTGATCGGTATGCTGCTTTGGCTATGCCATCCATATCTGGTTTCCACGAACCTGTACGTTGTGCAAAGGATGGCTCAACTGGCGGCGACATTTACTTTTTCAGGGCTCTTAATCTGGTTGAAAGGGCGCCGAATGATATCTCCAGGGCACGTAGCCGGGTACTTCTGGATGTCATTTGGCCTCGCATTCTTTGGGTTGCTCGCTGTGTTCTCCAAAGAAAACGGAGCTCTGCTTCCTGCACTCGCTCTGGTGGTCGAGGCTATTATTATTCGAAAAGCGGCTTCGGCGGCTCCCTTAAATAGAAAGTGGCTGACAGTGTTTCTGATCATCCCAACCCTTGCGATCGCGGCGTTCCTTCTGTATCGCGGATTTGCCCAAGGGTGGCTAGTCGATTACGCCGGACGGGGCTTTTCACCGCTGGATAGGGTTCTTACTGAGTCGAGGGTTTTCTGGATTTACCTTTACCATTGGTTTATTCCAAAAATTTTTACCACCGGCGTGTATCACGATACTTTGGATATCAGCACTGGTCTATTCTCCCCGATTTCGACTGTCATCGGCTCCGCCGCATTTCTTGGCCTGCTGGCTGTGGCATGGAGACTTCGTGAGCGTGCGGCGCTTTGGTCTTTAGCCGTGTTCTTTTTCACCGTTTCCTTGTCCATTGAATCGACAACGATTGGCTTGGAGCTCCTTTTTGAACATAGAGTGTATCTGGGCAGTATCTTTCTGTTCGTGCCTATTGTGTACTACTCAATGCAGAAGTTTGATCCCAAAAAGGTCGGGGCGGTGGCTTTCACGTGGCTCGCGCTGCTCGCCATCTTTTGTTCAAGAGGCGCAGCTTTGTGGGGCGACTATCCGACTATGGTCATGGTATGGGCGGAGAAATCCCCAGGCTCCGCCAGGGCCCAGATCGAAGTCGTTCGGCTTCAGTACGAATCGGGACATCACTCGGATGCCTTGAAATGGTTGGATCAATCCGCGGAGCGGATTCCAGATGATTTCTTTTTGAGAATGTCTCAGGTTTTGGTTCAATGCCGATCAGCGCAGGTGAATACTGAAGACAAAAATGCCGCGCTGACGATAGCAAGCAATGAAGTATACAGTACGACGTGGCTTGACTTGATGCGAAAGGGCTTAAGCTGGATTCATAACAATGAATGTGTTGGTTTGACACCCAAGTATATACTGGATATAACCAATAATTTCCTTAGCCAAGAGAGGAATAGCAGACCAGGTAGTAAAGAGAAGATGCAACTTCTCTATATAAAAGGAGCTGCTTTATTTTCGCTCGGGCGCCGAGAAGAAGCTCGTAGTGTTTTGGATGAAGTGCTGGCGGGACACCCGACGTTAAATCGAAAAATGAGCATTGCTTCCCACTATGCGTCGTATGGCTATGTGAAAGATGCTCTATCTATTGCGAAGGGCGTTTACGCAAGGCTGGCCGAGGGTGAGCTACGAGGACGTGCGTTGGCTGAATCTCCAAAGATTCAAGACGTGGAGAGCTTTATTCAGATGTATAGTGTGAGCTGGAAGAATGACGAAAATTAGTGTTGTGATACCGGCGAAGAATGAAGCTGTTGCCATCGGCAGCACGATAAGGGGGATCGTTCAGCTTTTCTCGGACGCCGAAATTATAGTCGTTAATGATGGTTCAACGGATGAGACGGCGGCTATCGCTGAAGAGGCTGGGGCACAAGTATTGCATCAGCCTTACAGCAAGGGCAATGGTGCCGCTATAAAAGCTGGTTTGCGTGCCGCTAGCAACGACACTGTGGTTTGCATGGACGCAGATGGACAACACCGGCCTGAAGACATAGCACTGCTGCTAGAAAAGTTGGAGGCCGGTTATGACATGGTAGTAGGTGCTCGTAGCCAGGAGGGCCAAGCAGGATTACATCGTTCCTTGGCTAACGGCTTCTACAATATCTTTGCCAGCTGGATGGTGGGGCATGAAGTCAAAGACTTGACATCAGGGTTTCGTGCCGTTAGGCGGATCAAGTTCTTGGAATTTCTCAGTCTGCTACCCAATAAATTTTCTTATCCTACCACCATTACGATGAGCTTTTTTCGAGCGGGTTATTCGGTGGCTTATGTACCTATTACCGTACTAAAGCGGGCCGAAGGATCGAAAAGCCATATTAGTCTCTGGAAGGATGGTGTTCGTTTCTTGCTTATTATTTTCAAGATTGGCACGCTGTTCTCGCCGTTAAAGTTATTCTTTCCGATTTCTTTAATGCTGGGTGCCGGTGGGATTGCTTACTATGGTTACACGTATATAACCGATGGTCGGTTCACCAATATGGGCGCACTATTATTCACCACAGCGATACTTGTTTTCCTGATGGGCTTAGTGTCAGAGCAAATAACTGCGCTTTTGTATAAAGAAAAATGATTCACGTCGTTATAGGTACCAAAGCTCAACTTATAAAAATGGCGCCAATAATGAGCGAGCTTAATCGGCGCGGTATTCGGTTCCGATATCTTTCGACTGGCCAGCATAAAGACACTATTGATGATTTGCTTGAGAATTTTGATTTGAGGCCTGCCGAATCTCAACTTTATGAAGGTGATGATATTGTTTCGGTTAAGAGTATACTTTTTTGGTTCTTGAGACTTTTTTTCCTCACTCTCTTTAAAAGAAAGAAAGTTTTTGGGGGTGAAGTAACGAAAAACGACGTAGTACTAGTGCATGGCGATACATTGTCTACTTTGGTCGGTGCGATAATGGGGCGGGTGGCTGGTTTAAAAGTAGGTCATGTGGAGTCTGGTTTGCGATCTTTTCGTCTTTTTCATCCGTTTCCAGAAGAAATTACCAGGCTTTTGGTTTTTCGCTTGTCGCATTACTTTTTCTGTCCTGATGACGTATCGGTGAGTAACCTGAAAAAGGTTAAAGGAATAAAAATTAATACTGGCGGTAACACGTTATACGACGCCTTGGTCCTGGCTGTCGGCGCCAAGAAAAAGGAAACTGTCAGCCAGGGGGTGGGTGATTACGCTGTTGTAACACTGCATAGATATGAGAATTTCAGCAGTGCTTCATCCGTTGCTCGCATCGTGAATCTTCTGGAGATGGCCGCTTACCAGATAAAGTTAACATTCGTAATGCATAAACCGACAGTGCAGGCGCTAAAAAAATATAAGCTTTATGCGCGGCTCGTAAATAATAAGAACATAACTATGATCCCTAGGATGGACTACTTTTCTTTCATATCTATTGTTGAGAAGGCAGAGTTTTTAATAAGCGACGGTGGAAGTAATCAAGAAGAATGCTTTTACCTGGGTAAGCCTGTATTGCTTTTAAGAGACGCCTCAGAGCGACAGGAAGGGATCGGCGAGAATTGTGTAATTAGTCACTATGATCCAGTTATCGTTAAAGATTTCTTGGCCTCATATAAATCATTAACCAGGGCTAAGCATATACTTTATCGAAGCCCTTCTTCGAAGATAGTCGATGTATGCGTTGAGCGCGGTATGGCTAATTGATTATTCTGTAGTTAAAATTTTGGAAGTCCCGGCTATAAATTTCATTGATAATGCTGGCAGACTCAGAAGATATAGTAACTTCGCGCCCTCTATTGCTGGAGTTTATGTGAGGCAGAGGTTTCTTAATGTTTAATTGTTCCGATATTTCTCGATAGGCCTGATGCAGGTTTTCGAATCGAAAAATATTGATTTGTTGTTCGATATAGCCATCTTCGTTCTCTAAGAAAGTTGTTTGGGGGCGGAATTTTCGACTTGAGATAACATTAGATTTTGATAGAGACTCTTTAACAAATTCGTCAAATGAGTTAAATGGGTCAATCCAGTCCCTTTTTATTCTTAGATCTTCTATTGATCGATTTCCGCCGCTTTTCATATAAGTGTAGCTCGAAATAAGTCGATCAACAGGATCGCGCACGATGGTGAACACGTAATAGTCTTTTATATTTTCTTCGAGTATGCCTTGATAGTGCCTCCAAGATAGATGGCAAGCACCGCCGCTGCCAAGCACCTTGGTTAATGACTTTCCCGCAGTTTTCGGGATATGTATAAAAATAAACTTTTGCTTATCAAAAACTCGAGGATAACGGCCTCTGATAGCCGTTTCGCCGTAGCGTCGTAACTTCTGAGGCAGGAGCAAGGTATAAAAACGGCGGATTTGGGAAGACAACTCATTCATAATAATGGCGCTATTGGTCAATTACGGGTATGTTACCGGAACCTGTGTGAGTGGCAAAGCGGTTGTGAAGAGATTATGAGAGCTATCGCGCTTCGATTCGATATAGACACTCATCTTTGTCTCAGAGACGGTGTGCCCTTATTGCTTGATTTGGCAGCTGAATGCCAGATTCCTATGACATTTTATGTAAATATGGGCCGGGCAGTGGATTTAAGAGCTGCATTGAAGCGGCGCCTGCGGTTTGGTCGTGCAGGTAATCATCCTGTAGTTAAGAAATCGATCATTGAAAAGCTCGGCTTTGCTGGTTATCTGCGCGCTCTTCTTGTGAATCCGAGAGTTGGTGCTTCATACCCTTTGGTATTGCAGCGAATTGTTCAGGAGGGGCATGAGCTCGGTCTTCATGGAGGGCGTAACCACGGAGCCTGGCAAGCGTCCGCTCTTGAATGGTCTATTAGCCGGTTGAAGAAGGAAGTTGTATGGGGTCTGGAAGAGATGCGCAGCGCTGGTTTACCGCAGCCCGACTCATTCTCCTCACCTGGGTGGGTAAGTCCCTTGAGCCTGCCCCCCCTACTGGCTGAGTTAGGGTTTACCGTTCTTGCGGACGTGCACGATTCTGAGTGTTCAGCCTATACCGGTGTCAGTACTCCGATTCAAACCGTAAATACGAATTTACTTGGGGAGCCAGGCGGTGTCGGTTGGTTTGAATCGATGGATGCTCGAGGAATCGAAGACAATCAGGCTCTCTCCATAGCAAAGAAGCGCATTGATCAGCACAGTACGGTCATGCTTTATGATCACCCTTGCTACATGGTGCGGAAGATTGGTTTCATTCGCCGATTAATCCAAGAGTTACAGTCGAGAGGTGTTCGGTTTTTGACTGCTCAGCAGATTGCTGAGAGGGTCAAGTAGCATGCGGCTTTCCCCTCGCACCCATAGGACGTTGACTGGCCTGGCCGCTATTCTTTTTCTCGGTGGTATTGTTTATTCTTTTTTCCAAATCAGAGATTCAGATTTTAACTTTTTTTCTTTGCAAGCGTTTTTTTTGGTCTTCATGTCTGTGCCGCTTATGCTTCATCTCTCGGTGCGTAGGTTTCAGATTATTACGGAAATTTACACTGAGCGCTACCCTTATTACCAAGCTGCTCAAGTCGTTATTTATGGCGCGCTGGCCAATATTCTTCCAATACCCGGGGCATTCATTGTGCGTGTAGCTTCTATTGCGAATCGTGTTGGCATGAGAAAAGCTGTTTATTGTAACGTTTTGGCCTATCTGGTATGGATTTCAGTGAGTGCCTTGTTTGCCGCATTTTTTTATTTTCCGACCTTATGGGTCGCTTGTTTGTCAGTCTTTATGTTTGCTGGGTACCTGTTTTTGTCTTTCTTTATAAAGACCACATTTGGCAATATGCGGGTTTTATTTCCTCTTTTCGCTTTGCAGGCGTTATTGACGGCATCCAATATAGCAAGAGTATTTCTTATTTCTTACTGTCTCGGTAGCGTTATTGGTTTGGATACTGCTTCTCTTATTCAATTGAGTGGTGTTGTTGTTTCAGGAACAGGGCTCGTCCCAGCCGGCCTCGGCCTCGCCGAGGCCGCCGCAGCTACTCTGACGTCCATGGCCGGTGATTTGGCCGCTGTTGGGTTTGCTATTGTTGCTGTTAACAGAATTTTGACTTGGATAGGATTGCTGGCCGCTGTTTGCTTCATAAAGAGGCCTCAGAATATTCACACAGAAAAGTGAAAGCCATTATGTCACCGAATTTTATAATTTGTGGGGCGCCCAGGTCCGGTACGACTTTCTTGGCAAGGAATTTGGCTGCCCATCCGGATGTCTATCTCTACAGCGGGGATGACGGCGAGGCAGGTGGGGATGTGCATTTTTTCGACGTCGATCGAGAGGAAGGCGCCCTAAACTTTAAGAAAGGTTTTGAATGGTATCTTGATCATTTTCAGTATGCTCAAAAAGAGAGCGCCGTGGGAGAAAAAACTGCGGACTATCTGTCAGATTCAAAAGCCCCTTACTTGATCAAGGAATATTTAGGCGACGTAAAACTAATTCTCATTCTTAGGGATCCTGTTGAACGTGCCGTATCCCATTTCTGGCACTCAAGACACCGAATGCATAAAGCTGAGACATTCGATGAAATGTTATTATCACCAGACCCCATGAGCGCCGATGTGTTGAGGGACGGCTTCTATTGGAGGCATGTTAGTCGGTATCTTGAGGTTTTTGACCGCTCTCAAATACTTGTTTTAATCAATGAAAAGCTTTTAGAGGATCCGCACAACGAATTAAAGAAGGCTTGCTCATTTATAAATGTTGATTCCGGGTTCCAGTTTCCTTTCATCAATGAAAGGATAAATGCTGGGTCCTCCAGCCAAATTTCCTATTTGGTCGCTAAGTTCGGGCGAGTTATGCGAATTCAATACCCAAGCCTATACTCCGCTATTTTAAAGGGCCGCCTCGGCCCTTCAGTGGTCCGTTTGATTAAATTGGCAAGGGGCAAGAATGAGCATGACGCTGCAGCTTCTAGGAAAAGCCCTTACCCTGAAATAAGCCGTGAGGCTATTGAAAGCCTTAGAAGTCTATATTTAGACGATGTTTTGAGGCTTTCCGATTATCTTGGCCAAGATTTACGCCGATTTTGGTGGTATCAAGGTCATTAAGGTGTCCTTTGTAAGGCTATCGAGAGCGTCGCGGATTAGTTCAAAACCCGATAACCCCGCCCCCGCATACAGTTTTTAACCACCTGACTCTTCTCCTGCTCCGCGTCCCCGGCTTTGCCGGCGGCACCGATCACGGCGCCGCCACCGGCCATGCGTCCGGCGGTGCCGGAATTGCCGAAGATGGCGCCCAGGATGCCGCCGATGACGGCACCGCCGGCGGCGCCTTCGGCGGCGTCGCGGCCGGTGCTGACTTCATCGGCGACGGCGCGGCAGTCGGTGAGGTCTTGCTGGTACTGGGCTTCGTCAATGCCTTGTTTGTCGACCACCACGCGCTTGGATGAGGCGCAGGCGGTGATGAGCAGGGCGGCGAGGGTGATCAGGGCGACGCGGTGCATGGTGCCTCCTTGCCGGGTTGGCCGGTGCTTCACTGCGTTGGACCTTTTATAGCATGGCTTGGTTCGGAAGGTGAGGGGCCGCGATGGCGGCCCTTAGCCGAGCCGCAGCGACAGGTCGATGGCGTGCACGTGTTTGGTGAGCGCGCCGGCGGAGAGGAACAGGTCGCGGGCGCCGGGCAGGTTTTTGACGTCGTCCAGGGTGCGGTTGCCGGAGACTTCCAGGGCGCTCTGGTCGGCCAGGTCGAGGGCGGTGTCCAGCATTTCCGGGGTGAAGTTGTCGAGCATGATCTGGTCGGGGGCGAGGGCGGCGGCTTCGCGCAGTTCGTCCAGGTTTTCCACCTCGATGATGATTTTCTTGCCGGGGCCCTGTTCGCGGGCGGCGCGGATGGCGGCGGTGATGGAGCCGCAGGCGGTGATGTGGTTTTCCTTGATCAGGAAGGCGTCGTAGAGGCCCACCCGGTGGTTTTGGCAGCCGCCGCAGAGCACCGCGTATTTCTGCGCGGCCCGCAGGCCGGGCAGGGTTTTGCGGGTGTCGAGCACGGTCACGCGGGTGCCGGCCACGGCGTCGGCGTAGCGGCGCGCGGTGGTGGCGGTGGCCATCAGGGTCTGCAGGAAGTTCAGGGCGGTGCGCTCGCCGGTGAGGATGCGTCGGGTGTTGCCGGTGAGCGTGCAGAACACGTCGCCGGCGGCCAGGCGGTCGCCGTCGCGGGCGTGCCACTCCAGGGTGACGCCGCCGAGCTGGCGGAACACTTCCTCGGCCCAGGCGGTGCCGCACAGCACCGCGTCCTCGCGGGTGAGGATGGTGGCGGTGGCGGTGTCGTCCGCGGCGATCAGGCCGGCGGTGAGGTCGCCGTCGCCCAGGTCTTCTTCCAGGGCGAAGGCGACCGCGCGGGTCAGGTGGTCGCCGACGTAGTCGGGCAGGGCGGTGCCGGTGGCGATGTCTTTATCCATGGGTCTTGAAGAACTCGTTGCTCAGACGGACCACCACCGGCGCCAGCAGCAGCAGCGCGATCAGGTTGGGGACCGCCATTAGAATGTTCATGATGTCCGCCAGTGCCCACACCAGGTCCAGGCCGACGATGGCGCCCACCGGCACCACCAGCACCCACACCACCCGGAAGGGCAGCAGGGCTTTGTCGCCGAACAGATACTGGGTGCAGCGCTCGCTGTAGAGGCTCCAGCCCAGCAGGGTGGTGAAGGCGAACACCGCCAGGCCGCAGGCCACCACCACGTTGCCGAGGGTGCCGAAGGTGCTGGAGAACGCCAGCGCGGAGAGCGGCGCGCCTTCCTCGCCGCTGGTCCAGGCACCGGTGGCGACGATGGCCAAACCGGTGACGGAGCATACCACGATGGTGTCGATAAAGGTGCCGAGCATGGCGATGCTGCCCTGACGGGCGGGGTGGTCGGTGTGCGCCGAGGCGTGGGCGATGGGGGCGCTGCCCAGGCCCGCTTCGTTGGAGAAGATGCCGCGCGCCATGCCGAAGCGGATTGCTTCTTTCACGGCGGCCCCGGCGAAGCCGCCGGCGGCGGCGGTGCCGGTGAAGGCGTCGTTGAAGCACAGCGCCAGGGCGCCGGGCAGGGCGCTGGCGTGGTCGGCGAGCACGAACAGGCCGGCCAGCAGATAGGCCAGGGCCATGAAGGGCACGATGAAGGTGGCCACCCTGGCGATGCGTTTCATGCCACCGAGCACCACCAGGCCCACCAGCACCGCCAGGGTCAGGCCGGTGACCCAGGTGGGCACGCCGAAGCTGTCATTGAGGCCATGAGCCACGGAGTTGGCCTGCACGGTGTTGCCAATGCCGAAGCCGGCGAACATGCCGAACACCGCGAACAGCAGGGCCAGCCAGGCCCAGTTCTCGCCCAGCCCCTTGCGGATGTAGTACATCGGCCCGCCGATGTACTGGCCGAGGCTGTCTTTCTCGCGGTAGTGCACGGCGAGCACCGCCTCGGCGTATTTGGTGGCCATGCCCACCAGGGCGATCAGCCACATCCACACCAGCGCGCCGGGCCCGCCGGAGTGGATGGCGGTGGCCACGCCGACGATGTTGCCGGTGCCGATGGTGGCGGACAGCGAGGTGGCCAGCGCCGCGCCGGCGCCGATGGTGCCCACCCCGGTGGCCGGGCCCAGGATTTGCCGGAAGCCGAAACCCAGCCGCCGGATCGGCAGAAACGCCAGGCGCAGGGTCAGGTAGACGCCGGTGCCGGCGATCAGAATCAGCGCCGGCCAGCCCCACAGCAGGCTGCTGATCTGTTTCAGGAGGTCAACAAATTCGGTCATGGGCGGTCTTCCCTTCGCAGGTGTCCCCGATTAGTTTTTCTATTAGGCGTGCATAACACGGGCCAGGATGCTGGCCTTCACGCCCCGCCAACCGCAAAATAGCCAGAGTAGGGAAAATGGCCGGCCAGGGGAAGCGATCAAAATTGTGACCGGTCGCGGTTTTTTGTACGGTGTTACCAGTTATTTCCCGGACCGCAAACTGGTTCAAATTTCTTGGCACAGGGCGGTGCTAAGCTTCCTTACCTAAGGAATAAAGTCGTAGTGGAAGTTCGTCGCCGTCAGGGTGTGTCCCATGTCAAAGGTTACCCGTCTCAAACCGCTGGAAGGCGGTAAAGGTCGCGCGCTCAACCTGCCCAGGCCGCTGGAGCGGGTGCGCGACCGGATTACCGAGCGCGCCGGTGGCCTGCTGGCGGACATGCTGGACGGGGCCGATGACACCCTGTTCGACCTGGCCGAGAAAGAGACCGACAGCGAGCGGGACCGCTACTTCGACGCCATGCGCGAGCTGCGTTTGCAGCGCGGCGCCCTGGAAACCGGCTTCCGCCAGGGGCTGGCCAATCTGTTCCTGGAGAGCACCCGCACCCCGGACGACCGGGAACGCGCCACCGACAAGGTGGCGGTGGAAGATCTGGCGCTGGTCAAGCATGAAGAGCTGGAAACCACCGTGGCCCTGGATAACCTGGCCCGCCGCGCCCGCAAGGGCCACGACGACGCTCTGCGCGCCTTCCAGCACCGCCTCGAATACCTGTTCGAGAGCAAGGTCGAAGTCACCGACAAGAATAATCCCCTGGAGCCGCGCAACCTGGCGGCCTGTTTCTCCACCTGCCTGGAACGGCTGTCGCTGGATATCCGCGCCCGCCTGATTGTCCTGAAGCTGTTTGAACGCGTGGTCATGGACGAAGCCGGTGCCATGGTCGAGGACGCCAACCGGATACTGGCGGACGCGGGCGTTCTCCCGGAGATGAAAACCGTGCCGGTGCCCCGTGGCCGGCCGGCGGGCGGGAGCGACGGTGACCGGGGCGGGCGCGCTTCGGGCTCCGCCGACCCGCGCGGCCCGGCCGAGTCGCCGGCCGGCGCGGCCCCAACCGGGGCGGCTCCGTCGGGCGGCGCCCCCGTCGACAACGCTATGTTCGGGCTGCTCCAGGAACTGCTCACCACCCTTCGCGGGATGGGGCCCGCCGGCGCCGCGCCGGCCGGCGCTCCGTCGACCGGTGCCACGGGCACCGCGGCTCCCGGCGCCCATGGCGGCGACGCACCGCCGCCCACCTCCGGCATGGCGGTCATGCACAATGGCGTGGCCCACCTGAACGGCGCCCCACTCACGGCGGACGCCCCGGTCCAGGCGGTGAGCAGCCACGACCTGTTCGGCCTGCTCACCCGCTTGCAACGCCTGGAGCACGCTCTGGAAGGCGCGCCGGACCGCAGCGTCAAGGAAGAGCTTTCCGAGCTGTTGGAAAGCGAGAACAGCGAGGCCATCCACGCCCTGGAACAGGCCGATGACGACGTCATCAACCTGGTCGCCATGCTGTTCGACTTCATCCTCGACGACGAGGGCCTGCCCTCGGAGATCAAGGCGCTGATCGGCCGGCTGCAGATTCCGCTGCTCAAGGTGGCGATCGCCGACAAGACGTTCTTCAGCAATGAAAACCACGACGCCCGCCTGTTGTTGAACACCCTGGCCCGGGCCGGCTGCCAGTGGGACCCCCAGCAGGGCTACGAGGACGAAACCTATCAGCGTATCGACCGGGCAGTGCACGCCATCATCGACGACTACGATGAGGACGCCGCCCTGTTCAGCGACCTGCTGGCGGAGTTCGAGACCTTCTTCAGCGATCAGCGCGCCCGCGCCGAGCGTGTCGCCGAGCGGGTGCGCGAAGCCGAGGAAGGCAAGGCCCGCGCCGAACAGGCCGGCGAAGCGGTGCGCCTGTACATCGACGCGCGCCTGGCCGGCCGTCAGGTGCCGGATGTGGCGGTGCGGCTGCTGCGCCAGGGCTGGCAGCAGGTGCTTTACCTGACCTGGCTGCGCCAGGGCGAGGACAGCGACGCCTGGCGCCGTTACGCCAAGGTGGTGGACGCGCTGGTCTGGAGCGTGATGCCGCACCGCTCCCAGGCGGACCTGGAAAAGCTCCGTGATCTGAGCCCCAAGGTGGCCCGCGCCGTGCAGCACGGGCTGGAATCAATCCAGTACGACCCCGCCGAAACCCGTGCCCTGCTCGACGACCTGATGGCCGTCCACGACAGCCTGCTCAAAGGGCTGGAAACCGAGCGGGTGGCGGTGCCCGAGGCGCCGGAGCCGGAGGCGCCCGCGCCGTCGGCGCTGCCGGACGACCACGAACTGGTAGTGCGGGCGCGCCGCCTGCGCGCCGGCCAATGGCTGGAGATCGGCGAGGGCGAGGACGCCCAGCGCGCCAAGCTGGCCGCCAATATCCGCGACGGCGCCAAGCTGGTGTTCATCAACCGGCGCGGCATCAAGGTGCGCGAATACGACGCCGCCGGCCTGGCCCAGGCGCTCCACGACGGCGAGGTCAAACTGATCGAGGACGGCGCTCTGTTCGACCGCGCCCTGGAAGCGGTGATCGGCGACCTGCGCCGCATGCAAAGCGCCTGACTTTCTTGTGCGAGCGGGCCTAGCCCGCGAAAGGCCGGTGCAACCGGCCGGCAGGATCCCAGAGACCTCAGCTTCAGTACCCTTCCGCTCGCGGGCCGGGTCCGCCAGAATACCGAT
>CAZKWA010000023.1:0-14345 GCA_964556345.1 uncultured Alcanivorax sp.
TCCGGTGCGGTTGCTTCATGTTGCACTCCTTTGGGGACGCCGATGAAAACCGGGTTAATCGGCCAGACGCTCCCAGGCGCGTTGCGCACGTAGGGCGCGCGGCTTGCCGGCCACCTGGAACAGGGGGCGGTCGCGCCGCCAGCGTTCGGCGGCGGCGTCCTGCTCGCCGGCCCAGAGCGCGTCCGCCTGCTGGTACAGCTCGTTGGTGCGCGCCAGGGCGCCGGCCAGGGCAATATGGGTGACCGGCGCATCGGCGGGTTGCGCCGCCACGGCGGCCAGTCCCGCCAGGCTGGCGCTCAGGCCTTCCAGGAAGGACGCCGGCCACCGGCGGGCGCGGCCTTCCCGTATCAGCCAGGCCTGCACCGCCAGGGCGATGAAGGTGTCCTCCACGGTGCGGAACGGCTTCACGAAGTCGCTGTAGCCGTCGCCGGGCATCAACGCTTCGGCCTTGGCGCCCTCGAACACGGCGGCCACATGGGGCACTTCGGGAACGAAGTCCAGCGGCGGTTTTTCCACCAGACTCACGCCCTGGGCGTGGCTGTTCACCCTGGCGATCCTGAGCGCCGGGCGGCCGCTCTCACCCTCTTCGCCCACGCGCCCGAGCACCAGCAGGCCGGTGCAGGCGGAGCCCAGGGTGGTCCAGGTTTTCCGACCGGTGACGGTGATGCCGCCGGGGCCGTTGTCGACGATGCGCGTTTCGATGTCCCGGGGGCGGTTGCCGCCGGCTTCGGTGGCGCACATGGCCAGCAGCTCGTGGTCGTCCACGGTGCCACCGTTCACTTGGATAAGCTGGCGCAGCGCCGACTGATAGCCGGCGGCGAAGGCCCAGCCCACCCGGTCGGCGGCGAAGCCGCCGCGCAGGGCCAGCCCCACCGGGTGGTGCCGCTCGGCGGCCAGCCGCCGCCATTGTTCGCACCAGGGCCGCAGGCCCTCCGGCGCCGGGACGTCGGTGGGCCGGGTCAGACAAAACTTCAGAGCATCTTGCATGATTAAAACGCCGCTCTCCCCACCGACGCGCCGCCGTCGATAAACAGGGTCTGGCCGGTGATGTAGCCGCTGTGCTCACCGAGCAGGAACTCCATGGGGGCGGCGATTTCGTCCGGCTTGCCGATGCGGTCCATGGGCACGGACGCCAGGTAGCGGGCCTCGCCGTCGCTGCCCGGCGGGTTGTTCTCGCGGAACAGCTCGGTCTCGGTGGGGCCCGGCGCCACCGCGTTGACGGTGATGCCGGTGCGCGCCAGCTCCAGCGCCCAGGTGCGGGTGAAGTTCACCAGCGCCGCCTTGGCGGAGGCATAGGCGGTGCGCCCGGGCATGCCCAGCACCGTCAGGCTGGACACATTGAGCACCCGGCCCCAGCCCTGTTCGCGCATGTTCGGCAGCACCGCCTGGGTGGCCTGGATGGCGGCGTGCAGGTTGACGCCCATGACCGCGTCGAAGCTGTCCAGATCGATCTCGCCGAGCGGCTGGGGGCGCACCAGGCCGACGTTGTTGACCACGCCGTCGAACGGGAAGCGGCGAACCAGGTCATCCAGTGTCTCGCTGGCCTGTTGGCGGTCGGACAGGTCCGCCGACACCAGGGTGCCGGGAAAGTCCGGGTCCTCGATGCGGCGGGCGATGCCCACCACGCCATGGCCGGCGGCGGCCAGGCGGTGCGACAACGCCCGGCCGATGCCCCGGCTGGCACCGGTGATCAGATAGGTTCTGCGGGTACTCATTGCGCTCTCCCTTAATGCTTTCGATTCAGCGGGCCGGCACGCCTTTGACCGTGGCGCCGTCGGGCACATCGTGCAACACCACGGCGCCGGCGCCCACCACCACCTGGCGGCCGATGGTGACCCCTTCGCGCACCACCGCGCCGATGCCGATGAAGCTGCCCTCACCCACGGTGACGTCGCTGGCCAGGTGCGAGCCGGGGCAAAGATGGGCGCCGTCGCCGATCACGCAGTCCCGATCGACGGTGGCGCCGGTATTGATAATCGCGCCCAGCCCCACGCGGCTGTCCACGCTCACCACGCCACCGGCCAGCACCACCGCCCCGGGGGTGACTTCCGCGAAGCGGCTCACCGAGGCCTGGGGGTGCACGATGGTGGCCAGGCCCACGTTTTTCGCCACCAGTTCGCGCAGGCGGGCCAGGCGGGTGTCGTTGCGCCCGATGCCCACCGCCACCGAGTCGATGTGCGTCAGGGCGTCCAGCAGCGCGCCGCTGCAGCCGGCGATCTGCCAGCGCTCGTTGGCCTGTTTGTCCGGCCAGGCGTCGTCGTAGAACTCGATTTTCCGCCACCCGGACGCCATCGCCGTGTCGGCGAGCACCTTGCCGTGCCCGCTGGCGCCGAGAATCGCTAACGATCTGGTCATACCCACCTCCTCACGCCGGTGCTGGTCTCTTCGTTGTACCACAAACGGGCGGCGGGGAGCGTGGTGACGTGCGCCGTCCGGCGCGGTGAAAAAGACAGCGGCCGGCCCCGCTGCGTACAATGAGCGCTCCTCCGCGCCGCGATCGAAGCAATGACGAACCACAGCCCGTTGCCGCCCTGCCTGTACGATCTGGACATTACCGCCTGGGACGGGGCCCTGTATCTGGCCCGCTGCCGGTTCGAGCCGGAGAGGCTGCTCGACGACGCCTTCCAGCGCGCCCGCGTTCCTCCACCCGCGGGCCTGCGAAGCGCCATCGCCAAACGCCGCTGCGAGTATCTGGCCGGCCGGGTGTGCGCCGCCGCCGCCGGGGAGGCGCTTACCGGCGAGCGCCTGATTCCGGAAGCGGGGCAGGACCGCGCGCCGCTGTGGCCGGCGCCGCTGGTGGGCGCCATCACCCACAGCCAGGGGCGCGCCGCGGCGCTGGTGGGGCACCGCGATCAATGGCGCGGGCTGGGTCTGGATTACGAAGCCTGGCTGGCGCCGCGCCGGGCGCTACGCTTGGCCGAGGAGATTCTCACCGAAGAGGAACGCGGGACGCTGCTAGGCCTGGATGAGGCCCAGCAGGCGCGCCGCGTGACGCTGACGTTCTCGGTGAAGGAAAGTGTATTCAAAGCGCTCTACCCGCTCACCGGGCGGCGTTTTTATTTCCAGGACGCCGCCCTCGACGGCGAGAATCAAATCCGCTTGCTGACCACGCTTTCCGCCGACTGGCGGCAGGGCAAAGCCCTGCCTTTCCAATGGCGCGAGGAAGGCGACGGCCTGCTCAGCTGGATCCAGATTCCGGCATAAAAAACGCGGGCGTCAGCTCTCGCAGAACAAATTGCCTTCGTCCTGGCGGCTCAAACGCACCACGTCCACGGCCCCGGTGAAATAGGCGCCGCTTCGACCGCCGACACTGGCGCCCAGGGCGCCGGCGCTCAACACCGGCACGCCGGGCTCGGCGTCGAACTCGGCGACCGTCTCGCAGCCCACCTGCAGGGTCACCCGCTCGCCGTCCGAGGCAAGCTGGATTTCCCGCCAGCCGTCGCTGCTCTCCAGGCCCGCCAGCAGGCGACGGTCCTGAGCGGGGAGTTCCACCAACAGACGGTCGTTGGCCAGGCCCACGGTGAGCGCGGCGCCGCTGCTCGCTACCAGCGAAAAGACCGGGCCGGTATCGGCCTGGCCGGTGCGCGCCCGCAGGTGCAGGGTGAAGCGCTCGCCGATCACGGTATTGTTCAGCGAGCTGGTCTCCCGGGTGACGAACCGGGCGTCGCCGTCGAACATCGCCACCCGGCCCACGGCACCGCCGCCTTCGAGGTTCGGCGACACCGGCTCACCGTTCTGGTCGACGGCGTAGAGCGGGTCGCCGTAGGGCGAGGCGTCGTTGATGCAGGGGCTGTCGCAATCGTCCTGCTGTTCCATGACCCAGAACCCCAGCACGTAGCCGTCCACCGGCATGTACTCCACCGGTGTCGGGTCTTCGCGATCCACATAGCGGGTGTCGTCGCCGCCGCACGCCGCCAGGGCGGCGGCGAGCAGCGTAATGGATAAAGCGTTCTTCAATCTCATTGCGGCGCTCCTCGGCGGTCGGTGCGCGGTTGCAGGGTGACGTCGTCCACCACGGTGCCGTCCAGGGTGCGGGTCAGCACGTGCAGGTCGTCGCCCTGAATATCCAGAGTGGTGTAGGTGTTGACGTTGTCGTCGAACAGCACATCGGCGAACAGCGCGATGCCGCCGCCATTGTTGTCGTAGTACTTGGCGGAGTCGGAACCGGCGATCAGATAGGTGGCGGCCCCGGGGGTCGGTTTGCCGCCACGCAGCGGCAGGCTGCGCGAGTACATGTGATCGTGGCCGGAGAGCACCAGGTCGATACCGGCCTCGTCCACCACCGAGGGGATATAGGCCTGCGAGCGGCCGTTGCCGGAGGCGGCGTTACCGTTATAAGGCGGGCGATGCACCATCAGGATTTTCCAGGTGGCGTCGCTGGCGGCCATGTCGCGGCGCAGCCAGTCCATCATCACCGGCCAGTCTTCCTCGGCCTGCAACTCGGAGGTGATCACGGCGATGTGGGCGGGACCGTAGTCGAAGCTGTAGACCGCCCGGTCGTAGGGCGCCGGCAGGCCGCTGTCGGTGCCCGGCAAGGGGAGCAGATCGGCGAACTTCTGTGCCCCTTCGTTGTAGACCTCATGGTTGCCCTGGGCGACCACGAACGGATGCGACGCCATCATGCCCTCGCCTTCCAGGGCCTCCAGGAACAGCCGCACCAGCCGGTAATCACTGAGGTCCTCGGTGAAATCGCCCACGTGCAGGATCAAATCGCCGTCCGGCAATTGCGCCTGCATCTTGCGATACAGTTCGGTGACCAGGCCGCTGCCGTTAAAGAGGTTGTCGTTGGAAACGGTCTGCGTATCGCCGAACAGGTGGATTTTCACCTGGTCGTCGCCGTCGTCGGTGGCGAACCGGAAGGTGTCGCTCAGGGCGCCGCCCCCACCCACCTGGTAGCGGTATTCCGCGCCCGGACGCAGGTCGTCCAGGATCGCCTGGTGCACGCGCACCACACCCGCCTCGCTGCCATAGAAGAACGGCAGGATGCGCGATTCGCCGGTGACTTCACGGTCCAGGCCATCGACGCCGAAGCGTACCCGGGATTCGGTCACCGTGGTGTCGGTGAACCAGGCCACGTTCATTGAGGTGGCGTCGTGGCCGGGGACCAGGAACGGATAGCGCGGCGCGCTACCGAGGCGCTCCACCAGGGCGCGCACGTCCGACATCAACGACGAGCCCTGAGCGTCGTAGGCGCGGAACAGCAGCGATTGAGTGTCCGCCGACGCGGGCAGGGTCACCTGCAACCGGCCCTCGGCATCGGTGTCGCCGAGCACCGTCACGTTACTGACCTGATCGGTGCCGCTGTTGTACTGGAAGGTTTCCAGTGTCACGCCCGGCGCCGGGTTGCCGGCCTGGTCGACCACCAGCATGTTGGTGCTCTGGCCCTCGATGCCCCAGTCCGTGAGCAGGCGGTAGCGGCTGCCCACTTCTTTGCGCACCACCGGGTGATGGAACGTCTCGCCGTCCAGTTCGCCGTTCACCACCACCGACACGAAGGTGTTCTGGATGTAATCCCGCACCCGCAGTTTCAGGTAGGCGATGACGCCGGCGTCGTCGCTGAAGCCGCTGAACCGGCCGCGCCATTGGCCGTTGGTCTCACTCACTTCGGAAGCGGTGAGATCGGCGTTCTCCACGGTCATGCTGGCCTTGGTGCTGTCGTAGTCCAGGGTCAGGGAGAGATCACTGAAGGCGCCGCCGCCGGTAACGCGGATCGGAATACTGAAGGTGCCGCCCGGGTACAAACTGATGTTATCGCTGTCGATATAAACACGCGGCGCGCCGGTGACCACGTTGAACAGGTGGTTGCCGGCGGTCACGTTGCCGTTGATGTCGAACAGCCGATAGTCGAGGCGATGCCAGCCGTCTTCCAGACCCTCCGCCTGGTAGCGAATACGGTCGCTGCCGTTGTGGGTGATATCCGCGGAGACGTCGCGGCCATCCAGAGTGAGCTGGCTGGCGGCGAAGTCGATGCCGGAGGCGTCGTTCACCTGCAGGGTGACCAGGGGAGCCGCGTTGTCCACGGTGTCGCCGGAGGCTGGCGTGGCGGACACGCCGGGCCCGGCCAGATCGGTGTCGTCGCTGTAGATGGCGGTGAAATTGTCGAGCACGATGTGGGAATCGATACGCTCGGCGGTCTTCAGGACCAGGAAGCGGAACGGCTGGTAGAAGGTCAGCGGTTCCTTGTAGCCACTGCCGATGCTGGCCTTCATGAAATGCCAGCCGCGTTCCGGCAGCGCTTCGCCGTCGTTGTTGTAGTTGATGGTGACGGTCTTGCCGTCGGCGTCCTTGAGACTGCCGCGCACCCACCAGACCTTGCCGGCGAGTTCGTCGGGAATATAAACGTTAACGCCCAGGTATTTGGGATAGCCCGGCAGCGTGGTTACCCCGTTCGGGTCGGTCAGGTAGGCACCGAAGGTGCCGGGCTGGTCCGGATTGGCTTCCCAGCTGAGCCGCATGGAGTAGCGGCCGTCGAACACCTGGTCCTCGACCGGCTCGATGGCCACGCTTTTATGGCGGGCGCCGGCGGCCCGGAACGCACTGACGTCGCCTTCGAAATCGGCGACGATCTCCGGCGCCACGCCGATGTTGATGATCAGCTCGGCACTCTGGCCGGCGGCGGACACGGTGACCGTGCAGCTTTCGCCTTGCACCGGGGCGGTGGCGACGCTGCCGTCCTCGGGGTTCACCTGACAGAGGTCGGTGTTGTCGACCTGATACGCCAGGGCTTCGGCGGAGTAGGTCACCGATTCGCCGTCGCTGATCAGTTCCGGTTGCAGGGCCACGGTGGCGCCGCTGTCCACGGCGATGGCCGCGCTGGGAAAACGGATCTCATCCAGTTCGCCGGTGACCCGCACCCGGGCCACGCCCTTGCGGTCACCGACGCGCACCACCACGTAGCCTTCGCTGTTCTCATCGCCGGCGCGGAAGGCACCGGTGCGGGCGTCGATCAGCCCAAGAGAGGCGTCGCTGATACCGTATTCCGGAATGTCGCCGCCCTGCTCCCAGGAGCGGGTGTCGTAGCCCACGCCCTTGAAGCGGCGGTAGGTGGAGCCGGCCATCAGGGTAATGGTGCGCGGGTAGACGGCCACCGCGTCGCTGGCGGCACGGGCCCGTTCGGCATTCAGCGCCAGGCCCCATTTGGTGGCGGTGACGCGTTCGCCGCCGTCGGACGGTGTATTCAGCAGATAGGTATAGCGCTCGCCAGGCAGTCTCGCCGCCAGGGTGGTGGAACCGCCGCCGTCCAGGTTGATGGCGCGGTCAGCGCCGTAGGCGATCATCAGTTGCCCGAGCTTGGTCTGGGTAATGCCGTCGGTGAGCGAGCCCACCGGCTTGTCCACCACCAGGAAGAAGTAGCTGCCGTCGGCGCGCACCCCGAAGGCGGTGCGGCCACTGATGGCGTTCTCGTCCTGGTTGGCGCCGAGCTGGCCGTTTTCCACCAGCAGGCCCCGCCCGAAGCCGCCGCCCAGGGCGCTCTTCACCCGGGCCCAGTCCGGGTCGTCGGTTTCATAGCGGATGTCCACCCGGGCCCCGGTGCTCAGGGCGCCGTCGTCGACCAGCAGGGCGTGGCCGGCGGGAAGCACATAGCCGTTGCGGTCCTCGATACGGTCCACCACGGTGCCGCTGAGCGGCGGCAGCTGCGCACTGACACCACCGCTCTCCAGACTCACCACGCTGACGCCGTTGGGCTCCGCTTTGATCAACGCCGCGGAACGACCGGCCAGATCCACACTGCCCCGGTAGCTTTCCGCGAGATACAGCTCGTGATCGCCGCCGCCCCGGCTGAAACGGGTGTTGGTCTGGCTGGCGTTGTCGAAATAGTGCACCGCGCCCAGTTCGCCCAGCGCCGCGCCGTCCTGATACAGGTTGAGCGTAAAGGTCGGCACCTCGGTGAGAATATCCGCGCGACCGTCCTGGTAGACCACGATCAGGTCTTCGTTACGGTCGGAAAACCCGGTGTAGGTGACGCCGTCCTTCTTGATCAGACCGGTGTTCCAGCCCTGGGTCATGCTGTAGGGATCGGCGTTGACCGCCAGAATCAGGTTCTCGCCCCGGTCGATGGCGTGGTTGACCGAGGCCGTGGTGCGCTCAAAAGAGAACTGGCCACGGGACCGGGTCAACGGCACCAGCGACAGGCTGTCACCCAGATTGAACTCGGCGCTGATAATCGCCTCATCCCGGGTGTGATTCAGCCGCCCCTCGGTGAGGGTGAGGTCCTGATTGACCGCGTAGCGATGGAAATCGGTGATTTCGGTGGGGTCGGGTTCGCGAGCGGTGGTCCCGGAGACCGTGGGCGGCGTCGCCGGCTCGAACTGCTGCGCCGCGTCCTCGGGGGGTTCAATCAAATTCGCGGTGAAGGACTCGGCACCGGAATGATCTTCCACATAGGGCACATCCGTGGGGGTCTCACGGTAGACGGTGTCCGTATCACCACCACAACCGCTTAACGCGAACGCGGCCAATAAAGGTAGCGGGGCGGCGCTCATCAGGCGCCGCCGAAGATGGCAACTCACAATTCTCTCTCCCGAATAACTGACTGACAGGCGGCAGGGGCAAAAACGTTAAGTTAGTTGCCGTGTATGTCAGGAGAGTGAACAGGAGATGACACGCATTATGTCAGTTCAAAAAAACGCGGCCCGAAGGCCGCGTTTTCTGTTCGCCGGAAGGGGGCAGACGCTGTTCAGAACAGGTCCTGGTCCAGGCTCATCATGGTGCCGGCACCGGCCTTGATCTGCTCGGCCAGGGCCCCGGCGCGGGGCAGCAAACGCTCGTAATAGAAGCGGCCCACGGTGACCTTGGCGCGGCCGAAATCGTCGTCGCGCTGGGCGGCGGTGACCATCATGCGCGCCCACAGCCAGGCGTAGGTGACGTAGCCGAACAGGTCCAGGTACTCCACCGCGTTGGCGTTGACCGCATCCGGGTTGTCGCCGGCCTGACGCAACAGCTCGGTGGTGGTGCTTTCCAGCAGGTCCACGGCGCTGACCAGGCGTTCCTTGATGCCGTCCAGGCCCGGTTCGTTGCTGTTGCCGTCGATCCAGCGGCGCACGTCGGCGAGGTAGGCCTCCACGTATTTACCGCCGTTGCGGGTGACCTTGCGGCCGGCCAGATCGAGCGCCTGGATGCCGTTGGTGCCCTCGTAGATCTGGGAGATACGGCAGTCGCGCACGAACTGTTCCATGCCCCATTCGCGCACGTAGCCGTGGCCGCCGAACACCTGCTGGCCGATCACCGTGGTGTCGAAGCCGCGGTCGGTGAAGAACGCCTTGGCGATGGGCGTCATCAGGGCGACCCGGTCCTGGGCGGCTTTTTGCTCGGCGTCGTCCTCGGAAAACTTGGCCTTGTCGAGCTCCATGCCCACGTAGGTGGACAGCGCCCGGCCGCCCTCGTTGAGGGCGCGCATGGTCAGCAGCATGCGGCGCACGTCACCGTGCACGATGATCGGGTCGGCGTTGCCGCCTTCGTTCTGGACGCCGGTGGCGGCGCGGCCCTGCAGACGCTCGCGGGCGTAGTCGGCGGCGCTCTGGTAGCTCACCTCACCCAACCCCAGGCCCTGGATGCCGATGGACAGGCGCTCGTAGTTCATCATCGTGAACATGGCCGCCAGGCCCTGGTTGGGCTCGCCGATAATCCAGCCCTTGGCGTCGTCGAAATTCATCACGCAGGTGGCCGAGCCCTTGATGCCCATCTTGTGCTCGATGGAGCCGGCGGCGACGCCGTTGCGCTCGCCGGCGTCGCCGTTGGCGTCGGGCAGAAACTTGGGCACCAGGAACAGGGAGATGCCCTTGGAGCCGGCAGGGGCGTCCGGCAGCTTGGCCAGCACCAGGTGGATGATGTTATCCACCAGGTCGTGCTCACCGCCGGTGATGAAGATCTTGGTGCCGGAAATGCTGTAGGAGCCGTCGTCGTTGGGCACCGCCTTGCTGCGCATGATGCCCAGGTCGGTACCGCAGTGCGGCTCGGTCAGGCACATGGTGCCGCTCCACTCGCCGCTGTAGAGCTTGGGCAGATAGGCCTGCTTGAGCGCTTCGGAGGCGTGGGCGTCCAGGCACAGGGTGGCGCCGTTGGTCAGCGCGGGATACAGCGCGAACGAGGAATTGGCGCTGTGCATCATTTCCTCGAACAGCACCGCCAGGGATTTGGGCATGCCCTGGCCACCGAATTCGGGGTTGCCGGAGAAGGCACTCCAGCCGTTCTCGGCGTAGGTCTTGAAGGCCTCCTTGAAGCCCTCCGGGGTGGTCACTTCGCCATTGTCGAAACGGCAGCCCTGCTCGTCGCCTTCCCGATTGAGGGGGAACAGCAGGTTCTCCACCATTTTGCCCGCTTCATCAAGGATCGCGTCCGACAGATCGCGGGTCACCTCGGCGGTGGCGGACATGGAAGCCCAGAGCTGGTCGGCCTTGAACACGTCGTTCAGGACGAAGCGCATGTCTTCCAGGGGCGCTTTATAGGTGGCCATTGGCATATCTCCCGAAACTGATTGAACAACGGGACGCTAGTCTAGTCCCGGCGAGCAGGGCGTAAATGTTTATTTGTGACCCGCCGTTCATCCTCTTCCCGGGGTTCCGGGCGGCGCCACAGCCACAGCATCATGGCGCACAAAAACAGCGGGACGCCGATCTTGACCGGGTCGGGCGCGGGGGACAAGGCGATCACGCCGATGCTGATCAGCATCATGGTGGAGGCGGCGCATTTGCCGCGCCGGGATATGGCGCGACGCAGGCGCCAGTGGTGGATCGGCGGGCCATAGCGGGGATGATCAAGCAGCCAGGCCTCCAGGCGCGGCCAGCCCCTGGCGCCGGCCCAGGCGGCCACCAGCATGAACACCACGGTGGGCATGCCCGGCAGAACCACGCCGATCAAACCCAGGGCCACGCACACCAGCGCCAGGGCACGCCACAGGAATACCTTGATCATGCACCGATTACAGCACGGCGACCGCCCGCGGGGCCAGCCGCCGGCTAAAGCTCGTCGAAGGAGGCGTAATACTCCGCCAGGCTGTCGATCAGGGTGCGCACCGCCGGCAACAGGCCGCGACGGGAGGGAAACACCGCGTGAATGATGTCCCGGCGCGGCGCCCAATCCGGTAACAGGTGGACAAGCTCGCCCCGGGCCAGGGGTTCACGCACCGTGAGCAACGGCAACTGCACCACGCCGACACCGGCGAGAGCCGCCCGTCGCAGGGCGACCATATCGGTGGTCACGAAGCGCGGAGAATGCTGAACCCGCAGGCACTTGTGATCCGGTCCATACAGTTCCCATTCGTACCGCGGCGCGGGGCTTCCCAGCCACAGGCTGGGCCAGTTCCCCAAGGCTTCGGGGCTGTCCGGCCGGCCGTGGCGCTCGATCAAATCCGGGCTCGCCAGTAGCGCCAGATGGCGCTCGGACAGCACCTTCAGCACCAGGTCGCTGTCTTCCAGCGGCGGCTGCCGGACGCGAATGGCCACGTCGATCGCCTCGTGAATCAGGTCGACACGACGGTTGGTGGCTTCCAGATGCACGGTGATGCCCGGATACCGGCGCATGAACCCGGCCAGAAACGGACCGATATGCACATGCAGCAGGGTCACCGGGCACGCTAGGCGTATCACCCCACGGGGCTCCGCCCGAACACTGTCGATGGCCTCCTGGGCGGCTTCCGCCTCGACCAGCATGGCCTTGCAATGCGCGTAGTAGGTTTGTCCGGTCTCGGTGATCGAGAAACGGCGCGTGGAGCGGTTAAGAAGGCGCACGCCCAGTCGCTCTTCCAGGGCCGCCACCCGGCGGCTCAGTTTGGATTTGGGCACGCCGATGGCCCGCCCCGCCGGCGCGAACCCGCCGTGCTCCACGGTTTGGGCGTAATAGTAGAGGTCGTTCAGGTTTTCCATGGCCCCTCACCATTGTCCTGAAAATAGAACAGAGAGTAGCAGAAAAACCCCCTATTCGACCCTTCGTCCCACCCATAAGATTAAAGCGCTAAGGAGAGGCAGCCGGCTTCTCCGGCAATCAAGGAGATACATCATGGCTAAATACAATCGCCTGAATAAAGACGACGCCGCGGTACTGCTGGTGGATCACCAGGCCGGCCTGCTGTCGCTGGTCCGCGACATCGAACCGGACCGCTTCAAGAATAACGTGCTGGCCCTGGCGGACATGGCCAAATACTTCGAATTGCCCACCATCCTGACCACCAGTTTCGAAGACGGCCCCAACGGCCCGCTGGTCCCGGAGCTGAAAACCCTGTTCCCGGATGCGCCCTACATCGCGCGGCCCGGCCAGATCAACGCCTGGGACAACGAGGATTTCGTCAACGCGGTGAAGGCCACCGGCAAGAAACAGCTGATTATCGCCGGCGTGGTCACCGAAGTGTGCGTGGCGTTCCCCGCCCTGTCGGCTCTGGAAGAGGGCTTCGAGGTATTCGTGGTCACGGACGCTTCCGGCACATTCAATGCCATGACCCGCGACGCGGCCTGGCAGCGGATGGTCGCCGGCGGGGCTCAGTTGATGACCTGGTTCGGCGCCGCCTGCGAGCTGCACCGGGACTGGCGCAACGACATCGAAGGCCTGGGCACGCTGTTCTCCAATCACATTCCCGACTACCGCAATCTGATCACCAGCTACACCACCCTGACCACCAAGGCGTAACGCCGAGCGGCCGCCGCCCCGAGGGCGGCGGCCTCCGAGTTCAGGGGCCTGCTTAGTAGCTGCCCCGGTCCGCGTCCAGCTCCAGCGCCGGGTCCATCCCGCCGCCGGCGGCCGCCTGGCCTTTGTTCATCAGTTCCGGCACCGTCATCGGCTCACCATTCAGGGTGATCTCGCCCTGCTCGACGGTGAGCCGGGCGCGCAGCCGACCCGCCTCCTGGCGCAACCAGCCGCTACTCTGGTAGTCCACCAGGCCGGCCCGCAGGCCGGTGGGCAGCAGCGCCACGGCGGCGTCGAAATCAATGCTGAGGTCCGCCAGCCGCGCCAGCGCCGGGGGCGGCAGCATCCGCAGCTCGGCGAAGCTCGGGTTAAGGCCGTCCAGGCCGTTGTAGTCGAGGCGGCTGTCCAGGGTGAGCTGACGTTCGCCCCGGCCGTCCACCACCATCCGCACGGTCATGCCGGTGCGGCCCGGGTGCAGCAGCTGGGTGCTCATCACGGTGACCAGCTCTTCGCCCAACTCGGCCATACGCTCGGTTTTCTCCTGCATTACGGCGGAGTCGCCGTCACCGCCCATGGCCTGCATCATCATTTCCAGCTGCAGGTTGTCCAGCTCCCGGGAGATACGTTGCACGCGGATGGCGGCGGCGCGGTCGAAGCCGTGCCAGTCGAGGCCGAGCCAGGCACTGGCGACCCGCTCCGGCACCTGGTCGCCGCTCAGGCCGTCCAGCCACAGGCCGGTATCGCCGGCCAGGGTATCGCCGTCTTCGCGGGTACGGGTGCGCAGCGTGATGTTGCCCGCCACCTGCTCGCGGCCGCCGGCGCTGACACTGAGACCGTTCAGCGCCATGGTCATGTCCAGCATCGGCAGCACGTCCCCCAGTATCGCCTTGAGGCGGACTTCCGCGTCCAGCTCCGGCAGCACCAGGGCGCCCTGCGGGCCGGCCACGCGCAGATCACGGCCGCGCACAAAGAAGTCGCCGACCTTGGCGGTGGGGTCGTCGACACGACCGTCCATGCGCAGCTCCGCCAGCGAGGCACTCAGCTCGGGGCTCTCGAACCGGAATGGCGACACCAGCACACGCAGGTCCGCGCCGCCGTCGAAGGTATACCAGCTGTGACCGATCACCGGCGGGCGGCCGTCGAACAGGCCGTCGACCATCTGCTTGATTTCCGGCGGCAGCGGGCTCAGGTCCAATTCGCTGCGCGCGTAGGCGAGCCCCAAAGACGGGCCGTCGGGTCCGAACAGCAGCGGCCCGTAATGGACCTCGGCGCGATCACAGAGCTTACCGGAGTAGGCCTGCAGCATGGCCATATCCGGCGGCAGTTGGTCGAACACCAGGCAAATACGGGATTGGGCGCCGAACAGTCCCTTGTCGTATTCGGCGAGTTCCAGCCGCACCATGTCGGAGCCGGGTATGATTTCCTGGGCGGCCACCTGGGCGCGCACCGTGTCTTCCACCTTATTGCCGATCACATAGCCGGCGGCCAGCCAGAGCCCGCCCAGAAGCAGGACGGCGAGAAGCAGTTTTTTCATCGTTCCCCCAAAATATTATTGTTCCGGCCGGCGGCCGGTTCCCCCAGCCGCTAACTATAGCGGCTTCGCCGGGAAATTTTTACCGCCGGGCGGCTGACATAAAAAGGTCCGTCGCGTTTTAGCGGGCAGGCTCTCTCCAGCGGGGGACGCGGGTCTGTGTTCTGCCCCGGGTTATCGCTGGCGCCGAACCTTTCTA
>CAZKWA010000023.1:14355-46028 GCA_964556345.1 uncultured Alcanivorax sp.
GAAAGGCCGGCAAAGCCGGCCGGCAGGATTCCAGAGACGATGCTGGAGTTGCCGTTAGATAAATCTCTGGGATCCTGCCGGGTGGCTAGCGCCACCCTTTCGCGGGCTGGGCCCGCTCCCACAGACAAAAAAAGCCCGGCGCGAAGGCCGGGCTTTTCGATCGGACCGAAGGACGGCCGGAATCAGAACGCGAAGTGCTCCGCGTCCAGCTCCATCAGGCTGTCGATACCGCCCTCGATGGCGCCTTTGTGGCCGGCGACACGGGGCAGGATGCGCTTGAAGTAGAAGCGCGCGGTGCTGATCTTGGCCTTGTAGAAGTCCTCGTCGCCGGCGCCGGCGTCGAGCTGCGCCTGGGCCTTGCTGGCCATCAGCGCCCACAGGTAGGCCAGGGTCACATAGCCGGAGTACATCAGGTAATCGACGGACGCGCCGCCGGCGTAATCCGGGTTCTGCATGGCCTGCATGCCGATGGACTGGGTCAGGTCGCCCCACTCCTTGTTGCTGGCGGCCAGCGGCTCGATCAGCTCTTTGAGCGCCTCGTTGTCGGCGTTGGCTTCGCAGAACTTGTGGATGATCTTGGTGAAGTTGCGCAGGGCCTGGCCCTGGGTCATCAACACCTTGCGGCCCAGCAGGTCCAGCGCCTGGATGCCGGTGGTGCCTTCGTAGAGGGTGGAGATGCGCGCATCACGCACGTTCTGCTCCATGCCCCACTCGCGGATGAAGCCGTGGCCGCCGTAGATCTGCACGCCGTGGTTGGCCGCTTCCAGGCCCACTTCGGTAACGAAGGCCTTGGCGATCGGCGTCAGCAGGGCCATCAGAGCGTCGGCCTGCTTGCGCTCTTCCTCGTCCTTGGCCAGCTTCACGGTGTCGCCCAGCTGGGCGCAGAAATACACCAGTGCCCGGCCGCCTTCGGCGAACGCCTTGCTGGTGAGCAGCATGCGGCGCACGTCCGGGTGCACGATGATCGGGTCGGCGGGGCCGTCAGGGTTTTTCGCGCCGGACAGGCTGCGCATGGCGAGACGGTCCTTGGCGTAGCTCAGACCGCCCTGGAAGCCCAGCTCGGCGTGGGCCACGCCCTGGATGGCGGTGCCCAGACGGGCGAAGTTCATAAAGGTGAACATGCAGTTCAGGCCTTTATTCTCCGGGCCGATCAGGTAGCCGGTGGCGCCGTCGAAGTTCATCACACAGGTGGCGGAGGCCTTGATGCCCATCTTGTGTTCGATGGAACCGCAGGTCACGCCGTTGCGCTCGCCCACGCCGCCGTTACCGTCGGTGAGGAACTTGGGCACGATGAACAGGGAAATACCCTTGGTGCCCTTGGGCGCGTCGGGCAGGCGGGCCAGCACGATGTGGACGATGTTGTCGGCCATGTCATGCTCGCCGGCGGAGATGAAGATCTTGGTGCCGGTGATCTTGTAGGCGCCGTCGGCCTGGGGCTCGGCCTTGGTCTTGAGCAGACCCAGGTCGGAGCCGCAGTGGGCTTCGGTCAGGCACATGGTGCCGGTCCATTCGCCGCTGGTGAGCTTGGGCAGGTAGGCCTGCTTCTGCTCTTCGGTGCCGTGGGCTTCGATGGTGGCCACCGCGCCGTGGGACAGGCCCGGGTACATGCTCCAGGACCAGTTGGCGGTGCCGGTCATCTCGGAGATGGCGATGCTGGAGGAGCCGGGCAGGCCCTGGCCGCCGAATTCCGGATCGCCGCCCATGGCCGGCCAGCCGCCTTCCACGTACTTGGCGTAGGCTTCCTTGAAGCCTTTCGGGGTGGTGACCACGCCGTTTTCGAAACCACAGCCTTCCTCGTCACCGGAACGGTTCAGGGGGGCCAGTTCGTTTTCGGCGAACTTGGCGCCTTCGTCGAGGAAGGCGTTGAGCAGTTCGCTGTTTACTTCTTCCAGACCCAGTTTGGCGTAGTGGCCGTCCAGGTCGAGGACTTCGTTCAGTACAAAGCGCATGTCGCGCAGGGGAGCCTTATAGTCAGGCATGTCGGATCTCCCGGAATGGTTTGCAAAGCGGAGAAGCCAGCCCCGGAGGTCTGTGAAGAAGCAGCGAAACGGGGCGGGTCCATCATCAAGGCGCACAATGGTAGCGCCGCCCCAAAGCCGGTGCCCACAACTATTTGTGACCCACAAGTCAAACAAGCGTTTGAAATCACTTTTTGCCCGGCAAGGCTGGTATAGTCCGTTCAGTATCGGCGCCCAGGAACAGGAGCACCCCACCATGATCGACCCCAATTTGCTGGATATCCTGGTTTGTCCAGTGAGCAAGGCCCCGCTGATCTTCGACGAGCGGAACAACGAGCTGAAGTGCAAGGCGAGCGGCCTCGCCTACCCGGTGCGTGACGGCATTCCTGTCATGCTGGAAGAGGAAGCTCGCACCATGGAAGACGACGAGCTGCGCGCTTTATAGGCCTCCTTCCAGGCACCCTGTTCGGCACCCCCGAGAACCAACGCCAAGGATGATCCGATGAAACGGCCTCTCCCCTCCCTGCTGTCTTTGCTGTTGCCTCTGGCCCTTCTTATCGTCACCGTTGCGCCGGCCTCCGCCGAAGAGGACAGCAGCGACACCACGGTCCGGCAGGACGCCCTCGAACAGCGCGAAGCCTGCCTGCTGCGCGCCACCCAGACCGCCGGCGACGACGTGACGCTGAAGCAACTGCGTGGCTGGTGCGACAACGGCAGCAAACGCCGCCTGCCCCACGAGGACGCCTTGCGCGCCCGCCTGGCGCTGGAGCAGACCAGCCAGGAAAACCCCTTCGTGATCACGCCCCACAAGCGTAATTACCTGATGCCCTACAGCTACTGGAGCAACCGCCAGGGGAACAACCCGGACAACGCGGACGAGAATCTGGATTCCAGCGAGGTGAAGTTCCAGCTTTCCCTGAAGGCGCCGCTGTACGACGACTTCTGGGACGGCAGCACCCTCTACATGGCGTTTACCGGGGTGTTCTTCTGGCAGGCCTACAACAGCGAAGAATCCCGCCCGTTCCGCGAGATCAATTTCACCCCGGAGGTGTTTCTCGCCAAGCCGATCGACTGGCAGCTCGGGCCGGTGCAATCCGAACTGCTGGCGTTCGGCTTTCGCCATGACTCCAACGGCGAGGACGAGCCCACGTCACGGAGCTGGAACCGCCTGTACCTGCGCCATGTGTCTCAGATCGGCTCCTACTATGTATCGGTGATGCCCTGGTACCGGATTCCGGAAGAAGAGAAGGACTTCCCGCTCGATCCGCGCGGCGACAACAACCCGGACATCGAAAAGTACATGGGCCATTTCCAGCTTGAAGTGGCCCGGGTGTTCGGCAACCACGTACTGGAATTGATGGTGCGCAACAACCTGCGCTCGGACAACAAGGGCGCCGGCCAGATCAACTATTCGTTTCCCATCAACGACCGTTTCAAGGGTCTGGTGCAGGTGTTCACCGGCTACGGGGACTCACTGATCAACTACGACGATTACGAAACCCGCTTCAGTCTCGGCATCCTGCTTACCGACACGCTCTGAGAGGCCGCCCCCCTTCCGGGGGGCTGTAATCCGGTTAATTTCATGGTCTATGCTGTAGGGAGGGATAGAACGCATAACAACAAGGAGGGCACATGGACAGCCCAAGACCAGACTCCGACATGGACCTGTTGGCGCCCGAGCGGGAGAACCGTGACAGGGCCCGTCAAACACCGCCTGGCCAGACACGGCGAGCGAACCTGCTCGAGGGCCTCACCCGGGAAATCGCCTGGCTCGCCGGCACCGACCCGCATTCCATCTCCGTGGAACACTCTCTTGAGGCGCTGGGGCTGGACTCCCTGGGCGCCGTGGACCTGACCACCTATCTCGAACGACATTTTGACGTGAAGCTGTCACCCGTGTCCCTTTTCGGGTCCATGACGCTCGGCCAGTTGGTGACGCTGGCGGAAAATCCGGGGACGAACCACGACGCGCGGACCGGGGCCTCCCCCACGCCGGCCAGGGCCGCCCCCGAGGGCGCCGCCACGGAGAGGCCGGCCGGCGGCTGCGCCGTGGTGCTGCGCGACTGGAAAATTCAATCCCCCTTGTTCTGCATTCCCGGCGTGATGGGCGTGGCGACGTACTTGTCGAGGCTCGGTGCCGAGTTCAGGGAGCTTTTTCCCCTGATCGCCTTCCAGGCCCCCGGCATCGACGGCACCGAAGCCCCGCTGGGCTCGGTGGAGGAAATGGCACGACGCTACATCGACGAAATGCGGGCCATCCAGCCCGAAGGGCCCTACAAGCTCGCCGGCCATTCCTTCGGCGGCCTGGTGGCCCATGAAATGGCCCGCCGGCTCCATGAACAGGGTGAGCGGGTGGACACCTTGTTGTTGATCGACGCCCTGCAGGTCCGCGGCGCCGGGGAACGCGATGGCGCCGACGCGGATTTGATGGCTCTGTACGAGCTCTACAACATCCACCAGCATTTTGCCGGGGAACCGGGCGCCGCGGCCCGAAAATTCGCGTCCCTGTCGCCCGAAAAACAATATCAGGCCCTGGCGCGGGAAATGGGCACCAGAACCCGAATATCGGTGAACAGTGTGCTCGCCGTCCACCGTGCCAGTTATACGGCGATGAAACGCTTTCGCTCACAGTATTACCCGGGGCCGGCCACCCTGCTGCGCGCCCGGTCGGATTTCCCCGCGCGAATCCAGCACCCCGCTCGCGACATCACGTTTTGCACCAGCGACCCGGCCCTCGGCTGGCAGGGGCTGTGTGCCTCACTGCGGATCACCGAGGTACCCGGCGACCACCTGACCATGGTGCGCCCGCCTCACGTGAAGACGCTCGGCAGGATCATGCGACAGGCGCTTGACGGGCGCCCCCGCCTTTCCCTCGGCCTGGAGCGTCTGCGCCTCGCCCGGTCGCCAGGCTCGCCGGAGAGAGCACTGGAGGTCTCTTCACGGGGTGTCTCCTTCGACCCCTATCATCCGGTCCATGTCGACGACCCCTACCCCATCCTCGCCCAGGTTCGCGCCCATGCCCCGGTTCTCAAGAACACGATGTCGCAATGGTGGCTGACCCGCCACGCCGAGGTGTCGGCGGGCCTGCGTGACAAGCGCTTCGGGGTCGATCCGCGCGGGCTGTCGGAGGCGCAACCCCGCCTGGAGGCGGACATCAGCCGGCTTCCCTTTCTCAGTGCCTTGAGGCGGCAACATAAGGACCCTTCTTTCAGTCAGCATCTCAACCGCTTCATGTTGTTCCTCGACCCCCCGCGACACCAGCGGCTCAGGCGCGTTTTTTCGCCCTTGTTCACCCCGGAGGCCGTACGGCACTGGACCGGCTATATCGATGAATGCGTCGAGGCACTCATTGGCGACCTGCGCCAGCACCCCGAGGCGGATCTGGTCAAGGCACTCGCCCTGCCGCTGCCGGCGGCCGCGATCAGCAAAATACTGGGGTTCCCCCGGGAAGACCTGTCCCTGGTGCTCCCCTGGGCCCAGGATCTGATAGCCGGATTCGACCCGTTGATGTCCGAGCAAACCGCCAGCCGCATCAATCAAAGCGCGGAAGAATTCAGCCGCTACATACGCGAGCATTTACAAACGCAACGCCGGGCAGGCCGCGCCGCCGCCGAGGGCCCCACCCTCGACCCCGGTCATGTTCTTGATCAGGGACTGGGGCTCGACGAACTGACAACGCACTATGCCCTGCTGTTCGCCGTCGGCTTCGAGACCACCACCGACATGATCGGCAACAGCGCGCTTGCCCTGCTTCGCAATCCCGACCAGCTCGAGCGCTGGCGGGCCCACCCGGAACTCACCGGGAACGCGGTGGAAGAGTTGTTGCGCTACGAGAGCCCGGTCCGCTGCTCGATACGTTACGCCCTCGAGGACCTGGATTTCGGGGGCCAGCGGATCCGCCGCGGCGAAATGGTGGTGTTCTCCTTTTCCGGGGCGAACCGGGACCCCCGGCTCTTCCCCGATCCCGACCGCCTGGATATCGGCCGGGACGCCAGACGGCATGTGGCCTTCGCCCACGGCGCGCACTATTGCCTGGGGGCGCATCTGGCCCGGATCGAGCTGCAACGCGTCCTGCCGGCCTTGATACGGCACGATTTTTCCCTGGCGCCGGGCGGAACGCGGTGGCGCCCCAGCATGGTGTTTCGCGGCCTGGAAACCCTGCGCATTCGGAACCATTAGCGGCATCGCCCCTGACTGAAAAAACCGGACCGGTTACAGAGCGGCCATAAACAGACTGTCCGGGCCGCGCTACAGTGAAGCCAAATCAGCGGCGGGTTCTGTTATGCAACCGGATTATCAAGTCGCCATCATCGGCGCCGGCTTCGGCGGCCTGGGCATGGCCATCGCGCTCAAGGAGCGGGGCCAGCATGCCTTCGTGATACTGGAAAAAGAGCACGACGTGGGCGGCTGCTGGCGGGACAATACCTACCCCGGCGCCGCCTGCGACGTGCCCTCGCATCTGTATTCGTTCTCGTTCGAAAAGAAGTTCGACTGGTCGCGGCGCTTCGCCCCCCAGGCGGAAATTCTCGACTATTTGCGTCACTGCGCGGACAAGTACCGGTTGCGGCCGCATATCCGCTTCGGCACCAGCGTCGACGGCGCCCGTTTCGACGAGGCGTCCGGGCTCTGGCATCTGGAGACCCGTAACGGCCCGATCACCGCCCGCGCGCTGATCACCGCCACCGGCCAGCTCAACCGTCCCGCCTGGCCGAACCTGCCGGGCCGCGACACCTTCACCGGCAAGACCTTTCACAGCGCCCGCTGGAACCACGACGTGGACCTCACCGGCAAGACGGTGGCGGTGATCGGCACCGGCGCCAGCGCCATCCAGTTCGTGCCGGAGATCGCCAAGCAGGCGAAACAGGTGCGGCTGTTCCAGCGTTCCGCGCCCTATGTGATCCCCAAACCGGACCGGCCCTACTCGGCCACCGAGCAACGCCTGATGGCCCGCTTTCCGCTGCTCCAGCAACTGGACCGGGCCCGTGTCTACGCCCAGAACGAGGCCCGGGTGCTGGGCTTCACCAGCCTGCAGGGCGCCATGCGCTTTCACGAATACCTGTTCAAAAAGCATCTGCGGCGGTGCGTACCGGACCCGGAAATGCGCGCCCGGCTGACGCCGGATTATCCGATGGGCTGCAAGCGCATCCTGATTTCCAACGACTATTACCAGGCGCTCACGACGCACCGTATTCCGGTGATCACCGGCGGCGTGCGGGCGATCACCGCCAGCGGCGTGGAAGACGCCGACGGCAACCACCACGAGGTGGACGTCATCATCTACGGCACCGGTTTCCAGGCCACCGATTTTCTGGCGCCGATGGCGATCACCGGTCGCCGCGGCCGGGAACTGAACCAGGCCTGGCGGGACGGCGCGGAAGCCTATCTGGGCATCACCGTGCACGGCTTCCCCAACCTGTTCATGCTCTATGGCCCCAACACCAATCTGGGCCACAACTCGATCATCTACATGCTGGAATCGCAGATCGCCTATGTCACCAGCGCCCTGGAGACCCTGGAACGCGACGGCCACCGCTTCGTGGATGTGCGCCCCGGCGTGCAGGACGATTTCAACCGCGCCCTGCAGGCGCGCATGCGCCGCACGGTCTGGGACCAGGGCTGCGAAAGCTGGTACAAGACCGCCAGCGGCAAGAACACCAATAACTGGCCGGGCTTTACCTTCCGCTACCGGCAGCAAACCCGACACCTGAATCCGGAAGACTATGAGTTGCACCCGTGAAACCGGCGGCGCGGCGCCGACGCGCGGCCAGAAAATGCTGGCGGCGACACTGCGCGGCAGCCTGAGCGTTCTGCTGAAACCCGCTTTTTTGTCGCGCAGCCCGGTGGCCCTGCAACGGCGCTGGCTGGCGGCGCTGTCGCGCACCACCCTGCCGGCCCGCGGCGTACCCAGACACCCCACGGTGCTGGGATCGGTGCCGGTGGAATGGACCGGCAACGGCCAGGGCGGCACGGTGTTGTATCTGCACGGTGGCGGCTATGTGAGCGGCGCGCCGGTCACCCACCGGGCGCTGACCAGCCATTTGGCGAAACAGGCGGACGCCAGCGTGGTGGTGGCCGACTACCGCCTGGCCCCGGAGCACCCCTTCCCGGCGGCGCTGGACGACGCACACCAAGCCTACCTGGCGTTGCTGGAAAAGGGCCATGCCCCGGCGCGGCTGGCGGTGGCCGGCGATTCCGCCGGCGGCGGCCTGACCCTGGCGCTGCTGCAGCGCCTGCGCGACGAAGGCCGGCCGCTGCCCGCCTGCGCCCTGCTGTTCTCGCCCTGGGTGGATCTGACGCTCACGGAGACGCCGCTCACCATGCCCGGGGAAGCCATGCTCAACCGCCACTGGCTGACATTCGCCGCCAACGCCTACGCTGGCGGGCAACGGGCCGACCCGGGGGCGTCACCGTTGTTTGGGGACCTGGACGGGCTGCCGCCGCTGCTGATTCAGACCGGCAGCGATGAGATTCTCGCCAACGACAGCGAACGCCTCGCCGACGCCCTGGACAGCACCGACTGCAACGCCCGCTACCAGTGTTACCCGGGGCGCTGGCATGTCTTTCAACTGCATGCCGGCATGCTCCACGACGCCGACCTGGCGCTGGCGGAGTGTGGCGATTTCCTGCGTCGCCACTGGCGCTGATCAGTCCAGCGCCGAGACCGTGTCCCGCCGCAGGGCCTCCAGCGCCTCGCTGATGCGCACCGGGTAAACGCCGCCGGCGTCCTCCACCGGGGCCAGCGAGCGCACCGCCTCCGGCAGCGTGGCGAGTTGATCCCGCAGCCGCTGGCGGGCCTGGTCCGGGTCCGGTGGCGGCGCCACCGCCTCGCCGTTTTCCACCACCGGCCGCAACAGCGGTACCCCATCGCGGGCCTCGTCGCGGCCGGTGATTTCGTCATAGTGGCAGTGGCCCTCGCCGTCGCTGAACCGCCACACCTGCTTGGCGCCCGGGTAGAGCGGCTTGCCCGGCGAGGTTTTGAGGCGCGGGCGGCCCTGGTATTCGGTGAGCTTGTAGGCGAAGTCCAGGGAGGGCGCGTCGGCCACCGAGCCCATTTCCGTGCCCACCCCGAAACCGTCGATGGGCGCCCCGGCCCGCACCAGTGTCTGGATTTTGTCTTCGTCGAGGCCGCCGCTGACCACGATACGGACCCGGTCGAGCCCGGCGGCGTCGAGCTTCCGGCGCGTCTGGCGGGCCAGCTCCCCCAGGTCGCCGGAATCGATCCGCACGGCGCCCACGTCCAGACCCTCATCGCGCACCAGCCCGATCACCCGGTCCACGCCACGCAGGGTATCGTAGGTGTCGACCAGCAGGGTGGTGCCGGGGTAGTCCCGCGCGTAACGGCGCAACGCCTCGGTTTCATCGTCGTGGGACTGAATGTAGGAATGCGCCATGGTGCCGCGCACCGGCAGATCGAAACTCAGGCCGCCCAGCACGTTACTGGTGCCGGCGATGCCCGCCACCCGATAGGCGCGCACGCCGCGCCAGGCCGATTCCAGCCCGTGCATCCGGCGCATGCCGAAATCCACCACCGGTACGTCGCCGGCGGCCAGCACCATGCGCGCCGCCTTGGAGGCCAGCAGCGTCTCCAGGTTGACGTAGTTCATCAGCAGGCTTTCCAGCAGCTGGCCCTGCATCACCGGCGCCCGCACCTCCAGCAGCGGCTCGTTGGGAAACACCACCGAGCCTTCCGGCAACGCCCGGACCTCGCCCTCGAAGCGAAAATCCGCCAGCCAGCGCAGAAAATCCTCCTTGAACAGGTCCAGCCGCCGCAGCCGGTCGATCTGCTCGGGATAAAAGCGCAGCCCGCGAATCAGATGGGCGGCGTACTCCTGCCCGCAGGCCACCGCGAAACGGCGGCTCGCCGGCAGTTTGCGGAAAAACAGACTGAACACCGCCTCGCCGCGGTGATCGTCCTGCCAGTAAGCCTGCGCCATGGTCAGTTCGTAGAGATCCGTGAGCAGGGCCAGTTCCCGGTCCGAGGGCCAGAGGTCGTCCATGGCTACTCCTGGTCGTGGTGCAAAGAGTGATCGTGCAGGATGACGCCCGCGCCGGTCAGGTCGCGGTGGCACCGGGCCTGCTGGTCCGCGAACACCGGGCGGGTGGCGGCGCGGATCAGGTGGGTTTCAAAGCCTTCCCGGGCCGCGTCCAGCGCGGTGTGGTAAACGCAGACGTCCTCGGCCAGGCCGCCCAGCCAAAGACGCCGCACGCCCTTGCGCCGCAACCAGCCGGCCAGGCCGGTGCCGTCGAAGGCGGAATAGGCGTCGCGATCAAAGGCGGTGCCCTTGCTGACCAGGACGGTGCCGGCGGGCAGGGCCAGCGCCGGATGAAACCCGGCGCCCGGGGTGCTCTGCACGCAATGCACCGGCCAGGGCCCGCCTTGCGCCTGAAACGAGACATGATCCACGGTATGCCAGTCCCGTGACGCCAGCACGGTTAAATTGCGGTCGGCGGCGGCGCGCAGCCAAGCGTTCATTTCCGGCACGACCGCGTCGCCGTCCGGCACCGCCAGCGCGCCGCCGGGGCAGAAATCGTTCTGCACGTCGACCGCCAGCACGGCGTCGCCGGCCTTGAGCGGTGTCTCCACCATGGTGCGCCTCCGGATTGCTTCGCTACCCCTGTGTCTGACCTCGCCGGGGCGTTTTTTCAAGTGCCGGTGGCGGCGTCCAGGGCCCGTTGGTGGGCCGCCAGGGACGCCGCGTCGAACAGCACGAAACGCACCCGCCGCACGCCTTTCAACCGCGCCCCTTCGGCCACCACCGTGGCCATCGCCACGGCCGCCGCGTCGTCCATCGGGTAACCGAAGGCACCGGTGGACAGCGCCGGGAAGCCCAGGCTCTCCAGCCCGGCCTCCTCGGCGAGCCGCAAGGCATTGCGATAGCAGTCGGCCAGCAGGCGGTCGGCGGGCTGGTCACGGCCGTACACCGGGCCCAGGCAATGAATAACATGGGGGTTAGGCAGGTCGTGGCCGCCGGTAAGCACCGCCTGGCCCGGCTCGATCGGCGCCAGCGGCGCGCATTCCCGGGCCAGCCCGGGCCCGGCGGCGCGGTGAATGGCGCCGGCCACGCCGCCGCCGGTGGCCAGCCGCGCGTTGGCGGCGTTGACGATGGCGCCCAGGTCGGGCTGGGCGGTAATGTCACCTTGCACGCATTCAATATCCATGATGTGCCTCCTCGCGATATGGGGCCGCTGGCGGCGCCAGCGCGACAACGGCGACTGCGGTATCATCCGCCGCGGGGGTCGCCAATGATCAACTGGAGTCGTTATGCCCATACTGGCCCGTTTAAGCCTTCCCGTATTGCTGCTTTTCACCACCGCCTGCCAGAGCTTTTCCGGCCTGGAAGCGCCGGAAGTGACCCTGTCGTCACTGCGTCTGGAAAGCGTCGGAGTGTTCGAGCAACGATGGCAAGCCGTGCTGCGGGCGCGCAACCCCAATGACCGGGCGGTGACCATCAAGGCCCTGGATTACGAAATTCTGGTCAACGGCGAACGTCTGGCGCGCGGCAATAACAGCGAAGCCACCACCCTGCCGGCCCTTGATGAGGTGCTGATCACCACCCGCGTTTCCACCAGCCTGCTGGGCACCCTGCAGCAGTTGCAACGCTTGCAGCAGAACGCCGGCGAGCCGTTGCGCTATCAACTCAAAGGCAGCGCGCGGGTCGCCGGCCTGGCGTTCCCGGTTCATTTCGACCGGGAAGGGGAGTTCACCCTGCCGACGGCGACGCAGCCGGCGAGATAGCCAAAAAAGAGACAGACGCTTTGGGGACAACATGAACAGCATTCTGATTACCGGTGCCGCCAGCGGCATCGGCCTGGCCACCGCGCGCCGTTTTCACACCCACGGCTGGCGGGTGGGCCTGCTGGACGTCAATGAAAGCGCCCTGCAGGCGGTGCACGCGGAGTTGGGCGAACGCTGCTGGTACCAGCGGCTGGACGTCACCGATATGGCGCAGTGCGAAGCGGCGGTGGCGGCCTTCGCGGCCGGCGCCGGGGGCCGGCTGGATGTGCTCTTCAACAACGCCGGCGTGCTGCGCATGGGCCACTTCGAGGACCTCAGCGCCGAACAGCACCGCTTCACCCTGGACGTGAACCTGACCGGCACCCTGCAGATGTGCCTGGCGGCGCTGCCCTACCTCAAGCAGTCCCCACGACCCAGGGTGCTCAATATGAGTTCCGCCTCGGCGCTCTATGGGGTACCGCACCTGGCCAGCTATTCCGCCTCCAAGTTCGCGGTGCGCGGCCTCACCGAAGCGCTGGACCTGGAATGGCGGCGTCACGGCATCCGGGTGCAGGACCTGATGCCGCCGTTCGTGAATACCGGCATGGTCAGCAAGCAGGCTTTCCAGGCGCCGGTGGTGCGGCGCATGGGGGTGACGCTGAGCGCCGACGAGGTGGCCCGGGCCGCGTTCGACGCCCTGCAAAGCGACCAGGTGCACGTGCCGGTGGGGCTGCCGTTCCGTTTCACCGTGTTGCTGGAGAAAGTGGTGCCGCAGCGGGCCACCCGGGCGCTGATGGCCTGGCTGAGCCGGGACTAGTCCCGGTTCCAGCGTATCTCCACCTGCCGGCGGCCCCATTGCAGAGCCGCCGGCCGGTCCTCGCCCATGTAGATATCGATCTTGTTGCGCCAGCGGGCGTGCATCTTGTCGCGCACATACCAGATGCCCTCCAGCCCCTCGATCTTCACCGCCGTTCCCCTGTCGAGGCCGACACCGATCAGATCCCGGGACACGGCGATCGCTTTCATGCCCGGCACCAGGGTGTCGCCCCAGGCCGCCAGGCTGTGGTCCTCGCCGTGGCCCTGGCCCGGCAGGGAATTGAAGGCGGTGGCGGTGACGGTGCGCCGCTGGGAAAAGTCGTCCCCGGTCACCGGCCCCGCCAGCAACAACCCCAACAACACCCACCCGGCGTTCACGAGACCCCACCCATACTGATTCGATACCCGCATTCAAATACCTTCTTTCTCTATGGTGACTTACCACCCTGACGGCCTGCGCCGGTCGGGCGACGGTGCGCAAGGGCCTTCGACTGCGTTACGGCTGGAATGTTCTGATCGCGTCCGCCGCGACCCTGGCGCCCGACCATCACCTGGCCGTGGAGCGGGCGGCGCCGCTTTCCGGGTGCCGCTTTGGCCATTTTTTCTATGCTAGGCTTGCGGCTTCGTACATGGAGGGCACGGAAATGAGCAAAAGGGTTCTGATCACCGGCGGTAATTCCGGTATCGGTTTTTGCACCGCTCAGCAACTGGCGGGACGGGGCGCGGAAGTGGTCCTCGCCTGCCGCGACCAGACCAAGGGCCAGGCGGCGCTGGCGCGCCTCAAGGGCCAATACCCCCAGGCTCGGGTGCGCCTGTTCCAGCTTGATCTGGCGGATCTGGCCCAGGTACGCGGCTGCGCCCGACGCCTCAATGACGAGCTGGACGGCATCGACGTTCTGATCAATAACGCCGGCGTGGTTCCCACCCGGCAACAGTTCACCCGCGACGGCTTCGAGATGCAGATCGGGGTGAACTACCTGGCCCCGGTGCTGCTCACCCATTTGCTGCTGCCGCTGCTGCACCAGCGCGAGGGCGCCCGGGTGATCCACCTGGCGTCGGTGGCCCACTGGCTGGGCCGTATCAACACCAAGACCTGGCGCGGTCGCCGCCCCTATCTGGTGATGGACGCCTACGGCCAGTCCAAGCTCGCCAACATTCTGTTCAGCGACGTGCTCGCCCAGCGCCTCGCCGCCCAGGGCATCACCAGCAATGCCCTGCATCCCGGCGGCGTGGACACGCCGATTTTCCGGCACGCCCCGGAACTGGCGATGAAGCTGATCCGCCCGACCCTGACCACGCCGGAAAAGGCGGCGCGCCTGCCCGTGCGCATGGCGCTGGACGAGGAATTCATCGGCGTCACCGGCGGTTATTTCGACGCCAAGGGCCCCGCCGCCCGCTCGCCCCGCGCCCGCAACAAGAAGCAGGCGGAGCGTCTCTACGTGGACACCATGGCGGCGCTGAATATCAATCCGCTGTGAGGTCGCCGGCGGGCGGGCCTTCCAGGGCCCGCTCGTTGACGTGCTCCCGCAACGCCGGGTAAAGCGTCAGAAAGACCGTCTCAAGCCGGTCGTGGTGGCGCTCGATATCTTCCAACGCCCCCTGGAAACGGTTGGCGAAGCGCACCCGGGCGGCGATCCGGTCCAGCGCCCGTCCCACGTTCTCCAGCTCCGCGTAATGCCCGAACCAGTCGTGCTCGACGATGCGCCCGGTGGTGGCCCGCATCGGGGCCGGCATCAGGCCCTCGCCGTCGCGCAGCAAGCGGTAATCCTTGTCGATGGCCCGCTCCAGCGGGGTATCGTGAAAGCGCGACCAGTGGCGAATCAGGAAGTGATCGAACAGCACATCCAGGGCCACCCCGGCGAACCGGCGGCGGTGCGGGGCGAACAGCGCACGGCTTTCAATCACCAGGGGGTGCTGGTCGGTGAAACGGTCCACCAGCCGGTGGTTGTGCAGCCCCCGGCGGACCGCCTCCGGCAGGTCGGGTTCGCGCACCCCGCGCATGAAGTCGCCGAGCAGATTGCCCACCTTGGAGGGCACCGTGGGCCGGGCCAGCGTGAGGTGCGCGAAGTAGTTCATGCTAGAGGCGGCCCAGCCGCAGGTTGAGATTCTGGCGCACCGCCGGCCATTCCTGGCTGAGGATGGAAAACACCACCGTGTCCCGGTAGATGCCGTCGGCGCTCAGCGTGTGGTGACGCAGCACGCCGTCCTGCTTGGCGCCCAGCCGGGCAATGGCGTTGCGCGACGCGTGATTGTGCCAGTGGGTGCGCAGCTCCACGGCGATCGCTTCCAGCCGTTCGAAGGCGTGGCCGAGCAGCAGCAGTTTGCATTCGCTGTTCACCGCGCTGCGCTGGAAACGCCGCGCGTACCAGGTGTGCCCCAGCTCCAGGCGGCGGTTGTCCGGGTCGGCGCGGAAAAAGCGGGTACTGCCGATCACCCGCCCGCTTTCCCGGTGGCGCACCGCGAACGGCAGGTCACCGTGCCGGTCGCGGCCCTCCAGGGCGGTCTCGATATAGGCGGCGACCCGATCGGGCGCCGGCACGAAGGTGTACCAGAGTTTCCACAGCTCGCCGTCGGCGGTGGCGTCGGCCAGATCCCCGGCGTGCGCCGCCGCCAGGGGCTCCAGCACCACCTGTTCGCCTTCCAGCGTGACCGGTTGTATCCATTCCGCCATGGGTCGCCATCCTGCCAGTTCGTGAGACCGTCAGGATAGCCGATCCCCGGGGCCGGCGTCCCCCCGGGGCGGCGGCGGGCTAACCCTCGGAGTCGGCGGCCTTGGTGCCGGCCTTCATTTGCTGCTCGACCCGCTTGAGGGCGGCGGGGATGGCGTCGCAGTCGCTGCCGTCGCTGGTGCAGGACACACAGCCCACGGCGTCGTTGGCGGCCATGGTGAGGTTCACCCGATAGGCCAGCTCCGGCAGCTTGGCGGCCCGGTTACGCAGCTCGGTGGCCTGGGCGCCGAGACCGGCGTGCTCCGCCTGGCAGGCCTTGAGCTGCGCCTCGTCACTGGCATCGTAGCCGCGGTGCAGCGCCATCCCCTTCTGGTGAAGGCTTTCCAGCTCCGCGATCATGCCGTTGACCTGCTCGGGATTCTGCGGCGGCACGGCCCGGGCCAGGCCGGTGACGGTCAGCAACAGGGTGAGAACAACCAAAGGCTTCATGGGTCACTCCTTTTTTTAGGTTTTTATTGTTCCCCGCCCGATTCGTTCCGGCGGGGTGACCGGGCTTCAGCCCGGCGGCCAGCTGAACGGGCGCCCGCCCAGCACATGCACGTGCAGATGAAAAACGGTCTGGCTGGCGCCGGCGCCGTTATTCACGTTAAGACGGAAGTCTTCCAGCCCCTGTTCCCCGGCCACCTGGCTGGCGACCAGCAAAAGGTGTCCGAGCAGCTCTTTATCGCCCTGCTCCGCGTCGGACAGCTTGGCAATGGGCTTTTTGGGGATCACCAGGAAATGGGTCGGCGCCTGGGGGTTGACGTCCTTGAACGCCAGGCACTGGTCGTCCTCGTAGATAATATCCGCCGGAATTTCCCGGTCGATGATCTTGGAGAAAATCGTTTCGCTCATGGTCCTTTCCTTTTCACCACCCGGGCTCACGGGCTGACGTTCAATTCGCAGAGCAACCATAGAACAAGCCCGCGCCGGTTGCCAGACGGACCGGCTCGCCGGCGGACCGCGTGTTCCCGTTCACAACACCGGGAAGAACGGCTGCTAATTTACAGAACTTGGGGTGAGTCCCCGCGCCCGGACTGACTATAATGGGCGCATGATCGCTCACCCTCCAACCGACAGGACTCTATGGCCACGCTTTTCGTTGAAAATCTGACCGTGGTGGATTTTTCCTACCTCCACGCCAAGCGGGGCATGGTGGGGGAATCCTGGATCGTGGACCTGGAACTGTCCGGCGATCTGGATGCCCAGGGCATGGTGTTCGACTTCGGCCACATCAAGAAAGCCCTGAAACAGGCCGTGGACGAACGGGTGGACCACCGCCTGCTGCTGCCCGGCGACAGCGATCTGCTCGGCCTGCACCGCCGTGATGACGGCCACATCAGCCTGGAGTGGCGCTACCTGGCCGGCGAGATCCGCATGGTGTCGCCGGCGACCAGCGTTCTGGAATTGCCCGGCACCGCCATCACCAAGGCCGGCGTCACCCTCTATCTGATGGATCTGATCCGCGACGCGGTGCCCGACAATGTCACCGAGGTCCGGGTGGTACTGCGCGAGCAGGACACCGGCACGGCGCCGTTCTACCACTATTCCCACGGTCTCAAGAAGCACGACGGCAACTGCCAGCGGATCGCCCACGGGCACCGCTCCGGCATCGAGATTTTCGAGAACGGCCGCCGCAGCCGCTACTGGGAGAAACTCTGGGCGGATCGCTGGGAAGACATCTACATCGGCACCCGGGCGGACCTGGAAGGCACCTACTATGTGGACGAGGTGCCCCACCACCGCTTCCGCTACGACGCGGAGCAGGGCCACTTCGAACTGGTGATCCCGGAAGACCACTGCTACCTGGTGGACACCGACTCCACGGTGGAAAACCTGGCCGAGCACATCGCCGCCGAACTGGCCCGCGAAGCCCCCGGCAAACGCTTCCGGGTGCGCGCCTTCGAAGGCGTCGGCAAGGGCGCCATCGCCGAAGCCGGCGAGGACAACCCGGGCCGCGCCAAAGCGGGCTGGCTGCAGGGCTCTTCAGTGCTGTGACCAGCACTGAAGAGCCAGTTAACAGTTGATAGTGGACAGTTGACAGCGAAACAGGGCGTTGCGATTTCGCAACGCCAGCTTTGCGTATCTGCCAACGCCGTACCATGAGCGCGGCTCCTCCCCCATCAGCCTGAAACGCGCCCTCCCGCGCAGCTATTAACTGTCAACTATCCACTATCAACTGTCTTTTTATGGGTCTTCCGCGAGGATTTGCTCCGCTTCTTCCTGGATCAGCCGCCGCAGCCAGCGGTGGGCGGTGTTGTGGTGCAGCAGCGGGGACCAGGCCATTTTCAGCTCGAATTCCGGTATCTCGAACGGCGGCGATTTGATCACCAGCCGCGCGTTCTGGGCCTGCATGCGCGCCACCCGGCTGGGCAGCGTGGCGACCAGATCATTGTTCATCGCCAGCAGCGCCGGCATCTGGTAGTGGCGGGTGAAGATGCTGATTTTGCGGGTGCGGCCGATGCGCTGCAGCGCGTGGTCGATCCAGCCGAGGCCGCCGAGTTTTTCCGGGTTCATGCCGAAGCCCACCCCGAAACCGGTTTTCGACACCCAGATGTGCTGCGCGGACAGATAGCTGTTGAGGTCGAAGCGCCGGGCGATGGGGTTATCCCGGTTCAACAAGCAGGAAAAGGAGTCCCGCCACAGCGTCACCTGGTGGAAAGAGCCGGGGATCTCGTTGAAGCGGTTCACGGCCATGTCCACCCGGCCCTGCTCCATGTCCGGATAGCTCACGTCCGACGGCGTCAGAAAATCCAGTACCACATTGGGCGCCTCTTCACGCAGCCGTCGCACAATGTGCGGTACCAGGGTGGCTTCGGCGTAATCACTGGTCATGATGCGGAAGACGCGCCGGCTTTCCGCCGGCCGGAAGACGTCTTCCGGCGTGAACAGGGACTCGGCCTGGCTGATCAGCTGTCGCACCAGCGGCTGCAGTTCCAGCGCCCGGTCGGTGGCGGTCATGCCTTCGCTGGTGCGGATCAGCAAGGGGTCGCCGAACATATGCCGCAGACGCTTGAGGCAGTTGCTCATGGCCGGCTGGGTAATGCCCAGCTGTTCGGCGGCGCGGGTGACATTCTTCTCGCGCAACAGCACGTCCAGGTACTTGAGCAGGTTGAGGTCGGCGCTGGCTATATTCATGGCATGAATGCCCAAGGAAACACAATAAACCCGAAGGGTAGCTGAAACCGGAGCAAAGCCCCAGTCTTCGGCGCCCTTCACGGCGGACAAGATGTTAACCATGTCGCTTTCTCGACGCCCGGTGGAACAGACGTCTCGATTTGAAGCAAAAAACTGCGTATCGTGAAGTTTTTCCCAGGGTGTTGTACGCACTATGAAACAGGCGGAACGTACCCGGGCCGAGAAGTTCGTAGTTCGCTTTCCTCTCGGCATGCGGGACTGGGTGGCGCAAGCGGCCGGCGTGAGTCACCGCAGCATGAACGCGGAAATCGTCGCCCGACTCAGGCACAGTATGCAGAACTGGCCGGACCAGCTGCCCGGCGATGAGCCGGCGGTGCCCGCTGGGGACGAAGAACGTTTCCTGCTTGATCACTTCCGCCGGCTGCCCGCCACCAAACGACGCGCCCTGATCGCCCTCTTGGACGGCAGCCGGCCGTCTGTCTAAAAACTGACCATAGCGACGGCGCGCCTGGCGCGGGAAAGTTTAGAGGCCGGAGTGTTGATGCTCTAAACTTGCGACGTAAGAACCCGATGGTTGCGATGCCGCCCGGCTGGTGAGTTCACCGCGCCGGCGGTATCGGGGGGATAAAAGCAGTTGAAGGACGAATCTCAACGGATGAGCAGTTTACCCAGCGGCAACGACATACGCCTGCCCTGGCACCTGCGATTGCCCGACCCGCTGGAGCGCGATTTCGCGGAGTATTTCCGTGGCAGTGTGGCCAGCGTCACACCCTGGGCGGCGGCCAGTCTGGTCGCTCTGCTCATGCTCGCGCTGCTGGTGGAATTCACCATTTCCCCGGAAGCCGCGGCCGTCACCTGGCGGCCGCGGCTGCTGTGCATGATGCTGGCGGTGGCCACGGCGCTGATCGCGCGCCGCCCGGAATGGCGCCGCTGGCTGCACGTGGCGAGCCTGGCGATGGCGTTCGCGGTGGCGCTCACCGGCAACTGGATGGGCCTGCACGTGGACCACGAGCTGGCGTACGCGCTGTTTCTGCAAACCCCGCTGGCGATTCTGATGGTGTGCGTGGTACTGCGGGTGCCCTTCCACCTGGCCGCGGCCAGCAGCCTGGTGATGATCGGCATCCTGGTGATGACGCTGTTCGGCAGCGACCGCGTGGGCCGGGATCTGACCTTTGTATTGCTGCTGCTGTCGGTGGCGAGCGCCAGCATGAGTCTGTTCGGCCAGTACATTTACGAGCGGCTGCTGCGCCAGCATTTTCTTTCCGAGAATGTTCTTTTCCAGCACCGTGACGAACTGCATTCCGCCAACCGTATTCTCGAAAGCCAGGCCACCGTGGACGGTCTCACCGGCTGCCTGAACCGGCGCGGCATGGAGAACCGGCTCGACGAGGTCCTGCACGGCTTCGGCCGTGGCGGTGTGTCCGAACGCATCACCCTGGTGATGTTCGATATTGATTTCTTCAAGCAGTATAACGACACCTACGGGCACCTGGCCGGCGACGACTGTCTGAAAACCGTGGCGTCGATTCCGCAATCCATGGCCCAGGGCAGCAAGGACTTCGTGGCCCGTTACGGCGGCGAGGAATTCGTGGTGGTGCTGGTCAACACCAGCCTGAAAGACGCGCTGGTGTTCGCCGAGCGCATGCGCACGCGCATCGAGCAGCTGGGCCTGCCCCACAGCGGCTCGCGCATCAGTCAGGTGGTCACCATCAGCGTCGGGGTGGCCAGCGCCAGCGACGACCACGACGCCAACAACCTGATCAAGTGCGCCGACGAAGCCCTCTATCAGGCCAAAGGCGCGGGCCGCAACCGGGTCGCCTACATGAGCGAGCAGGGCCGCGTGGTCACCCTCTGACTCCGCCGGCCCTAGTAATAGGGCGAGGCGTCGTCCACGTCCAGTTGCTCGGGATCCAGGGCGGTACGCGCGTAATCGCGCCACACACCGGCATCCAGGAACAGGCGGTACAGGTCGGGATCAAGATGCTGGTCGTCGCGCATGCGCTGCATGATGCCGAGCGCTTCGGATAGCTTGAGCGGCGTCTTGTAAGGCCGTTCGCGGGCAGTGAGCGCTTCGAACACATCGGCGATCGCCATGATCCGCGCCGGCACCGACATCTGCTCACGGGTCAGCCCGCGCGGGAAACCGCGCCCGTCCATGCGCTCGTGGTGGCCACCGGCATACTCCGGCACCCGGCGCAGCTTGCGTGGAAACGGCAGCGATTCCAGCATCTCCAGGGTGATGTCCATGTGGCCGTTGATAATGTCCCGCTCTTCTTCGGTCAGGGTGCCCCGGGGAATACAGAGATTGTTGACCTCGTCCTCGGACAGCAGCGGCCGGCGCTGCCCGCGGGCGTCGACCCAGACGGTTTCCGCCATTCGCCGCACCCTGTCCTGATCCTCCGGGGCCATCGACTCGCCGCCTTTGTTGATGCGCTCGAGAAAGGCGAGGTCGTCGCCGAGCGCCTCGATCGTCTCTTCCATGCGCCGCCGGAACTGCGGCTCCCGGGCCGGCTCCGTCAGGGCATCCCGCTCATAGCGGCGCTCCGCTTCGCTGCGCAATACCGCGAAACGCGCCGCCACCATTTCGATGCGGTCATGCAGACTGTGAAGCTTGGTGGACTTATCCAGCACGGAATCCGGGGTCGCCAATTTACCGCAGTCATGCAGCCAGGCGGCCACGGTCAGCTCGTACCAGCCGTCCTCGTCGAGCTGGAAATCGGCGAACCGGGTCTGATCGTCGCAGGCCGCCCGCGCCAGCAACTCGGTCAGCAGCGGCACCCGCTCGCAGTGCGCGCTGGTGTGCGAGCTCTTGGCGTCGATGGCGCGGGCAATCACTTTCACGAAGGCGTCCAGCAGATTTTTCAGCTCCTGGACCAGCAGCAGGTTGTTCAGGGCGATGCCGGCGTACCCGGCAAGCGCTTCAAGCAGGGCCAGGGCCGAAGCGGGGAAGGCGTCGCTGTCCCGCGCGCTGTCCGGGTGGGGGTTCACCAGCTGCAGCACCCCCACCACCACGCCTTCGTGGTTGCGCATCGGCACCAGCAGCAGCGAATCCACCCGGCGCACCAGCAACGGCACCAGCAGGGCCAGATCCTGGTCGTCCAGGCGGCCGGCGTCGGTGAGATGCAGCGGCTGCCCGGAGCGCGCCACGCGCGCCGCCGGGCGCTCGGCGTGGTCGTCGTCCAGGGGCAGGCGGGGGCCTTCCAGGGCACACACGGGAGCGCCATCCGGGCCGTTACTGCAATGCCGGGCGCAGTCCAGCCACTCCTCGCCGCCCTCTTCGCGGTAAAGCCAGAGCACGCCGGCTTCGGCGCCGGCGAGCACCTGCGCCTCCTCCAGCACCGCCTCGATCAAAGGCGCCAGATCGCGCTGCTCGTTAATCTGCCGGGCCACCCGTAGCAGGGGTGGAAGCTGGGGGTCCGGCACCCGCTGCAACTTGCTCATGGCCGTTTCCTGTCAATCCAACGGAGCAAGCATAGGCACAGGCCGTGACCAGCGTAAAGGAACCTTGCTTGAACGTGAGAGGGCGATTGCCTACCATTCTCCGGTTCTGATGGGGACTTTTCCCCCAGCCAACCCATTACTCGGATTCCGTGTCACCCATGAGCGTGAGCTATCGACTGCCCGACGGGGCAACTATGGAGTTTGATCAGCCGGCCTCCGCCCTGGAGATCGCCGAGCGGATCAGCAAGAAACTCGCCAAACAGGCCCTGGCGGCGAAAGCCGACGGTCGGCTCACGGACGTCTACCTGCCGCTCACCGACGGCACGGAAGTGGAAATCATCACCCGCGAGCACGAAGACGCGCTGGAACTGATCCGCCACGATGCCGCCCATGTGATGGCCGAAGCGGTGCAGGAGCTGTTCCCGGATACCCAGGTCACCATCGGCCCGACCATCGAGAACGGCTTTTATTACGACTTCTACCGGGAAGCACCCTTCACCCCGGACGACCTGACGGCGATCGAAAAGCGCATGCAGGAGATCGTGCGCCGCAACGAAGAGATCCGCCGTGAAGTCTGGGACCGGGACGAGGCGGTCAAGTTCTTCCTCGAGCAGGGCGAGCACTTCAAGGCGGAGATCATCCGCGACCTGCCCGCCGACCAGGAAGTCTCCCTGTACCGTCAGGGCGACTTCATCGACCTGTGCCGGGGCCCGCACCTGCCCTCCACCGGCAAGCTCGGCGACGGCTTCAAGCTGATGAAGGTGGCCGGCGCCTACTGGCGCGGCAACGCCGACAACGCCCAGCTGCAGCGGGTGTACGGCACCGCCTGGCGGGACAAGAAAGAACTCAACGCCTACCTCAAGCAACTCGAGGAAGCGGAAAGGCGCGACCACCGGAAACTGGCCCGGGAAATGGATCTGTTCCATATCCAGCAGGAAGCGGTGGGCAGCATGTTCTGGCACCCCAAGGGCTGGCGCCTGCGCAAGAACCTGGAAAATTACATCCGCGACAAGATGGTCAAGTACGGCTATGAAGAGGTCGCCACGCCGCAGCTGATGGACCGTATCCTGTGGGAAAAATCCGGGCACTGGGACAAATACGGCGACGACATGTTCACGGTCTGCACCCACGACGACCGGGAAATGGCGATCTAGCCGATGAACTGCCCGGGCCACGTGCAGATCTTCAACCAGGGCATCAAGAGCTACCGGGACCTGCCGATCCGCATGGGTGAATTCACCGCGCTGTTCCGCAACGAAGCCCACGGCGCCCTGCACGGCCTGATGCGCGCGCGCTCGTTCAGCCAGGACGACGCCCATATTTTCTGCACCGAAGAGCAGATCAACCCGGAAACCGCCGGCTTTATCGAAATGCTGCGCGAGGTGTACACGGACTTCGGCTTCAATGAATTCCGCATCAAGTTCTCCGACCGTCCGGAAAACCGGGCCGGCTCCGACGAGACCTGGGACAAGGCCGAGGCGGCGCTGCGCGGCGCGGTGGAATCCCTGGGTCTGGAGTGCGAACTGAACCCGGGCGAAGGCGCCTTCTACGGCCCCAAACTGGAGTTCGTGCTGCGCGACGCGATCGGCCGTGACTGGCAGTGCGGTACCCTGCAGGTGGATTTCGTGCTGCCCGAACGGCTCGACGCCGAGTACGTGGCCGAGGACGGCTCCCGGCAGCGGCCGGTGATGCTGCACCGGGCGGTGCTCGGTTCGCTGGAGCGCTTCCTGGGCATTCTGATCGAATCCACCGCGGGCCATCTGCCGTTGTGGATGTCGCCCAGCCCGGTGGTGGTCGCCACCATCACCAACGCGGTGGACGATTACGCCGCCGAGGCGGTGGCGCTGCTCAAAGCCAAGGGCATTCCGGCGGAGCTGGATACCCGCAACGAAAAAATCGGCTTCAAGGTGCGCGAGCACTCCAAGGCCAAGACCGCCCGCATCTGGGTGGTTGGCGAGAAGGAAGCGCAAGAGCGCAAAGTCGCGATCCGCAAACTCGGCGCCAAGGAAACCGAGGAAATGGCGCTCGAGGACGCGGTGGAGCAGCTTTTCCAGGATACCCGCGCGCCGGTTTAAACGGCGCGGAACGCCGGCGACACGCATCAGGCCACGACTATGTTCAAACACAACGAACAGCAAGCAGAAGGGTTCAGCGTCCCGCTCGGCGAGGCGCTGGATAACCTGGTGTTCAACGACGCCGGCCTGGTGCCGGTGATCACCCAGCAGCATGACACCGGCGAAGTGCTGATGTTCGCGTGGATGAACCGCGAAGCGATCGAGGAAACACTGGCCAGCGGGCAGGTCTGTTATTACTCCCGCTCCCGCGCCACGCTGTGGCGCAAGGGGGAAACCTCCGGGCACACGCAGGCGCTCAAGGAACTGCGCGTGGACTGCGACGGCGACGTGCTGCTGGCGCGGGTCGATCAGACCGGCGCGGCCTGCCACACCGGCCGGCGCGACTGTTTCTTCTGGAAGCTGGACACGAACACCGCGCGCATCGATAAGTCACCGCTTATCAATCCCAAGGACATTTATAACCACTGACGGACCAGCATGCTGACACTGCATAACACCCTCACCGGGCAGAAGGACGCCTTTCAACCGCTCGACCCGCGGCGCGTGACGCTCTACGTGTGCGGACCGACGGTGTATAACTACGTCCACATCGGCAATGCCCGACCGGTGGTGGTGTTCGACGTGCTGTACCGGCTGCTGTCGCGGCTCTATCCCCGGGTGGTGTACGCCCGCAACATCACCGATATCGACGACAAGATCATCACGGCCTGCGCGGAAACCGGCGAATCGATGACCGCGCTCACCGAGCGCTTCACCGACGCCTTCCGCGAGGACATGGCCGCGCTCAACACCCTGCGGCCGGACATCGTGCCCAAGGCCACCGATCATATCGGCGAAATGACCGCCATGATCGAGACGCTGATCGCCAAGGGCCACGCCTATGAAGCCGACGGCCATGTGCTGTTCGCGGTGGAATCGATGCCAGATTACGGCAAGCTGTCCGGGCGCAACCTGGAAGACATGCGCGCCGGCGCCCGGGTGGAAGTGGCGGACTACAAGCGCCACCCCGGCGACTTCGTGCTGTGGAAACCCAGCAGCGACGACCAGCCCGGCTGGGAGTCGCCCTGGGGCCGCGGCCGTCCGGGCTGGCACATCGAGTGCTCGGCGATGATCCACAAGCACCTGGGCGACGTGATCGATATTCACGGCGGCGGCCAGGACCTGATCTTCCCCCACCACGAAAATGAAATCGCCCAGGGCTGCTGCGCCCACGGCACCGAGTACGTGCGTTACTGGATGCACAACGGCTACATCAACATCGACGGCGAGAAGATGTCCAAATCCCTGGGCAACTTCCGGCTGGTGCGTGACCTGCTGGAGAAGTTTCCCGGCGAGGTGCTGCGCTTCGCGCTGCTGTCCAGCCACTACCGCTCGCCGCTCAATTTTTCCGCCGAGTTGCTGGAGCAGGCGGAAAGCAGCCTGGACTCGCTCTATTACGCGCTGCTGGGCCGCGGTGAAACCGTGCACGCCGACCCGGACTACCGACTGCCCGAGGACCACCCGGTGCTCACCGCCCTGCTCGACGACCTGAACACGTCCGAAGCGATCAGCGCGCTGCACGCGGTGGCGGCCCGTCTCAACAAGGCGGAAATGAGCGAGAAACCGGCCCTCAAGGCGGAGTTGCAAGCCGCCGCGCAACTGCTGGGCCTGCTCGAGACCGATCCCAGCGCCTGGTTTCAGGACAAGAAAGCCGGCGACGACGGCCTCGACAACGCCACCATCGACGCCCTGGTGGCGGAACGTACCCAGGCCAAGAAAGACAAGAATTTCGCCCGCGCCGACCAGATCCGCGACCAACTCAAGGACGCCGGCATCGAGCTCGAGGACACCCGCGAAGGCACCCGCTGGACGCGCGGCTGAGCGGTCCGGCGCGGCCCTAGAAACGGACCCCGTCGAAGATCGCCGGCAGGTCGTCCTTGCCGGCATTCTTGAAGCGCGGTTTCTCCAATTGCTCCCGCAGCCCTTCCAGCGTCACCAGCGGCGCCTTGGTGGCCACCAGGTTGGCCAGCCATACCGGCACCTTGCCGCCCGGGTCGACAAAGGTGCGGAATTCCACCCGCGTCCAGCCGTCCGCCAGCGGCGTCACCACGAACCGGTTATCCAGCGCCGGAATGCGCACATAGCCCTCGCTGGGCGGACGCGCGCCCTCGGCGTTAACACTGTGCAGCGTCACGGCGCCGCTGTCCGGGTCCTGGCTGACACTGTTATCGAGCACCACATCCCGGTCCGACACCGGCCAGATGCCATTGAACCGCATATAGGTGCGGGCCCCGCCGGTGCCCGCCACGGCCTCGCTGGCCTGGACCTGAAAAATCCACTCCGGGAAGGTATCCACGGCGGTGATCGCCGCCAGCACCGGGACCGGGCCGTGCGGCACTTCCACCACCCCCCGGAACGCCTTCACCGGACTGCCCGCCACCTCGCGGGTCCAGGTCGCCACCTGATCGCGGTCGGCGGCCTCCCGCGTCGGGGTCCAGGCCGTCTCGGCGGCGGCGGAGGCGGCGACAAACGCCAGCAGTAACAACCAGACAGGGTGGAACGGTTTCAACACGGGGCGGTCCTCGGCGTGCGTGAATCGGTGGCTCAGTATGGAAATACGCCGCGCCGGCACAAGCCCGCGCGCGATGATTGGCCCATCCTGCACGACAGGGTGGCCCCGCCGTCGCGATTGCGGCTATCATCCCCGCTCGACCGTATTTGATTGCCCATTCCGGATGCCAAGGTGAAACGTTTTCTGCTGGCCGCCCTGCGTATGTATCAGATCGTGCTGAGCCCCTGGCTGGGGAATCAGTGCCGGTTCTATCCGACCTGTTCGGAGTACGCCCGCCAGGCGGTGGAGGCCCATGGCAGCCTGCGCGGTTCCGGCCTGGCGGTAAAACGCCTGTGCAAATGCCACCCCTGGCACCCCGGCGGCTTCGACCCGATTCCCGGCGACCGCCACCGCTGCGAAACGGACCATGACACCGGTGTCTGATTACACCCTGAGTTCGCCCCGCCGCCGCGTCGCCGGCCTGGTACTGCTCGCCCTGTTACTGATCGCCGGGCAGTGGCAGGTCAGTTGGCACGCGATGTTCCACCTGCCGGACGCCGTGACACAGACGGCCGCCGCCGCGCCGGACGACGGCGCCGACCGGACACCCCCCGGCCACGCGCACGCCACCGGTCACTGCGATGACTGCGCGCCGGTACAGCTGGCCATGCCTTCACACCAGCCCGCCCCGGCGCCGGTGGCGCCGACCCCGGGCTGGCTCACCGACACCGGCCGCCCCTGGTATGACGCCAGTCCCCCGCCGGCCTATTATTCCCGGGCCCCGCCCCTCTCCGCGTAATTCGTTTATTCCGACACGCTCCTCTTTTGAGGGGCGCTGTTGCCCGGAATAAAAATGTTATGTTATAACACTCTATTACAAAGAGGGATCATTCATGTTTAAGCCATACCCCCTGCCCCTGGCGGCCAGCGTGCTGCTCGGCCTGGGCGGGTCTGTTTTGCTCGCCGCGCCGGACGTCCGCGCCGATGAGGACGCGACTGTCCTGGAAGCGGTCCAGGTGTCCGCCTTGCCCATGGGCGAGGACGCCAACCGCTCCTCGTCCTCCTTCGATCTCCTGGAAGGGATTCTTCTGTTCCAGAAAAGCGAGGGCACTCTGGGCAATACCCTCAATGGCCTGCCCGGCGTGCATTCCGACACCTTCGGCGGCGGCGCCAGCCGCCCGGTGATCCGCGGCCAGGGCGCGCCACGGGTCACGGTGCTCTCCGACGGCAACTCGCTGTTCGACGCCTCGTCGATTTCACCGGATCACGCGGTCACCGCCGAGCCCTTGCTCAGTTCCAAGATCGAAGTCCTGCGCGGGCCCTCCACACTGCTCTACGGCGGCGGCGCCATCGGCGGCGTGGTCAACGTGCTGGACAACAAGATTCCCACCGAGATGCCGCTGGAATCCGTGGAAGGCTTCGTCGCCGGCCAGGGCAACACGGTGGCCGACGAACGGGCCGGCGCCGCCAGCCTCACCGCCCGGGCCAGCGAGCATATCGCGATCCACGTGGAAGGCGCCCGCCGCGACGCCAATAACTATGAGGTCAACGGCTTCACGGTGCCGGAGATCGAAGGCACCTACGCGGAAAGCAATAACGCCAGCGTCGGCGCTTCCTGGATCGATGATTGGGGCTACCTTGGCCTGGCCTACACCTACCGGGGCGACATTTACGGCCTGCCCGGCCACAGCCATGAGTTCGAGAGCTGTGGCACCAGTGGTAGCAGCCTGGTCTGCGACGACGAACACGATCATGAGCATGGCGAAGACCATGCCGCCCCCTACGTGGACCTGGACAGCCGCCGCATCGATCTGCGCGGCGAGTACCGCCAGCCGATGGACGGCATCCAGGTGGTTCGTCTGCGCTCCAGCCACACCGACTATCGCCACCACGAGATCGAGGACGGCGTGATCGGCACGACCTTCCGCCACAAGGGCTATGAAACCCGCATCGAAGCGGAGCACGCCCCCTTCGCCGGCGGCTGGCACGGCGCGGTCGGCCTGCAGTACTCCGACACCCAGTTCAACACCCAGGGCGCGGAAGCGTTCATGCCCAAGACCGATACCCGCATCATCGGCCTGTTCGCGGTGGAGCATTACCAGCTGGCCGACGACTGGCATCTGGAACTGGGTGCCCGCCACGAACGCCAGAAAATGGACCCGATTGACGACCCGCGCCAGCGGCCCGGGCTCGACGATTCCGCCAATTCCCTGTCCGCGGGGCTCACCTGGGCTTTCGCCCCGGATTACAACCTGGGCTTGTCCGCCACCCGCTCCCAACGCCTGCCCCACGCCCAGGAGGCCTACGCGCGCGGCGTGCATCTGGCCACCAATACCTATGAATGCGGCCTGCTGGCGGACACCTTCACCTGTGGCGGCGCCGAGAACAACGCCCGCCTGGAAACGGAGACCTCCCACAATCTGGGCATCAACCTGCGCAAGATTCGCGGCGATTTCACCTTTGACGTCGGGCTGTATCAGAACCGCGTGGACAACTACATCTACGCCCGCACCCTGGATCAGATCGAGGATTTCCGTCTGATCAAGTACACCCAGGAAGACGTGGAGTTCATCGGCGCCGAAGCGGAAGCCCGCTATCAATGGACCGACCGGTTCGCCACCACCCTGTTCGGCGACGTGGTCAAGGCCCAGTTCCGCGACGGCGGCAACGAGCTGCCGCGGATTCCGGCCCACCGGGTTGGTACGCGCATCAATACCTTCTGGCGGGATTTCGACGGCGAGCTGGAGTTCTACCGCCTCTATGCCCAGGACGACATTACCGGCTACGAAACCCGCACCCCGGGCCACGACATGCTCAACTCCACGGTGAGCTACACCTTCGGCCTGGAACAAACCTACAGCCTCTTTTTGCGCGCCAGCAACCTGCTCGGCGAAGAGGTGTACAACCACACGTCTTTCCTGGCGGACACCGTGCCCCAGCCCGGGCGGAACCTGACCGCCGGCATTCGCATGGACTTTTAATTGAGGGATCGGATCATGAACACCAGAATGAAGCAATTGAGCAGCACCCTGACAGCGCTGGCCAGCGCCATTCTGCTGTCAGCCTGTAATAACGACACCGGCAGCACCACCCTGCCCGGCGGTGACGACGACCACGACCATCACCACGGTGCCGAAGGCGCCGGCCGGCTGGTCTTTACCCACGCCAACGGCAGCAATTCCCGGGTCTATGTCCACGACCTGGAGAGCGAAACCACGGTCGCCGATTTCGCCCTGGTGCACCCCGCCACCGCGGTGCACACCAGCCCGGAAGGCCGCTACGCGGTGATCATCCAGCACGACAACAACCAGGTGGAGTTCCTGGACGGCGGCATCTACCGCCACGACGACCATGTGGACGAGGAAGACCCGTCCATGCTCGCCTTCACCCTGAACGGCGTGCGGCCCACGCACTACCGGAGCCACGCGGGGCAAGCCGCGCTGTTCTTCGACGGCGACAGCGGCGCCGGCACCCTGAGTGAATTCCACCTGTTCAGCGACGAGAGCCTGGAAAGCGGCGGCGCCCTGGCCCACCAGACCCTGGACACCGCCCACCACGGCATCGCCGAGCCCCTCGAGGGACTGGTGCTGGCCAGCCACGCCACGGTCAGCGGTGATTCCCCGGACGGCGTCTCCGTGTTCGAACTGCACGGTGACCACTTCCATAACGAGGGGGAGCTGGCCACCGCCTGCCCGGGCCTGCACGGCGGCGCGTCCAACGCCACCCATACCGTGTTCGGCTGCACCGACGGCGCCCTGGTCGCCGAACTCCACAGCGACCACTTCCATGACGGCAAGATCACGGTGGCGGAACGCCTGGCCACGGTCCTCGGCCACGCCGACGTGGCGCGGTTCGCCGCCTTCTCCTACCCCGGCGGCAACCTGTATGCACTGGACCCGGAAGCCGGCACCGCCGAGCAAGTGGACTGGCGCGCCGGCGCCGTGGATGGCGCCGGCGACCCGGTCAGCCCGCTGGCCCAGCGTTTCGACGCCCACGGCGAGCATCTGCTGATTCTGGACAGCAACGGCGATCTGCACGTGCTGGAGAGCAGCGACTGGAGCCACCGCGGCAGCGTCACGGTACTGGACAGCGTGCCCGCCAGCGGCCCGCAGCCCGCGCTCGCGGTGAGCGGCGCCGGCGACCAGGCGTTCGTCAGCGACCCGGCGGCCCCGGCGATCCGCGTGCTTGATCTGGAAGCGCTGAGCCTGGAAACCGTGCCTCTGGAGTTCGCGCCCACCGGCCTGGCCTGGACCGGCGCCGGCGAGGCGCACGACCACGACGAGACCGACGAAGACCACGACCACGATCACTGACCGCCCTCCGCCCCGGCCTTCCGGCCGGGGCTTCCCGCGTCGCCTTGCGCGTCTCTTTTCACTACAATGCGTTCACGGACAGCATCCCTAGAAACCATCCGCAGTAATGATCGGAGTACCCATGAAGCCTTTCCTGTTAGCCGCGAGCCTTGCGCTACCCCTGACCGCCCTGCCGATCGCCGCCGGCGCCTCGGGCTTCGCGGGTATCGACATTGTCAGCAGCAAGATTGAACCGGACGACGGCGGCAGCGCCGATCCCACCGCGCTGCAGTTCAAATTCGGTACCTGGATCAACCGCAATGAAACCCTCGGCGGCGAACTGCGCCTGGGTCTGGGTATTGACGAGGACGACCTGGGCCATGGCACCGATGTGGAAATCGACCGCTACTACGGCGCCTATTTCCGTGGCCAGTTCCCCAACACCCTGCCGGTGCGCCCCTATGGCCTGATCGGCCTGACCCGCATGGAAACCACCGAGAACTTCACCGGCGGCGGCTCCAGCGGCGAGAACTATTCCGGCCTGTCGATCGGCCTGGGCGCCGACGTGAGCCTGACCGACGTGGTCTTCGTGAGCGTGGAATACATGCGCGCGGTGGACAGCGGCGGCGACGAAGTCACCAACCTGTCCCTGGGGCTGAACGGCCGCTTCTGAACCAGCCCGGGGGCATAACTCCGTAGCCCGGTTCGGTCTCGGTACCAAACGCTGCTACGAAGCCAGGATCGTGCGAGCGGGCCTCGCCCGCGAAAGGGGCGAAGCCCCGGCAGGATGCCAGAGCCCTGTCTAACTTCAGCACAAGCAGCCTCTCTGGAATCCTGCCGGCCGGCTTTTGCCGGCCTTTCGCTTGCAAGGCAAGCTCCCACAAAACTCCGGCGTCATAGAATGTTCCAGTGCCAGCGATGACCCGAAGCGCCGGAAGCCTTCCCCGGAGCGGGTCTGTGTTCTGCCCTTCCGGGACCCTGGAGAACAGGACGTTCGACA
>CAZKWA010000024.1:0-43602 GCA_964556345.1 uncultured Alcanivorax sp.
GCGCTGATGCGGTGGCTGACCGGGTCCAGGCACAACCCTTCCACGTCGATGGCTTTTTCCGCCGCCACCACCGAGGTGCGGCGCAGCACCGCCTTGATGCGGGAGATCAGCTCGCGGGTGGAAAACGGCTTGGTGATGTAGTCGTCGGCCCCCACATCCAGCCCCTGGATCTTGTTGTCCTCTTCGCTTTTCGCGGTGAGCATGATGATCGGCACTTCGGCGGTGGCGTCCTCGCGCTTGAGCCGCCGCGCCAGTTCAATGCCGCTCACCGACGGCAACATCCAGTCCAGCAGCACCAGGTCCGGCCGTTCGTCGACAATGTATTCGTGGGCGCGCTGGGCGTTGTCCGCCTCCAGCACGTCGAAATCCGCCAGCTCCAGCGCCACCGCCACCATTTCGCGGATCGCCGGTTCGTCGTCAACAATCAGAATACGATTACGGGACATGGCTCATTCTCAGGGGTTGCCCATTTAAGTGCCCCTATTACATTGCCTTTTTATGACATGATGATGACAACTTTGCACGCCTCGCCCAGCGGCGGCGCTTTCGCCACCGGCCTCAGAGGCCGGCGCCGGCCAGCAGGTACTGGAAATAGAGGCCCGCGAACACGCTAGCGCCGGCCCAGTGGTTGCTGAGAAAAGCGTGAAAACAGGGCCAGCGCTCGCGGTACCGGATGCGCCGCTGCTGATGAACGAAGCCCGCCGCCATGCCGGCCAGACCCAGGTACCAGGGCCACGCGAAGCCCAGCCGCTGACCGAGCATGAACAGCGCCACCAGGGTCAGCGCCTGCAGTGCGCCCACCATGACCTTGTCCAGGTCGCCGAACAGGATGGCGGTGCTTTTAATGCCCACCTTGAGGTCGTCTTCCCGGTCGCACATGGCGTACTCGGTGTCGTAGGCCACGGTCCACAGCAGGTTGGTGGTGAACAGCAGCCAGGCGATCTCCGGCACGCTTTCGGTCTCCGCCGCGAACGCCATCGGAATCGCCCAGCTGAACGCGGCGCCCAGGAACAGCTGCGGCAAATAGGTGAACCGCTTGGTGAAGGGGTACAGCACCGCCAGCCCCAGGCCGCCGAACGACAGCACCAGCGTGAAACGGTTGAGGAACAGCACCAGCACCAGGGCGATCAGCCCCAGCACGCAGAACAGCATCAGTGCCTGGCGGGCGGACAGCGCGCCGGTGGCCAGCGGCCGGCCCCGGGTGCGCGCCACATGGCCGTCGTAGTCGCGGTCGGCGAAATCATTAATCACGCAGCCGGCGGCGCGCATCACGAACACACCCAGCACGAAAATGACGATATGCTTGAGGCTGGGCGTGCCGTCGCCGGCGATCCACAGCGCCCAGAGGGTGGGCCACATCAGCAGCATGCTGCCGATCGGCCGGTCCAGTCGCATCAACTGGATCCACGGCCAGAGAGCGGGGTAACGGTGTTCCACGAAGGCCAGCATAGGCGTCCTCAGCGATCCTCTTCCTCGACCCGTTGCCACAGCGCGGGCAAGAAGTGCTCGGCCACCAGCAAGGGCCGGCCGCGCTTGATGAACCGGGATTGTCGCCCCCAGCAGGGCCCCTGGCCAGAGGGGGTGGCGCCGTAGCGCACCCAGACCCGGTCGCGGCGGGCCATGGGGCGCCGGTACAACTCGCTGCCCAGCGAGCGGCTGCCCATGTGGGCCAGGCCGCGGTTGGCGCCGCGCAGGCTGGCCAGCGGCAGCACGCTGCGCGCCTCCACCACCGGCTGCTCATCGACCAGCAGGGTGACTTCACGCACCAGGGCCCGGCCGCGACCGATGCGGCCCAGCAATTGCTGCTCGGCGAAGGTAGGGCGGACGACGCGGTCTCCCCGGGGCACCACCCGGAAGGCGCCATACAGGCGCAGGCGGGCGGTCAGAGAGCCGGGGTCGGCCAGCCAGTCGCGCACAAGGGGCGGCAGGCTGAGCTGTTCCTGGGGACGCCAGCGGGCGTCGGCGCGCATTGCGGTATCGGGCATGGTGACTCGCTAGGCTCGCGCCCTGGGCGCGGGATCTCAAGCGCGCGACTATGGCCCATGAAAACCGGATCGGCAAGCCGCCCCGGCCCCAGGGCGACGCTACCATCATCCACTGTCATTGATTTTTCACTCGCCCGTGGATACGTTAGCGGCCCCTGGAAGGGCCCGCGTACCCGGGCCCGGCTTCCCCCCGACCAGACGAGGTTCAGCATGAAAAAATGGGAATGCGTGGTTTGCGGCTTTATATACGACGAGGAAGAAGGTCTGCCTGAGGAGGGCATCGAGCCCGGCACCAAGTGGGACGACATTCCCGATGACTGGGTATGCCCGGACTGCGGCGTCGGCAAAGAAGACTTCGAGATGGTGGAACTCTAAGCGACGGACGCCTTTCCCCCACTGAATTTTCCGATCAAGGACTCGTCATGAACCCAATCGTGATCATCGGCTCAGGCCTGGCCGGCTTCAACACGGTCAAGGAATTCCGCAAGCTGGACAAAGAGACGCCGGTGGTAATGCTCACCGCCGACGACGGGCGCAACTACTCCAAGCCCATGCTCTCCACCGGCTTCACCAAGGAAAAAAGCGCCGATGAACTGGCCATGGCGACCCCCGAACAGGTGGCCGAGCAATTCAACGTCACGGTGCGCACCGGCGTGCACGTGGCCGGCCTCGACACCGACAAACAGCGCGTGCTGCTGCCCGACGACCACCTGGATTACAGCAGCCTGGTGCTGGCCCTCGGCGCGGACACCTGGACCCCGCCGTTGGAAGGCGACGCCGTGGGCGAGGTGTTCTCGGTCAACGACCTGATGGACTACGGCCGCTTCCGCCAGGCCCTGGCGGGCAAGCGCGAGGTCACCATCCTCGGCGGCGGCCTGATCGGCTGCGAATTCGCCAACGACCTCTCCAACGGCGGCTTCCAGGTGAGCCTGGTGGAGCCCCTGGGCCGCTGCCTGCCCATGCTGCTGCCGGAGCCGGCCTCCGCCGCCGTCGGGCGCGGCCTGGAAGAGCTCGGCGTGCGCTTCCATTTCGGCCCGCTGGCGAAAGCCGTGCACCATGGCAAGGACAACCCCGACAAGCTGGTCACCGAGCTGTCCGACGGCACCCACCTGGAATCCGACGTGGTGCTCTCCGCCATCGGCCTGCGTCCGCGCATCGACATGGCCAAGGAAGCCGGCCTGCGCACCAATCGCGGCATCGTTACCGATCAGAACCTGCGCACCAGTGCCGACAACGTGTACGCCCTGGGCGACTGCGCCGAAGTACAGGGCCATGTGCTGCCCTACGTCCTGCCGCTGATGGCGTCCGCGCGGGCCCTCGCCAAGACCCTGGCCGGCGACCCTACCCCGGTCAGCTACGGCGTGATGCCGGTGACCATCAAAACACCGGCCTGTCCCGTGGTGGTCTGCCCGGTACCCGAGGAGCTGGAAGGCGACTGGGACATCGAGGAAGAGGGCAACACCGTCAAAGCCCTGTTCCGCGACCGCGACGGCAACCTGCGCGGCTACGCCCTCACCGGTGACGCGGTGAAGGAAAAAATGAAACTCAACAAAGAGCTGCCGGCGCTGATGCCCTAGGCGGGTACGGAGACACCATGAAATTCCGTCTGATCCTGATGATCCTGGGCTGGCGCCTGGCCTGGCTGGCCGGCCGCGACGAAGGCTTCCGCAAGCAGCTCGCGCACCGCGACGTGGTCATGCAGTGGCGCACCTTCAACGGTGACGTGGCGCGCTGGTACCACTTCCAGCCCGAGCGCGTGACCAGCCGCAAAGGCCTGCACTCGGAGCCCTCCGTCACCCTCAACTTCAAGGACGCGGGCTACGCCTTCCATACCCTCAAGGCCTCCGGCAAAAACCAGATGGCCTTCATGGAAGGCATGCAGGCCGGCGACATCAAGGTGGAAGGCGACCCCGGCCACCTGATGTGGTTCATGACCCTGATGAAGTTCATCATGCCCAAGCGCTGACCCGGCCCAACCGGGGCCGGTTACGCCCGCACCGGGACCAGACCGAGCTGTTGAACGAAAGGTTTGAAGTCTTTATCGGAAAACAGCAGAGGGATGGCGCGGTCGATGCAAAAGGACGCGATAATAACATCGGCTGTCTTGCGAATGGTGATGCCTCTCTTGCGCAAGCGGCGGAAGTTTTCCGCGCTCTTAACCGCCATGTCCTGGCCGAGCATATCGAAGACGGTCAGGCTTTCCATCAGGTGCTTCGCGGTGCGGTAGTCTCTATCGATCTGGAACCCTTGGAGGACTTCGGTCAGGATTAAGTCCCCCACGGCCACCCTGCGAACGCCGAGTGTTTGATCCAGGATGTCCGCTTCCCGGGAATCCCTGCCATTGAAATAATCGATCCAAACACTGGAATCGACCAGGATCATCGGGCCTCTCTCATTTCATCAAGATCGCCGGACCAGGCCAGTTTCCCTCGGAAGCTTTTAATGGCGGCCTGTTTGTTCAGTTGAATCAGGGTCCTCAAACCCAGCTCGACCGCGTCCTTTTTTGTTTTCAGCCCCGTTGCCTTGAGGGCGTCGCTCATCAGGTCATCATCGATGTCGATATTAGTGCGCATGCTTGTCTCCGGAGTCATCCGAATAGGTGTGTATATAATTGATTATTCATACACATGACAAGAAGATCAACCGGTAAGAAAGGAGCCGGCGCGAAAAGTGCGCCGCCACGGGTAGTCCATCCGCCTCAAACGTTAAGCTGGTTTTGGATCACCGCCTCTAGCCACGCCAGACAGGCCCGTATTGACGGGCGATCGCGCAGATCCTCGTGCAGCACCACCCATAGTGGTCTGCTCACCCGAATGGTGGGGCTGGCAGCCGTCAGTTGTGGGTCGGCCTCGATCATCGGGTCGGGCAACATGGCCATGCCCAGGCCGGAACGCACCGCCGCCTGGATGGCGGTGAGACTGCTGATGCGGGCCACCGGCGGATCACCGAACACCCCCGCCATCGCCTGGATTTCCGGCAGATCATCCCAGCCCCGTTGATAAGCGATCCAGCTTTTGGGGGTCGTATGCACCGAAGTAGCCAGGGTCAGGCTGACGGCGCCGAGGCGCCGCGCCACCAGGTTGCCCTCGGTGGGGCGGGCCAGACGCAGCGCCACCAGGTTGCCCTCGGTGGGGCGGGCCAGACGCAGCGCCAGGTCCGCGTCACGTCGGGTTAAATTGACGGTCGTGTTGGACGCCGACAGCTCCACCAGTAACGCGGGATGTCGCTGGTGCAGCTCGAGCAGGCGCGGTGCCAGCAGAGCCTCCACGATCCAGGCCACGGAAGTGAGCCGCACCAAGCCGGATACGCTGCTCTCCTCATCGGCGTTGGCCCGCAGCACCGCCTGCTCCATCTGTAAGGCCGCCTGTACCAGTTGTTGGCCCGCCGGCGTTGGCGTCAGGCCCTCGCGACCGCGCAGGAATAACGTGGTGTCCCGGCGCTGTTCCACCGTGGTCAGACGGCGGGCCATGGTGGTTTCGTTAACACCCAGGCGTCGCGCCGCCTCCCGCAGCGTGCCGGAGCGACTCAAAGCCAATAAAAAACGATAGTCATCCCAATCTTTCATGCCTGCATTTTTGCAGGTAATGGATGCAAAATACCAGCTTGGATAAGGCGTATACGCCGGCCACCATGGCGGCTCCCGTCCATCGAATTCAAGGAGCGCATCATGAGCAACGGCAAACCGGTTACCCTGCGGACGTTAGCGGGGGCTTCGGCCTGGCAAACCCCGGCGCGGGGCAAGGCAGCGGTGGTCATCATTGACGCCCAGGAAGCCTATCGCAGTGGCGCCTTACCGTTGACCGGACTCGACACCGCCTTGGCGCAAATCCAGCAGTTACGGGAACGCGCCGCAGAGATGGAATGGCCGGTTATTCACGTGGCCCATCAGGGCGCGACGGGTAGCCCTTTTGACCCTGCGGAGGGTGGCGCTTTCATGAAACAGGTGCAGCCGGCGGAGGGCGAAGTGGTGATCACCAAGCCGCGCCCTAATGCGTTCTCCGATACTGATTTGGCGGCGCATCTGGACGCCATCGACGGCCCGGTTCTTGTGGTCGGTTTCATGACGCATATGTGCGTCTCGTCGACAGTCCGTGCTGCTTACGATCTGGGCTTTTCCATGGCAGTGGTGGCCCGCGCCTGTGCTACCCGGGATTTGCCTGCTAGCGACGGCGTCGGCGCGATCCCGGCGGCGGACCTGCATGCCGCCGCTCTGGCGGCGTTGTCAGATGTATTCGCGCCGATCCTGCCCTCGGTGGCGGACATTTAAACGGGTTCCGGGGCGACCCGGCGCCGGTACCACACCCACCCCATCAGCACGCCGCGGCTGGCCATGAAGAGATTCATGGCCAGCCACAGGCCGTGGTTGCCCCAGCCGCTGGTGAGCCACCAGACCGGAAAGAACAGCGCCGTGGCGACGATCATGGTGTTGCGCATTTGCCGGGCCAGGGTGGCGCCGACGAAGACGCCGTCCAGCCAGAAGCCGGCGCTGGCGGTGAGCGGCAGCAACAGCATCCACGGCAGATAGGTGGTGGCGGTGTCGCGCACCCCGGGCAGGTCGGTGAGCAGGCGGATCAGCGGCCCGCCGCCGGCGGCGAAGGCGAGCAGGCCGGCCCCGGCGATGATCAGCGTCCACTTGCCGGTGCCCGCCACCGCCGCGTCCAGGGCGTGCCGGTCGTGGCGGCCGGTGGCGTCGCCCACCAGGGCCTCGGCGGCGTTGGCGAAGCCGTCCAGGGTGCTGCTGAGCAGCAACAGGAAGGTGATCAGCACCGCGTTGGCGGCCAGCACGGTGTCGCCCAGGCGCGCGCCCTGGGCGGTGAAGAAAAAGAACACCGTCAGCAACGCCAGGCTGCGGATAAAAATATCCCGGTTCACCGCCAGCAATCGCAGCATCGGCGCCAGCTGTTTGAGCGCGCCCACCGGCAGCGCCCGCCAGGCCGCGCCGAAGATCTCCCGGCGCAGCCAGAACAGCCCGCCGGCGAGTCCCAGGTATTCGGACAGGGCGCTGGCCACCGCCACCCCGCGCACATCGAAATGCCACACCTGCACCAGCAGGACATCCAGCAGGACGTTGCTGGAGTGCATCAGCACGGTCATCTTCAGGGGCACGCTGGTGCGGTGCAGACCGATGGCGAAGCCGATCAGCGCAAAATTCCCCAGCGCCGCCGGCGCCCCCAGAATGCGGAGGCCGATGTACTCCCGCGCCAGCCCCTGTACTTCGGCGCTGCCGCCCAGCAGCCACAGAGCCGCGTCGCTGAGCAGCGGCTGCAGCGCGATCAGCGCGCCGCCCACCAGGGTCGACAACAGCAGCGCCCGCAGCAGCACCACCAGGGTGGCGTCGCCGGCGCCGCGCGCCTGGGAGGTAAAGCCGGTGGTGCCCATGCGCAGGAAGTTGAACGAGAAATACAGGAACATGAAGAAATTGCTGCCCAGCGCCACCGCCGCCAGATAGACCGGCGATTCCAGATGGCCGACCACGGCGGTGTCCACCAGGCCGAGCAGCGGCGCGGTGATATTGGAGAGCAGCAACGGCCACGCCAGCATCCAGATGCGGCGGTCCAGAGGATGCCGGGCCAGGGCCTTACCGAACATGCGGCGCACCTGAAGGTCGGTAGTTGTCGATAGGCGTGCGTCGCGTGGGCATATCAGGACGGCGGTTTGCGAACCAGGGTCAGCGTGAACAGCGAGGCGGCGGCCACCACGATCGACGGCCCCACCGGAGTGTCCGCGTACCAGCTCACCGCCAGCCCCAGACACACCGACGCCAGCCCCAGCAGGCTGGCCAGGGCGGCCATCTGCTCCGGGGTGCGCGACAGGCGCCGGGCGCCGGCGGCGGGAATCACCAGCAGCGAGGTGATCAGCAGCACGCCCACGGTACGGATGGCGCCGGCGATCAGCAGCGCCAGCAGCAGCATCAGAATCAGCCGGGTGCGGGTCACTGGCACCCCTTCCACCTGGGCCAGGTCCTCGTTGACGGTGATGCTGAGCAGCGCCCGCCAGTGCCACGCCAGCAGCACCAGGATCAGCACCGCGCCGGCCCACAACGCCAGCACGTCGCGCCAGTTCACCGCCAGCAGGTCGCCGAACAGGTAGGCGAACAGATCCACCTGCACGCTTTTCTGCACGCTCAGGGCGATCACGCCCAGCGCCAGGGTGGTGTGCGCGACAATGCCCAGCAGGGTGTCACCGGTGATCTGGCGCTGCTGTTGCAGCCCCACCAGGGCGGCGGCGATGGCCAGGCAGGCCACCACCACGGCGAGATACAGGTTCACGTCCAGGGCCAGCGCCAGGGCCGCGCCCAGCAGGGCGCCGTGGGCCAGGGTGTCGCCGAAGAACGCCATCCGCCGCCACACCACGAAGGCGCCCATGGGGCCGGCCACCAGGGCCACCGCCAGGCCCGCCAGCAGCGCCGGCGCGAGCAGTTCAATCATGGTGGTGGCCCCCCCGGGTGCGCGTCGTGGTCGTGGTGCGGGTCGCCGCTCAGGTCGTGGTCGTGATCATGGTCGTGGGTGTAGACCGCCAGATTGGGCATGCCGCCGCTGGGGCCGAACAGGCGGTGGTAGGCCGGGTCGCGGCTGACCGCCTCCGGCGTGCCGGAGCAGCACACATGGTGGTGCAGGCACACCACCTGATCGGTGCGCGCCATCACCAGATGCAGGTCGTGGGAAATCAGCAGAATGCCGCAGCCGGTTTCGTCGCGGACCTGGCCGAGCAAACCGTAAAGCGCGTCCTGCCCGGCCACGTCGACGCCCTGGGCGGGCTCGTCGAGCACCAGCAGGTCGGGCTTGCGCAGCAGCGCCCGGGCCAGCAGCACCCGCTGCATTTCACCGCCGGACAGGGCGCGCACCGTGCGCCGGCGCAGATGCGCCACGCCGGTGCGTTGCAGCGCGTCGCGGCGCGCGCGGGTGCGCCCCGGCGCCGCCAGCCACAAAAAGCGGTCCACGGTCAGCGGCAGGCTTTCGTCCACCTCCAGGTGCTGCGGCATATAGCCGATGCGCAGGCCGGGGCGGCGTTCCACCCGGCCGCGATCGGGCCGGGTCAGGCCCAGCACCAGGCGGGCCAGAGTGCTTTTGCCGGCCCCGTTGGGGCCGATCAGGGTGGTGATGCGGCCCGGCTCCAGGGTCAGCGACACATCGTCGAGCACACTGTGCGCGCCATAGGCCAGGCCGGCGCCGTGCACCGCCACTAACGTCTGTTTGTCAGCCCGCTGCTGCGGCATGGGAGAGCCCCCGGTGAACAAAGCGGTGATGATATACTATTTGATCGGTCAATCGGGCGTGGCCGTCGGGGCTTGACGGCCCGGGCACACTGATTGGATTGGCCTTCTCACGGTTCCGGACATACCCATGCGATACCTGCTCGTCCCTCTGTTACTGGCGCTGTGCGCGCCGCTGTCGGCGCGTACTCTGGTGGCCAGCGTCGAACCCCTGGCCATGGTGCTGCGCGACCTGTACGGCGACAGCGCCGAGGTGGTCACCCTGCTGGACGCCAACCAGAGCCCGCACAACCCGATGCTGTCACCGCGTCAGATGCTCACCTTGCGCCGCGCCGATCTGCTGGTGTGGCTGGGCGAGGCGGCGGAACCGGCGGTGGCCAGCCTGACGGCCAAGCGTCAGGGCGACAGCCTGGCGCTGTTGTCGCTGCCCGGCGTCACCCGCCGCGAAGGCGGGCACCGCCACCTCGGTGACGCGGCCACCGGGGAGGGCGGCCACCACCACGAACACGGCGAGCTGGACCCGCACCTGTGGCTGGACCCGCGCAACATGGCCGCCCTGGCGCGGGCCCTGGCGGCGCGGGACGATCTGCCCGAGGGGCGGGCGGAGGCCTTCCTGGCCGACCTGGAGCGCACTGAAACCCGGCTGCGGGAACGGCTGGCGCCGGTCGCCGACACCCCCTGGCTGACCTTTCACCACCCCTGGGGGTACTTCCAGCAACGGCTGGGGCTGCGCGCGCCGCTGATCATCAGCGAGCAGCTCGGCGCCGGCCCCAGCAGCCGCCGTTTCGTGTCGTTGTCGCGGCAACTGGAAGCGCAACAGGTGCATTGCGCGATTCTCGAGCCGGAGGCCCAGGCCGACCTGGTGGCGCGCCTGTGCCCGGACTGCCAGCGGGTGACGCTGGACCCGCTCGGCCGCGACGCGCGCCCGCGCGGCCAGGGCGACGACTACGCACGCTGGCTGAGCGAACGGGTGGCGGCGGCGTTCGTCCGCTGCCTGACGCCATGACCGCCCACTGGCCCGGGCGCCGTTTTTTGGCCCGACCGGGTCCATTGAGCCGGCGCGTGAAACCGGTATGCTGATGCGTTTGTCGGGTCGAGGAGAAGGCATGTCGCAGGGTGCGCAAGACGAGCCGGCCATGGAGGTCCCGCCGGACCTGGGCCGTCTCGCCCTCACGGGCTGGGACTACGCCTGGCCGCTGCGGCGCGAATACGGCCCCGGTGGCGGCGCCGTGGAACAGGCCCTGGACGAGGCGGTGGAACGCGGCTTCAACGCCGTGCGCCTGGACCCCTACCCGCATCTGCTCGCCACCCCGTCCAACAGCGTGCACCTGGACCGCTGCGAGATCTTCGCCGAGCCGGACGCCCGCCAGGGCATCGGCGCCGGCGCCGAAACCGTGCAGATCCGCAAAGCGTTCCGGCGCCTGCTCACCGCCGCCGCCGACCGGGGCCTGAAGCTGTGGCTGAGCGGCTTTTTCATCGCCGACAGCCGCGCCCGCCGATCCTTCGTGCGACGCCCGGCCGACTTCATCGACGTCTGGGTGGAAACCCTGGAGCTGGTGCGCCAGTGGGGCCATCTGGACACCGTGGTGGCGGTGGATTTCTGCCATCACTTTCCGTTTCCGCCCTGGAGCCACGGCGTCATCCGGCGGGTGTTCGGCCAGCCGCCCCAGCGGCCCCTGCCGCAGCGCTGGAGCAGCGAACAGGAACGGGCGGTGGAACAATATCTGCTGGAAGTGCCGCGCGCCCTGCGCGCCCTGTTTCCCACCATCCATTTCGGCGTCAGTGTCGCCGCCGCCGACACCGACCATCTGCGTCAGCTGGACACCAGCGAGCTGGATTTCCTCGACCTGGGCCTGTGGCTGGACGACGACCCGCGCTACCGGCTGGCCACCGGCGCCGATCTGCCGGTGCCGGGCCTGCTCGACCGGCGTCTGGGCGCGCCCCTGCGCCGGGCCCTGATGGAAGCCACCGGCGAGCACTGGCGCGGCCGCCTGCACGAGCAATTGCAGCGGCGGCTGGCGTTCACCCGCCTGCGGCGCCTGCAACCGGTGCTCGGCCAGGGCTATCTGAGCCCCCAGGCGACACCGGAACGCCTGCCCCGGGGCTGGGCGGGGTTCACCGAGGCGCTGGTGGCCGAGGCGGTGGCCGACGGCGTGGCGGTGATGACGCCCACCAGCCTGGCGCGGCCGCACACCCCCTGGCTATGGCGGGAAGCCGACTGGCTGGCGCACCTCAATCATCTGATTGTCACCGGCCCGGGCCGTTAGTCGCCCAGGGCGTTGAAACGGTAGCCGAAAATCCGCGCGAACTCCGCCGGGTCCTTGCTGCCCTGACCTTCCGATTCGCCGGACACCGGCCCGGCCAGGCGCGACAGCCAGAAGCGCAGCGCCGCCACCGCCAGCGCCAGTGCCAGCACCTGCTCGTCCCATTCGCCGCCGCCGTCCCGGTAGCCGGCCAGCAGTGCCCCCTGGCGGCGCGGCACCGGGCGGCCGTCGGTGGCCACCGCCCAATCGTTGAGCGCCACCGCCAGGTCGTACTCGGGCCGCTCCAGGCAGGCGTTATAAAAATCCAGCACGCCGGTGAGGCGGCCGGCGTCGTCGAACAGGGCGTTATCGCGGAACAGGTCGCCGTGGATCAGCGTCCGCGTGGGCGGCACGCGCCGCCAGCGGCGCAACACCATCCGGACGCGGTGCTGGTCGTCCTCGTTGAGGCGGCCGAGGTGGGCGCTCAGCGCATCCAGGCGCTGGCGCTCGTCCGGCAGCGCCGCGCCGGCCTCCGCGGGCTGACGGTGCAGGTCGGCGAGCAGGGCGCCCACCTGCCGGCAGTGTTCCGCGTCCACCTCGAAGCAATGGGCGCCGGGCAGGCGCGGCGCCAGCACCGCCGGCTTGCCGGCCACGCTGCGCAGCCGCTGGCCTTGCCGGTCCACCAGCGCCGCCGGCACCGGCAGGCCCGCCGCCGCCAGCGTCGCCAGCAGGGCCAGATAGGGCGCCAGCGCCTCGCCGTCGAACTGCTCGAACACGGTCAGCACCACCGCGCGCGGGGCGCCGTCGCCGGTGCGCGCGTCGATCAGGAAGGTGCTGTTCTCGATACCGTGGCGCGCCGCTTCGGCGCCCTCCAGGTGCAGCGCGTAGTCGGCCAGCAGGGCGGCCAGGTCCCGATCATCGACGCGGGTATAAACGGACATCAATCGTTCCTAAGAAAACGCGAAAAAAGGCCGGGGATGACCGGGCTCTTTGCTTGGGGCGATGGTATAACCCCTGGCCATTGGTGGAAATACACGCCGGTCCCTAAAAGGAGAAACCATGTCCCTGCAACACAAAATCGAGCGCACCACCGTGCGTGCCCTGATGAAAATGCCCGGCGCGCTGGCCGGCCGCCTGGCCGGCGTGGTGGAGGCTGTGAGCCGCGAGGGCCTCGACCCCAAGCTGCGCCTGCTGCTGGCTCTCGGCGACGGCCGCAAGGGCTTCCATGAGCTGCCGCTGGCCAAGGGCCGGGCGCTCTACGGGCACATGATCGACATGCTCGACGTGGACCGGCAAGAGGTGGCGCTGACCCGCGACATCCGCGTGCCGGTGGAAGGCGGCGATACGCTGGTGCGCCTTTATCGGCCCAAGAGCGCGCCCACCGAGGGCAGCCCGGCGATCATGTTCTTCCACGGCGGCGGCTTCACCATCGGCAGCGCGGTGGAATACGACCGCCTGTGCCGCCACATCGCCAACCTCACCGGCGCCGTGGTGCTCAATGTGGACTACCGGCTGGCCCCGGAAAGCCCGGCGCCCACCGCCGCCGACGACTGCCTCGCCGCCTGGCGCTGGCTCGGCGAGCAGGCCGGCGACCTGGGCATCGACACCGGCCGGCTGGCCACCCTGGGCGACAGCGCCGGCGGCAACCTCGCCATCGTGGTGGCCCAGCAGGCCGCCATCCACGGGCTTACGGTGCCCAAGCTGGTGGTGGCGGTGTACCCGAAAACCGACGGCGCCTCCGATATGCCCTCGGTCAGCCAGCTCGGCGGCGGCCAGGGCGGCCTGGATAGCGACATGATCCACTGGTTCCACAACCACTACATGCAGGACGACACCCTGGTCGACGATTACCGCGTCTCGCCGCTGCGTAACCCGGACATCGCCGGCCACCCGGACACCATCGTGGTCACCGCCACCGATCCGCTGCGCGACGAGGGCCTCGCCTATAGCGAGAAGCTCAAGGCCGCCGGCGTCAACGTGGTCAACCTGGACTACCCGGAGCTGGTGCACGGCTTCATCACCATGGGCGGCGCCATCCCCAGCGCCCGCCGCGCGGTCAACGCCATTCTTCGGCAGGTCAAAGAACGCCTCTGACCCGCCACGGTGGGAGCAGGTTTTGTGGGAGCGGGCCCTGCCCGCGAAAGGCGGGCGAATGCCCGCCGGCAGGATGCCAGAGACCTTTCAGGTAGCCCCTTTTCCGGCGTTTCTGGAATCCTGCCGGCCAGCGGTGCTGGCCTTTCGCGGGCGGGGCCCGCTCCCACAAGGCGCTTCTACAACCTCTTGCGTTACACTGTGCGCTCCACGTCTTATCCAACCCCAGGGACTGCCATGACCGAGCGTAAACCGATCATTCTTGTCGACGGCTCCTCCTATCTTTACCGGGCCTTCCACGCGCTGCCGCCGCTGGCCACCTCCGACGGCCGGCCCACCGGCGCGGTACGCGGTGTCGCCTCGATGCTGCGCAAGATGATCAACGACTACGACCCCGAGTACATGGCCGTGGTGTTCGACGCCAAGGGCAAGACCTTCCGCGACGAACTGTTCGAGCAGTACAAAGCCAACCGCCCGCCCATGCCCGACGAACTGCGCGCGCAGGTGCAGCCGCTGCACGATCTGATCCGCGCCATGGGCCTGCCGCTGATCATCGAGGACGGCGTGGAAGCCGACGACGTGATCGGCACCTTCGCGCGCCTTTTCAGCGAGCAGCAAAAGCCGGTGCTGATCTCCACCGGCGACAAGGACATGGCGCAACTGGTCAACGACCACGTCACCCTGATCAACACCATGAATAATGCCGTCTACGACATCGACGGCGTGCGCGAGAAATTCGGTGTCGGCCCGGAGTTGATCATCGATTTCCTGGCGTTGATGGGCGACAAAGTGGACAACATTCCCGGCGTCCCTGGCGTCGGCGAAAAAACCGCCCTGGCGCTGATCACCGGGCTGGGCTCGCTGAAGAACATTTACGACAACCTGGACAAGGTCGCCGAGCTGGACTTTCGCGGCGCCAAGTCCATGGGCAAAAAACTGGAAGAGAATCGCGAGCAGGCGTTCCTCTCCTACGAGCTGGCCACCATCAAGGTGGACTGCGAGCTCAAGGAAGCCCTGGACGACCTCAAGCTGCTCACCCCGGACGCGGAAAAACTCGCCGGCTACTACCGCGACCTGGAATTCAAGGGCTGGCTCAGTGAGCTGCTGGAAGGCGACGACCCGGCCGTGGACGGCGCCCCCGAGATCGAAAGCGAACAGAGCATCGACCGGGACGGCTACCAGACCGTGCTCAGTGAAGAAGACCTGGACGCCTGGATCGGCAAGCTCAAAAACGCCGAGCTGTTCGCCTTCGACACCGAAACCACCAGCCTCAACTATATGGAAGCGGACCTGGTGGGCGTGAGCTTCGCCACCGCCGCCGGCGAAGCCGCCTATGTACCCTTCGGGCACGATTACCCGGGCGCGCCCGACCAGCTTGACCGCGAGCTGGTGCTCGACAAACTCAAGCCGATTCTCGAGGACGAGAAAAGCAAAAAAGTCGGCCAGAACCTCAAGTACGACATGAGCGTGCTGGCCCGCGCCAACATCACCCTGCGCGGCGTGCAATACGACACCATGCTCGAATCCTACGTGCTCGACTCCGTGGCCACCCGCCACGACATGGATTCCCTGGCCCTGAAATACCTGGGCCACAAGAACATCAGCTTCCAGGAGATCGCCGGCAAGGGCGCCAAGCAGCTCACCTTTAACCAAGTGGGGCTCGAGGAAGCCGGGCCCTACGCCTCCGAAGACGCGGACATCACCCTGCGTTTGCACCAGACCCTGTGGCCGCGTCTGGAAAAAGAAGCCGGCCTGAAAAGCGTCTTCCACGACATCGAAATGCCGCTGGTGCCGGTGCTCAGCTGCATCGAACGCAACGGCACCTACGTGAACGCGGACATGCTCAAAAAGCAGAGCACTTTCCTCGCCAAGCGCATGCTGGAACTGGAAGAAAAAGCGTTCGTAGAAGCGGGCCAGAAATTCAATCTCGGCTCGCCCAAACAGCTCGGCGAAATCCTCTACGAAAAGCTCGAGATTCCGGTCATAAAGAAGACCCCCAAGGGCGCGCCCTCCACCGCCGAAGCCGTGCTCCAGGACCTGGCGCTGCAGGGCTACCCGTTGCCCCAGGTGATCATGGACTACCGGGGCGTTTCCAAGCTCAAGAACACCTACACCGACAAACTGCCGGAACTGATCAACCCCTCCACCGGCCGGGTGCACACCTCCTACCACCAGGCGGTGGCCGCCACCGGCCGCTTGTCCTCCAGCGACCCGAACCTGCAGAACATCCCGGTGCGCAGCGAGGAAGGCCGCAAAATCCGCCTGGCGTTTTCCGCGCCCGAAGGTCGCAAAATCGTCGCCTGCGACTACTCACAAATCGAGTTGCGCATCATGGCGCACCTGTCCGGCGACAAAGGCCTCACCCACGCCTTCGAAAACAACCTGGACATTCACCGCGCCACCGCCGCCGAAGTCTGGGGCAAAACCCTCGATGAGGTCAGCGACAACGAACGCCGCAACGCCAAGGCGATCAACTTCGGCCTGATCTACGGCATGAGCGCCTTCGGACTCGCCAAACAACTCGGCATCCCGCGCGGCGAAGCCCAGGAATACATCGACCGCTACTTCGACAAATACCCCGGCGTGAAACGCTACATGGAAAACACCCGCGCCGACGCCGCCGAAAAAGGCTACGTGGAAACCCTGTTCGGCCGCCGCCTCTACCTGCCGGAAATCAACAGCCGCAACGGCCAGCGCCGCCAGGCCGCCGAGCGCACCGCCATCAACGCGCCCATGCAAGGCACCGCCGCCGACATCATCAAGCACGCCATGATCCAGGTTCACCACTGGCTGCAGGACAGCAAGCTGGACGCCCTGATGATCATGCAGGTGCACGATGAGCTGGTGTTCGAAGTGAAGGAAAGCCAGGTCGGCGACCTGGTCAAGCAAGTCTCCCAGCGCATGGAAGCCGCCGCCAAACTGGACGTGCCGCTGATCGTCGACGCCGGGATCGGGGATAACTGGGAAGAAGCGCACTGACCTGACCGCCATCGAAACGGATCGATACCCCCAAGGGATTGACAGCAAGGCCCTTTCCATGGAAAGTTATCCAAACGGATAAGTTGCAGCTCTGTCGGCTGCCCCTTTTTTTGAGCTCCAAGTTATCCAAATGGATAACTTTAATTCGATAACAACGAAGAGCGAGATGGTCATGAGTAGATTGGACGGCAAAGTAGCTCTGATAACCGGTGGTAACAGCGGTATCGGGTTGGCGACGGCGCAGCTGTTCGTCAGTGAAGGCGCGCGGGTAATCGTTACCGGTCGTAATCAGAAAACCCTGACACAGGCCCAGGAACTGCTAGGCGAAGACGTCCTGTGCGTGGCGTCCGATGTCAGTCAGCTGAGTGACCTGGACGCCCTGTTCGAGACGATAAAAGAGCAGTACGGCAAGCTCGATATCGTCTTCGCCAATGCGGGGGTGGCCACGCCCTGTCCGCTGGACGACTTTACCGAGGAGCTTTTCGATCAAATCTTTAGCATTAACGCCAAAGGTTCCTTCTTCACCGTTCAGAAAGCGGCGCGCCTCATGCCGGATGGTGGCGCCATCATTCTTAACGCCTCCATTGCCCAGTACACCGGCGTGCCCGGCCTGTCCGCGTATGGCTCCAGCAAAGCAGCGGTGCGGGCGCTGGGCCGGCTGCTGGCGGCGGATCTGGCGCCGAGGAATATAAGGGTCAATGTGGTCACGCCGGGTCCGATAAGAACACCGATCTGGGCGCGCGCCGGCGGCGATGTGCCGGTGGATGAAGTCGAGAAAGCCCTGGTCAGCCGGGTCCCGCTGGCGCGCATGGGCGAGTCATCCGAGCTCGCCGAGGCGGTACTGTTCCTGGCTTCGCCGGCCTCCAGCTATATGACGGGGACGGAGATGATTATCGATGGCGGGATCACTCAGCTACCCGCCGCGGCCGCGGGCAACAAGTAATTCTAAAAACCAATCCACGGGAGACAATGATGAAAGGCGTGCGTCGTATCGAACCGCTATTTCAAACCGAGAAGCAGATTTCCTTCGAAAAGGATTTTCTCTCCGGTTGGGAGCACTATGACGTTTGGGAAGAAATAGAAGTAGGGCGTACCTATCAAGGCGCCAACGAATACCTGGTTAAACAGGAAGATTTGCTCTACTACCACCAAACCATGGGTGAAACCGATCCACTGCTGGTCGACCCCGAGTACGCTGAAGAGTGCTCACCGACTGGTAATGTGGTCGCCCACCCCCTTTTTCTCGTTTCCATGTTGTTCTATTGCCTGGGCTCGAAGGGGCCGGGCACCTGGCTGCGTACACCGGGTTCGATGAACCCCTTCCAGGACGTGGAGTTGCGGGAGCCGATTCTGGTGGGTGATCGCATCCGGCTTTCCCTGACAACCGTTGATCGCTTCGTCCGTCGCGGTAAGCACTACATCACGAATCTAAACGAGTTCGTCGCCAGCGGCGACCAGGTCAAGGTGCGTGCTTGGGGTACGTTGATTGTTCCGCCGACCCGTAAAGAAATTCAAAAATTCATCAATGCGTGAGGCGTACTGCCATGAAGACAGCTATCCGATTCCGTGACGTTAATCCTGGCGATGAACTGCCGGGCTTTGAAAAGTATATCGACCAGGCGTTCATTGATAAGTACGCGGTGGCGTCCCTGGACCTCAACCCTGTGCATATCGATCCCGACTGGGCGGCAAGGGCTCAGGTATTTGGCCGTCCCGCCACGGTGGCTCACGGCATGTCCACCATGTCATTAATGAGCGCGGTGGTGACCCGCGCCTGGGGCGCCACCGTTCCAATCATGCGTATGAAGAGTAAGTTCACCAAGCCGGTCTGGGTGGATCAGACGGTCACCCTGAACGGTAAGGTTAAGGAAGTTCACCATCTTAACCCCGGTCGTCATTACGCGAGCGTGGACGTCACCGCCCACGATTCCGAGGGCGACCTGGTGGGCTTCTGCGAGATACAGGTACGGCTGGCGGGCTGAACGGGGGTCACCATGATCTGGAGTATTGCCGAACTTATTCAGCGGCAGGTTAGCAGCGGTAGCAAGCGTCCGATGCTGTTCTACGGCGAGCAAACGCTGAGCTACGGCGACATTGACGCTCAGGCCGACCGCGTGGCCGCGGGGCTTCACGCGGCCGGCTTGTCCGCTGGAGACCGAGTGGCGCTGCTGGATAAGAACAGCCCTGAGCAGTTTGAGATTCTGTTCGGAAACAGCAAGGCGGGTGTGGTCACCGTGCCCATCAACTGGCGGCTGTCACCGGACGAAATAATCTATATTCTGAACCACTCCGAGGCGCGGATCGTCTTTGTGGGTGCGGAGTTCGCCGGACCACTGATAGAGCGTAGGGCGAAACTGGAACGGGAAGTCCGGATTATCGTCATGGACGAGAGCGCCGGCGACGCTTACAGCTTGTGGCTCGATGCGGCCCCGACGACAGCGCCCCGGATTGAAACGAAGCCGGATGATGTGTCGCTTCAGTTGTACACATCCGGCACCACCGGGCGCCCCAAAGGCGTCATGCTGACGAGCCGGAACCTGTTTACGTTGCTTAACGCCTCGGACGACCTGTGGGGCCTGGACAGCCACTCAACATCTATCGTCTGCATGCCGCTATTCCATATCGGTGGAATTGGCTGGGCGCTGGCTTGTCTGCTTCATGGTGGTGCCGTGTGCCTGACAAGGGAGTTCGAGCCGAAAAGCATGCTCGCGACGATCGAGTCCCATAAAGCGACGCACGCAAACTTCGTACCGGCTATGCTGGCGGCGTTGACCGATGCGGCTCAACACGTCGAGCACGATTACGCTTCCCTGGAGCTGATACTTTACGGTACTGCTCCAATATCCAAGCCACTTTTAATGGCGTCGATGCGAACCTTTGGTTGCCGCTTTAACCAAGTGTACGGTCTGACGGAAACCACCAGCGCGATCACCCAGCTGGACTGGGACGACCACAAGGCCGGGCTCGAGCGGTTGCAGTCCGCGGGCAGAGCCTACCCGTGGATCGAGCTGAAGATCGTCGATCCGAAAAGTGAACGCCAGTGCGGGCCGGGCGAAACGGGCGAGTTGTGGGTCAAGTCCGCCCAGAACATGAAAGGTTACTGGCGGGATCCGGAGGCGACATCGCAGTCGCAAAAGCCTGGAGGCTGGCTGGCTACCGGAGACGCCGGCTATCTTGATGAGGATGGCTATCTCTTTCTCACGGATCGTGTGAAGGACATGATCGTTTCCGGGGGTGAGAACATATATCCCGCGGAGGTCGAGCGAGTACTGGTCGAGCACCAGAGGGTGAACGAAGTGGCGGTGATTGGCGTACCGCACGATCGCTGGGGCGAAGAGGTCAAGGCTATGGTGGTGCCGGCGTCAGGCGAGCGGCTGGATGAGGCCGAGCTGATCGATTGGTGCCGGGAGCGCCTGGCACGGTACAAATGCCCAAAATCCGTGGATTTCATTGACGCCCTTCCCCGCAACGCGACCGGAAAGGTACTCAAAAGGATACTGCGGGAGCCGTACTGGCGTGAAAAGAATCGGGCGATCAACTAGTTACGCATGGGAAGAGCGATGAACAGCGGAAAAGAACCGCAACGAGCTAAGACGGTACCCTCAGCGCCGGGGGATCTCACTCCCCGGGGTACACAGCGCCGGGTGGCTTTAATGGAAGCCGCACTACGAATCATCGTTCGTGACGGACCTGGAGCGGTGACTTTACGGTCGGTGGTGGCGGAAGCCAACGCCAGTCATGGGTCGGTGGCTTATTACTTCGGTAGCCGGGAGGACCTGGTCCGGGAAACGCTGATCCATATTGCTGACCGTAATATAAAGGCACTGGAAGAGGCATGGGTCGATATCGAGAAGAATGCCACGGATCCGGCTACCGTGGCCGCCATGATTGCGCGGCACTCAACCAGGCGCATGGTTGAAGACCGCGGCATGGGTATAACCATTATTGAACTGCATCTTGCGTCGGCCCGTTATGAGGCGCTGCGGCCAGCACTGAGAGAGTGGGGGCGCGCCTATACGCAGATCGCCAGCAAGACCCTGTTGCGGCTTGGCTCGAAGCGGCCGGAAGCGGACGCCGCCTTGCTCGTCGGCATTGTTAATGGTCACGTGGTCAGCCAGCTGGCACTGCCAAAGAAGAACTTCGAACATGACGTTCTGCGGCCTTCCCTGGAGGAGTTTCTGAACGCCATACAGGCTAAAACCCAGAAATAGGGGTGTTCCCTGGATGAGGTGATGACGCCGGTGTACTCGTGCCCGGCAAGTTATCCAAATGGAGTACTTGCAAGATAAATACTATGTGAATGCTAAACAATGGAGGCGATATGAGAACAAAAAGCAGTTTCCTCAGAGGCACACTGTTCGCGGTACTGTGCGGCTTGGCGGCTCTTTCCTACGCGGACGGCGCCAAGAAATTACGTTACGCCACCAGCTGGCCACCCGGATCGATCGGGGCCGACGCCGCCAAGCTTTATGCGGAAGCGGTGAGCGAGTACTCCGACGGTGAACTTTCCGTCAAGGTCTATCCTATGACGCTGCTAAATGCGGCGGAGACATCCGCGGGGGTGCGCGACGGCATGGCGGACATCGGTTTCGTTTTCGCCGGCTATTTCCCTTCGGAGTTCCCACACGTCAACTTCCTTAATGAAACGTCCATGCAGCTGCATAACATCAAAGATGAGTTGACGAGTGGTGGCCGTGGCGCAGCGGCGTTTCAAGGGGCGATTTCGGAATTCATAATGCTTCACTGTCCGGAATGCCAGGACGATTATGCGCGGCAGAACCAGGTCTACACCAGTCACGGTGGCACCTCGCGATATGGCCTTTTATGTACCACCCCGGTCAGATCACTGGATGACCTGGAAGGAAAGCGGTTAAGAATCGTCGGATCGAACTGGGCCCGGTGGGCGGACCAGATGGGGGCCAAGTCGGTGTCCTTGACGATCAACGAAGTCATGGAGGGCCTGAGCCAGGGCGTGGTCGACTGTACCGTTTCCGCTGCTCCGGAGCTGATTAACCTCCGCCTTATGGACGTGGTGACCGATATCACCATGGACGTTCCGGGCGGCGTCTTCGCGGGTTCGAGCCCCACCAATGTGAACCGGAATGTATGGCGTAGCCTCAGCGTGAGCCAGCGGCGAGCCATGCTCAAGGCCGGCGCACTGATGACGGCACAAGGGCCCTGGCAATACATCGAAATGGAGCAGGAGGCGCTGCACCGAGCGCAGGAAAACGGGGCCACGTTGCACTCCGCCGATGAGAACCTGATCACGCTGACCAAGCAATTCGCCGCCGACGATATCGACACCATCACTGACTATTACGCTGAGAAATACGGCATCGAGAATAGCGAGGAAATGTTAACGGATTTTCAGGGCGTACTAGAAGAATGGGTTCAGTACGTACAGGACGTCGAATCGCTTGAAGACCTCAACGAGCTCTACTGGGAAAAAATATTCTCCCAGGTGGAAGTGGAGAGCTACGGCATGTAAAGCCGGGATCTCGGATCGTACACCCACGTATTAATAGAACAAGGCGGGGTTGACGTATGTACAAAATTGGTTGGTGGTTATCCCGTATGACAACGGCTCTGACAGTGGTCGGCGGGCTGGCTATCGCGCTGATGATGCTCCATGTGACGCTGGACGTTGTCATGCGGAGCTTCTTTAACAGTCCTTTGCCGGGAACGATCACGGTTGTCTCGCACTATTACATGATCATCGCCGCGTTCCTTCCTCTGGCGTTCACCGAGCAGAAAAACTCGCACATCAGCGTCGAGATATTCGCGGATCTTCTTGGTCACCATGGTCGTCGCCACCTGGCGGGGTGGACATTGCCTCTATCTGGCCTGGTGTTCGTGGCAATGACGGTGCAAAGCTGGCATGAGGCAAATGTTAAGCAGGGTATCGAGGCCTCGGTGGTCCAAGGCAATGCCAGCATACCGATCTGGCCAACATACTACGTGCTACCCGTGAGCTTCGCGCTGCTCAGCGTTATTGTCGCCTACAAATTTTTAGTCTATCTCATGGGCCGCCGGTCAGGACTGGATGCTGAACGGATTCAATCACGGGATAGTGTGTCGGATCCGGGGGCCGGCGATGAGTGATGTACAGATAGGCATGAGCGGGCTGCTCTGCCTGCTCGCACTCATTGCGGCCAGAGTGCCGATAGGCGTGGCTCTGATCGGCGTGTCATTTTCGGGTATCTGGCTTCTGATGGGCTGGCAGGTGGCCTGGGGTTCGCTGGGTGTAGTGCCGTATAACTTCGCCGCGAGCTGGACGTTGAGCTCGGTGCCGATGTTCCTCCTGTTGGGTTTTATCTGTTACCACACCCGGCTCACACAGGGCATGTTCAGAGCCGCGGGGGTGTGGCTCGCCGGGATCCCGGGAGGGCTTGCGATTGCCACGATCTTCGGTTCGGCGGGATTTGCCGCGGTGTCCGGGTCGTCGGTGGCCTGCTCCGCCGCGATGGGCCGTATCGCGGTGCCTGAAATGTTACGTCACCGCTATCACCCGGAGCTCGCCACGGGGACCGTCGCCGTAGCCGGGACGATTGGCGCGTTGATTCCGCCATCCATCATTATGATTCTGTATGGGATCGTGGCTCAGGTGAGCGTCACCAAACTGTTTCTTGGCGGGATAAGCGCGGGCTTGCTGACCGCCGTGGGTTACGTGTTGGTAGTGTTGATACGGGTTTGGCGTGACCCGTCGCTTGCTCCCAGTATTGAACAAACGGTTCCCACTTCTGAAAAGGTGGCGGCGCTGAAGGAGACCTGGCCGGTTATCATGATCATGATCGGCACCTTTGGCGGTCTGTTCGGCGGATTCTTTACCCCCACCGAGGCCGGTGCGGTAGGTGCCTTCATGGCCTGTGTGGTGGCGTTTCTGAGAGGGAGCCTGACCTGGGACCGTTTCCGCAACGCGATTCTTGAAACCGTCCTGACCACCAGCGCGCTTTTGATCATCGCGGTCGGCGCCAGCCTGCTGGCTCGGTTTCTGGCGCTCTCCGGAGCAGGCGAGTATCTCTCGGAATGGATTCTGGATCTGGGCTTTGATACATTTTATGTGCTTATAGGGATCGCGCTGATTTATTTGCTTCTGGGTATGTTCCTGGAGCCAATCGGCGCCATGCTGCTCACGCTTCCAATCGTTCTGCCTATCATCGATGCCACGGGCCTCAGCTTGCTATGGTTCGGTGTGGTTCTGACCAAGTTGCTCGAAGTGGGCATGATCACGCCTCCCATCGGTATGAACGTGTTTGTAATAAAAGGCGTAGTGGGGGATCTGGTCGAGACCTTCGCCATATTTCGGGGAATATTCTGGTTTCTGGTTATGGATATTCTAGTGCTGGCACTGTTATTTGGCTTTCCTGATTTGGTTCTTATGCTGCCGGCCTGGGTTAACTGAGGAGAAGAGGGAATTATGTCCGGTTTCATGACCCTGGGGCTGTTGAAGGCGGTGATCTACAAACCGGAATTCGTGGTGTCATTGCGAGAAACCGCAACCGTGCTACGTCGCCAGGGTTAGCTTTTCTGGAGACCGTTCGATGGAAAAGACGTTCTGGGAAGAAAAATGGCAGGCTCAGGAGCTGGGCTTCCATCTGCCGTTCGTGCACCCGATCCTGAAGCGTAATCTGGCCGCTTTTGAGTTGCCCGTCGGGGCGACGGTGTTCCTGCCGCTGTGCGGCAAGACGCTGGATATCGGCTGGCTGCTGGAGCAGGGCTTGCGGGTTGTGGGCGTGGAGCTCAGTGAGCTGGCGGTCGGCCAACTGTTCGAGTCACTGGGCGTTAGCCCGGACGTGTCGCCCTGGGGCGACGGCCGGGTGTGGCGCCATGACGCGCTGACCGTGTTCCAGGGCGACTTCTTCACGCTCAAGGCGGAGGATCTGGGCGCCGTGGAAATGGTCTACGATCGGGCGGCGCTGGTGGCGCTGCCGGCCGCCATGCGCGAACGGTACGCGGCCCATCTTGTTGCTGTCACGGCGCGCGCCCCGCAATTGCTGATTACTTTCGAGTACGACCAGGCGCGCATGGACGGCCCGCCGTTCGCGGTGCCCGCCGCTGAAGTCGAGCGCCTTTACGGTGGCGGCCATGCGCTGGACTGTCTGTCCCGCAAGGACGTCATCGACAACCAGCCAGCGTTCCGCGAGCGCGGTCTGGACCGCTTCGAGGAAATCGCCTGGCGGCTGACCCCTCTCTGACACCCTTTTACATCCGCCGCCTTGTTCTCGTCTCTCAGGCTACTAGGTTGAAGGTATTCGACCTTCAATCAGGAGACGAACCATGTTGAATGTGAGCGGTGAAACCGTGTGCCGTCTGGTGGAATTGGCCCAGGCCTTCCAGGCGCGGGATACGGTGAGCATGCCGGAGGACGCCGGCAACCCCATCGACGACACCGCCGGCGCGGAGGCGCTGACGGAGCCCGCAGGCGGTGAGGAAGACGGTTCAGTGGCGGAGTTTCGAACTGTCGTCGCGGATCTTGAGCCGGATCAGCAGACCGAGGTGGTGGCGCTGATGTGGCTGGGGCGCGGTGACTTCCAGGAGGACGAGTGGGAAGAGGCGGTGAGCATGGCCCGCGACGAATGGACCCCGGAAACCGCCGACTTCCTGCTCGGTCACCCGCTGTTGTCCGAATACCTGGTGGAAGGCCTCGCCGTGTTCGGCGTGCAGTGCGATCTCTAAGGCAGCCAGTCCCGCTGTGCTTTACCGATCTGCCGGGCTATCACGGCCTTGGCATGGTCGAGTTCGCCGGCGAGGCGATGTTCTTCGATGAAATTCCGGTGCCAGGCATCAAGGTTGTCGCTGAGTGCTGCGGTTTGCTCCTGGATTAACCGTTGAATCCGCTTCGGCGCCATGCCCAGTTGTTCGGCGAAAGCGCCCCAATGGTTGCGGTGCAGATTGCCGGGGTCGGTGTGGCGACCCACCGGCAACGCCAGGTGGTGGCTGATGTTGTCGATGGCGAGCGTGCAGACCAAATCATAGAAGGGGGCGAGCGACCAGCCGTCCCGGCCGTGAGAGATCAGCGAAAGATTCTTCAGATGGCCGTCGGCGTTCCCGGCCAGCGCATTGAATATTTGCCAGCGGGCGAGGGCTTGCAGGTCCACGGCGGGCGCTTGGCAGTGCTGTTGGAGCACCGCCGCTAACTCGGAGAACGCATTGCTTCCGGCGTCGTACTTTGAAGCGTGTGAGCGCCCCTGGGCCTGGCAAAGATCTTCCTGGTGCAATCGTGACACCACGCCGTCGCGGCTTCGGCGGTCGTAGCGTTCGGCCAGGGACGCGATATGCGGGCCGATACGCACAAGGCGCACCGGGGCGATGGGCAAGCCCAGTTTCCCGGCGATATAGGTGGTGTAAATTTCCAGCAACGGCACCTGCTTCAGGTCGCGCACCGGGAGTTTCAGGATGTGCGTGGACGCGGCGCCGCTCTCCGGCAGTTGGAAGGTCCAGGTGCCGTCGCCGGCGGTCGTGGCGCGAACCGGTATTTTGTCCTGGGCGCCGGCCAATGACAGGCGCGGGGCGTCGTCGCCATCCAGCCATTGGGCGCGGCCCCGTTCGATGGCGGTGATCAGATCGGCTTCCCGCAGCGGGCGCAGAGCGTTGCTACTGACATTGGGAATCTGGTCTTCGGGTAGCAACTGCAGCGCGCCGGCGCAGTCGTCACCCAGTTTTTCCAGCAGCGTGAAATCGTCGTCGGCGATGCCCAATTGCCGGACCAGCCGGTCCCGGGCGTTTCCTTCCGGTAACAGGTTGGCGAAGAAATGATGCCCACGCAGATCCGGTGGCAGGAAGTCGCCGGTCTCGTCCACGGGCAGGCTGCAGGAAATCGCCCAGCCGTCGCTCAGCCAGTCGCCGTCGTAGACAAACGCCATACGACCGTCGCCATTGTCCAGCAACCGGCCGACCTTGCGGTCCCGGCCAGACGTTCAGCGCCCGGCTCATGCGTCACCCCCTCGCGGCACGGCGAACAGGTCCAGACCCACCAGCCGGGCGATTTTCAGAGCCAGTCCCAGGCGCACTGTCTCTTTCCCGCGTTCCAGTTCCGACAAAAAGCGGGGCCCGACGCCGGCGATTTCCGCCAGGTCCACCTGGGTCAGGCCCTGGGCCTTGCGGGCGGCGCGAATCCGCCGGCCCAGTTCTTCCGGGCTGTCGATGTTGTACTTTGCCGGTATGGGGCACATCGTCGCCTCTCCAAATATTACTGATCGGTAATATTAAGGCGATATCGTGGCTGAAGTCCAATAATGATACCGATCGGTAATAGAACGACGGGATTTGGACGTTCGGCGTTGTCGTATTCCCGATCGGTACTATTCGGGCGCCCAGGAGGCGGGCCGCCCTCACCGCGCCAGTTTCTCCACCGGCGTGAAGGTGGTGTCGGCCTTGAGCCGTTTGACCCGTTTCGGGAACTGCTCCCGGCGGGCCCGTTCCCCCAGCCGGATCAGCGTCCGGTTCACCGAAGGCACGCTCTTGCGCACCAGTTCCGCGCCCAGCCGTAGCGGGATCTGCGCCGGCCAGACGTATTTGGCGGCGGTGCGCGGCAGGCCCAGCTTGTCACCGGCGTCGTCGCCCAGGGCGTAGCGGGTATAGCCGGCGCGCAGGGTGTATTCCAGTTTGCCGAGGCGTTTCGCCAGCCAGCCGTCGCCGCTGTCCTGCAGCGAGGCCCGGGCCAGGGATTCGCCCAGGCGGCGGGTGTCCTCATCGCTGTCGCAGATGGTGGCGATCACCTGGTAGAGCGCGCGCATGCCGTCGGCCTCGCAGGCCGGCAGAAGGCGTTCGTCCACCCCCATGAGATAGCCGACGTAGCGCCACAGGTGCACCACCGCCTCGCGTTCGCGTTTGCTGAACAGAAAGCCCAGCGAGCGCAGGCCGGAGAGAAAAATCACGGAGAATTCCAGGATGGTGGCCATCGAGTCCCACTGGTTCAGCGGGTGGCCCCAGGCCGGGTCCCACTTGCCGGACTTGAGCAGCATGGCGCGCACCTGGGCGTGCATCAGGCGCACGCGCACGGCGCTCTTGAAGCCGTCCTGGTCGCGCTCCAGGCCGCCGGGGGTGGTCACGTCCATCCAGAATTTGCCGGTTTCCACCAGCCGCCGGTTGGCCATGCGGTCCAGTTCGCCGGTGAACGCCAGCGGCTTGGCCGCCGCCGCGCCCAGATAGCCGCCCATCAGGGACAGGTTGCGCAGCACCAGCTCGCCGGCCAGCCCCACGCGGTGGGAGACGTCGCAGGCCAGTTTGAGCTTGTCGCGGTCCAGCCAGATGGGCTCGTGGTCGACCTGTTGAAACAGCGCCGTCAGCTCGTCCGGCGGGTTCTCGACGCTGTCGATGCCCTGCTCGAGCGCCTGGTCCACCAGCTTGCGGCCCTGTCCGTTGGGCAGGCGCTGGTACATCGCCACCACGCCGTCGGCGAGCGGGTCGCCGGCGAGCATGGCCTGGCGGATCGACGCCATCTGCCCCGGAGTGGGGTGCGGGTCGGAACCGAGCAGCCATTTGAACAGCCGCCGGCCGCGCCGCATGCCGGGGCGGTCGGGGTCGCCGACCCGGTTGAGGCGGGCCGGATCAATGGCGGGCTCGCTGATCATGGCGGTCATGGGGTGCTCCTTGCAGCGTGCGGCTGGCGTCGTAGAACCAGTGGGTTCTGTGCAGCATAGCAAGCTCCCGGGCCGATGACATGACCGGAACGATCAACGCGGTGGGCGCTTTCGGGCAAGAAACCCCCGGGCGGGGTGTTGGCCGGGGCGGCGGCGCCCCGGTTCCCGATGGACGGGTTTACCAGGGCAGCTCGCTGCCGTCGGAGTGCCAGAAGGTGCCGGTGTTGTCCATATTGAGCTCGTCCATGCGCTGCACCAGGCGGTGGGCGGCCTTCTCGGCGGTGATATGCCCGGTGTGGCCGGTCATGTCGGTCTGCACATAGCCCGGGTGCAGAATGGCCACGGCGATACCTTTGTCCTTGAGGTCCACGGCGAGCGACTTGCCGGCGGCGTTGAGGCCGGCCTTGCTGATGCGGTAGCCGTATTTCTTGCCGGAGTCGTTGTCGGCGATGGAGCCCATCCGCGAGGTCATCAGCCCCACCTTGCTGCCTTCGCGCAGGTTATCCAGCAGAGCGTGCGTCACGCGCAGCGGGCCCAGGGTGTTCACCTCGAACTGCTTCTGGATCTGCTCGAAGTTCATGTCCTCCAGCGTTTCGCTCTCCATCATGCCGGCGTTGTTGTAGAGCACGTCCACCGGGGTGTCACCGAGTTCTTGCTTGAGCCTTTGCACGTCTTCGGCACGGCTCACGTCGATGCCTTCGATGACGCGCACGCCCAGGTCGTGCAGGTCTTCACCGCCTTTCTTCTCGGCGGGCGAGCGGCACACGGCGATAACGTGATTCCCCCGCGCCTTCCACAGGCGCGCCATGTCATAGCCGATGCCCCGATTGGCACCGGTGATTACGATCGTCTGGCTCATTGTGTTGATCCTCGCGGTTGCCTTGCGATGCCCTACAACCTGGGGTGCGGGAGGGCTTCGGGCAACCCGTGCCGGTGCCCCACAACAGACTTTTACGTTCCGTCGTGGCGTGCCGTTCGTTGTCGGGCGCCGGAACCTGTTACATTTCAGGTCCTTCTCTGTTTTCTCGGCTAAAGGATCAACCCATGACCATTTCAGTAGGCGATAAGATTCCCGACGTCACCATCAAGACCAACGGTGAAAAGGGCCCCGAGGATCTCTCCACCGGTGAGTTCTTCAAAGGCCGCAAGGTGGTGCTGTTCGCGGTACCCGGTGCGTTTACTCCGGGCTGCTCCAACACCCACATGCCCGGCTTCGTGGTGGAAGCGGACGAGCTGCTCTCCAAGGTGGATGCGATCGCCTGCCTGGCGACCAACGACGCCTTCGTGATGGACGCCTGGCAAAAAGATCAGAACGCGGAGCGCATCACCATGCTGGCGGACGGCAACGCCGAGTTCGTCAAGGCGCTGGGCCTGGAGCTGGACGCCACCGGCGGCGGCATGGGCATCCGCAGCAAGCGCTTCGCCCTGGTCGCCAACGACGGCGTGGTGGAATACCTGGGCGTGGATGAAAAGGGCGTGGAAGAGAGCAGCGCCCAGACCGTGCTCAAGCATATCTGAAGGCGGCGCGGCCGGGGCTCCGGCCGCTGCTTCCGATTAGACGGACTGGTCACCGCTTCAGATACTTGGCGGCCATCGCCTTGATCGACTGGCGGATCTGCGGCCCGGCCTCCGGGTCGCCTTTCAGAATCGAGCTCAGGTAGCCCTTCACCTGATCCAGTTCCAGATGGGTGGGCAGGGGCGGCACATTGGGGTCCACCACCGCGTTGATCACCACCGGGCGATCCGCGTTCAGCGCTTCCTCGAGCACCGGCACCACCTGGTCCGGGTGATCCAGCCGCAGGCCGCGCAGGCCGAGCATTTCCGCATAGCGGTCGTAGTCGAAATCCGGCAGCGCCTGGGACGTTTCGTACTTGGGGTCGCCTTCCATCACCCTCTGCTCCCAGGTCACCTGGTTCAGGTCGCGGTTGTTCAGCACCAGAACCACCAGCCTCGGGTCAGACCATTCGCGCCAATAGTGGGCGGCGGTGATCAGGCCGTTATTGCCGATCATCTGCATGGCGCCGTCACCGACCATGGCGACCACCGGCTTATCGGGTTCGGCGAACTTGGCCGCCAGCGCGTAGGGCACGCCGTTGCCCATGGAGGCGAGCCCGCCGGAGGTGGTGCCCTGGACCTTGCCGTTGACCTTCAGGAAGCGCGCGTACCAGTCGGTGGCGGTGCCCACGTCGGCGGCCAGCCGGGTGTCGTCCGGGAGTCGTGATGACAGCTCCCAGAAAATGCGCTGCGGGTTAAGCGGTTCGGCCTCGGTGTAGGCGCGCGCCTCGAGAGTCTCCCACCAGTCCGCGATCTGCTCTTCCAGATCCTCGCGCCAGCTTTGGTCCTGTTTCGGGGAAACCCGCGCCAGCAGGGCTTCCAGGGTGGCGGCGGCGTCGCCGTGCAGATTCACTTCGGTGGGATAGCGCAGCCCCAGGTTGGCCGCGTCGATGTCGATCTGCACCGCCCGGGCCTGGTCTTCCTCGGGCAGAAATTCGGCGTAAGGGAAGCTGGTGCCCACCAGCAGCAGGGTATCGCAATGGCGCATCATGCGGTCGCTGGGCTCGGTGCCCAGCAGCCCCAGGGTGCCGGTGACGCCCGGCTGGTAATCGGAAATCATGGTTTTGGCGAGCACCGCCTTGGCGATGCCGGCGCCCAGGGCATCGGACAGTTTCAGCAGCGGCTCGACGGCGTCCTTGACGCCGGCGCCGGCGAGGATCGCCACCTTCTCACCGGCGTTGAGGATCTCGGCGGCGGCGTCCAGGTCGGCGGCGGCCGGGTGTCGTACCGAGGGCCGGTAGCCGACTCCGGACCAGGTGCCGCCATGGCCGCCGGGCGGCTCCGCCATGGGCTGGTCCTGCAGGTCGTTGGGCACCACCACCACGCTGACGGTGCGCTCCGCCTCGGCGATGCGTACCGCCCGGTCGATCACGTGGCGCGCCTGGGCCGGGGCCATCAGGGTTTGCACATAGCCGGCGGCGTCCTTGAACAGGCTGCCCAGGTCCACTTCCTGCTGGAAGTCCGAACCCAGGCTGGTGCGCGCTTGCTGGCCGACCACCGCGACCACCGGCATGTGGTCCTTAGCGGCGTCATAGAGGCCGTTGAGGGCGTGAATCGCGCCGGGGCCGGAGGTGGTCACCACGGCCCCGGGGCGGCCGGTGTACTTGGCGTGTCCGCAGGCCATGAAGGCGGCAAGCTCTTCGTGGCGGGGCTGGATCATGGTGACCCGGTCATCGCGGCGCAGGGCGCTCATGACACCGTTGATGCCGTCGCCGGAGTAGCCGAAAACCCGGTCGATGCCCCATTGGCAAAGGCGATCCACGATGAAATCGCCCACCGTTGGTTTGCTCATACTGCCTCCTGCTTATGCCAGAAAGTCGTGCAGCCGGCGCAGGCCGGTCTCGATGGTGTCCATGTCGGCGGCGAACGACACCCGCAGGCGGCCCGGCGCGCCGAAGCCGCTGCCCGGCACCACCGCCACGCCGCCCTGGTGCAGCAGGGCTTCGGCCAGTTGCCGGTCGTTGTCGATGCCGTTGAGGCGCTCGATCGCCTCGCGCACATCCGGGAAGGCGTAGAAAGTGCCGTCCGAACGCGGGCAGTGCACCCCGGGTATCTCGTTCAGGGCCGGCACGATGTGATCGTGGCGGCGGCGGTAGGCCTCGACCATGCGCCGCACCGGTGCCTGATCGCCGAGCAGCGCTTCGCTGGCGGCGTACTGGCTGATGCTGGCGGCGCCGGCGGTGCTCTGACCCTGCACTTTCTTCATCGCCGCGATCGCCTCGGCGGGGCCGGCCACGAAGCCGACCCGCCAGCCGGTCATGGCGTAGGCTTTGGAGACGCCGTTGACAATGAAGCAGCGGTCCGCCAGGTCCGGCGCCACATTGAGCAGATTGTGAAACGGCTGGTCGGTCCAGTTGAGGTGCTCATAGATGTCGTCACTGACGATAAACACGCGCGGATAGCGCCGCAGCACCCCGGCCAGAGCCTCAAGCGTGTCGCGATCATAGACGCGACCGGTGGGGTTGTTGGGGCTGTTCAGAAACACCAGCCGCGTGGCGTCGGTGAGCGCCGCTTCCAGACGCTCCGCGCGCGGCAGGTAATCGTCCCCGGCGTCGAGATCCAGATACACGGTTTGCGCCTCGGCCAGCGTCACCTGGGCGGGGTAGGTGACCCAGTACGGGCGCGGCACCACGGCTTCATCGCCGGGGCGCAGCAGCGTCTGGCAGAGGTCGTACAGCGCCTGCTTGGCGCCGCAGGTAACGAGGATTTCATCTTCCTGAAAATGCAGGGCGTTATCACGGCGGAATTTTTCCCGCACCGCCTGCTTGAGGCCGTCGTAGCCGTCCACGGCGGTGTAGTGGGTGAAGCCGCGGTCGATGGCCTGGTGGGCGGCGCGTTTGACGCCGTCGGGAGTTTCGAAATCCGGTTCGCCGGCGCCCAGACGGGCGACGCCGCCACCGCCGCGATGGTCGGCCTGAATGGCGGCCGCCTCGGCGTTGATCTTCAGCGTCAACGACGGCTGAATACGTTCGACTCGGTCAGCGTAGGACATCCTTGCCTCCTGACGGAAATGCCCTTCATGGGTACGCCGATCCGGGAAGCGTGAAAAGAGCGGGAAGGGAAAAAGGTGTAAAAGGGCCGGGCTAGAAGCGGTGCGGCGGCAGCACCACGCTGTGCACCCGCTCGCCGCGCACCAGGGTTTCGCCCTGGTAGCGCTCGCCGCCGGTGACGGTGAATTCGAACGCGTAGGTTCGCCACAGGCCCCAGCGGCCCTGCTCGTCACGGGCCAGGCGGAAACGCTTGAGCCCCACGGTCTGGTCCAGCAGCAGCACCTCCTCCCGTTCGCAGTGACGGCGGGTGGCGCGCAGCGCGGTTTCGCGAATACGCTGGGCTCGCCAGAACAGCGCCGCGCCGATGGCCAGCGCCGCGAGCAGCAGAAGATCAGTCAGGTTCAGGTTCACAACGGTTTCCGTTTCCCGGTGATAGGGTGCACCATGATAAGCGTCGGGCGTGGCCGTTGAAACGCCGGCCAGGAGATACCATGAACGCATTGCTGGAAAAGCTTCGTCTTTTGCTGGGTGGAAAGCGCAAACCCGAGCCGGATACCGGCGAGGTGCGCATGCACCACCCGGAACCGAAGGAGCCGGGCCCCCACGCGCACCTGGGCGAGCACGGCGCGGCCCATCCGGAAGAAGACCCGGACGATCTGCACCATGGCCGCCGGCGCCTCAAGGAGAGCCACACCAGCCATTGGGACCTGGACTACATGTCCCGCGACGAAATGGAAAAACTCGCCGAAGCCAACCGCCGGGCCGACGACAAGGACGACTAGTTCTTCAGCCGGTAGCCGGTTTTAAAGATCCACCAGATGGTGACCAGGCACAGCAGCATGAACATCACCGTCATGCCCAGGCTCACCGCCACGTTCACGTCGGCCACCCCGTAGAAGCTCCAGCGGAAGCCGCTGATCAGGTACACCACCGGGTTGAACAGGGTCACTGTTTGCCAGAACGGCGGCAGCATGTTCACCGAATAGAAGGTCCCGCCCAGGAACGTCAGCGGCGTGACGATCATCATGGGAATGATCTGCAGCTTCTCGAAGCCGTCCGCCCAGATGCCGATAATGAAGCCGAACAGGCTGAACGTCACCGCCGTGAGCACCAGGAAAAACAGCATGGCGAACGGATGCGCGATGCTGAAATCCACGAACAGGCGTGAGGTGGCGAGGATCAACAGCCCCAGGATGATGGACTTGCTGGCGGCGGCGCCCACATAGCCCAGCACCACTTCCACATAGGAGACCGGCGCCGACAGCACCTCATAGATGGTGCCGCTGAACTTGGGCATGTAAATGCCGAAGGAGGCGTTGGAAATACTCTCGTTGAGCAGCATCAGCATGATCAGCCCGGGAATGATAAAGGCGCCGTAGCTGATGCCGTCGATCTCCACCATGCGCGAACCGATCGCCGAGCCGAACACCACGAAATACAGCGACGTGGAGATCACCGGCGAGGCGATGCTCTGCATCAGGGTGCGCCAGGTGCGCGCCATTTCAAAAAGATAAATCGCGCGGATCGCATGCAGATTCATTGGCTTTCTCCGGCTGCGTGTTGCGTGGTGCCGGACGGGTTCCCGTTGTGCACCAGGCTGACAAAGATTTCTTCCAGCGAACTTTCCCGCGTGCGCAGGTCCCGGAACTCGATGCCCAGCTCGCCCAGCCGGCGCAGCAGGCCGGCGATGTCGCCGTGCTCGTGGCGGGCGTCGAAGCTGTAAATCAGCTCATGGCCATCGGCGGCCAGTGTCAGCGACAGCGGCGCCAGGCTTTCCGGCACCGCCGACAGCGGCTCGGAAAGCTGCAGGCGCAGTTCCTTGCGGCCCAGTTTTTCCATCAGGGTGTGTTTGTTTTCCACCAGGATGATTTCGCCGTGGTTGATCACGCCGACCCGGTCGGCCATCTCTTCCGCTTCCTCGATATAGTGGGTGGTGAGAATAATGGTCACGCCGTTCTCGCGCAGACCGCGCACCATTTCCCACATATCCCGCCGCAGTTCCACATCCACCCCGGCGGTGGGCTCGTCCAGAAACAGGATGCGCGGTTCATGGGCCAGTGCCTTGGCGATCATCACCCGCCGCTTCATGCCGCCGGACAGCGCGATGATCTTTTCCTTGCGTTTGTCCCACAGCGACAGGTCGCGCAGCACCTTCTCCACATAGGCCGGGTCCTTGGGTTTGCCGAACAGGCCGCGGCTGAAGGTGACCGTGGCCCACACGGTTTCGAAGGCGTCGGTGGACAGTTCCTGGGGCACCAGGCCGATGGTGGAACGGGCGGCGCGGAAGTCGCGCACGATGTCATGGCCGTCGGCCAGCACGGTGCCGCTGCTGGGGTTGACGATGCCGCAGATCACGCTGATCAGGGTGGTCTTGCCGGCGCCGTTGGGACCCAGCAACGCGAAAATCTCACCACGGCGGATTTCCAGATTCACGTCCTTGAGGGCCCGGAAGCCGGAGTCATAGGTCTTATTCAGGTGTTGCACGGAGATGATGTTACTCACGACGACTCCTTGGATGTTTTCGTTGTGTTCCCGTTGGGTCGTTCGGGGACCGCGAAAAACGACACCGTAGTATGCCTCAGACGACGGTCCCCGGTCGTGCACGCGTTCATGACACCGCCTCGTAGGCGTGGTTCGCCCGCGCGTCGCGCAACGCGGAGGCCCACCACCGCAATTGCGCCAGCAATTTGCCCAGGTTGCGGTCCGCCCGTTCCATATCCAGCCAGCGGTGCTGCTCGTCGAAATGCGCCCACACATTGGGGAAGCTGACCACCTGACGGACGGTGGTGGCGTGCAGTTCCGCGAACACCTGGCGCAGTTGCTCCACCGCGCGGCTGCCCCCGGAGAGACCGCCGTAGGAGACGAACGCCACCGGTTTGCCGTGCCAGGGCTCATTGAAGCCGTCGATGAAATGCTTCAGCGCCGCCGGGAAGCCGTGATTGTACTCGGGCGTCACCACGATGAAGGCGTCGGCCCGCGCGAGGCGCTCGGCGACGGCCTCATTCACTTCGTCGTCGGCGCCGCGCAAATCGGTGAGGCCCACCGCCAGGGGGTCGATGATATCCAGCGTATAGTCGTCCCGGGCCTCGACCCGGTCGGCCACCCAGCCGGCGACCGCGTCACACAGCCTTCCGGTACGCACGCTGCCGTAGATCATCGCGACCTTGATGGGGTTTGACATGGCTCTTCTCCTGACTTGTGTGGTTGATCGTTGGGCGCTACTGTGAGACCTAAAGTAAGGTTGAGATCAATAACAAACGGAAAAGGTTGTCACGATGGGCAAGATAGCAATGGCCGATCTCGGCAAGGCATTGACCCCCGGGGAGGTGGCCCGGCGCAGTGGCGTGGCGGTGTCGGCGCTGCACTTCTATGAAAACAAGGGCCTGATTCACAGCTACCGCAGCAGCGGCAATCAGCGCCGTTACAGCCGGGACGTACTGCGCCGGGTGGCGGTGATCAAGGTGGCGCAGCGGATTGGTATTCCGCTCGCGGAGATCGGACGGGCGCTGGCGGAGCTGCCGGACGGCCGCACCCCCAACGCCCAGGACTGGAAGCGCCTTTCGGCGCACTGGCGCCACGATCTGGATGAGCGCATTCAAAGCCTGACGCAACTTCGCGACCAACTCGACGGCTGCATCGGTTGCGGCTGTCTCTCCATCAACGCCTGCCGGTTGCGCAATCCCATGGACGAACTCTCGGAGGACGGCCCCGGCCCGCGCCTTCTGGAATCGGAATAGCGGCGGGGCTGTAAATTCCGGTAAACAACGGCGCCGGGTGCGCCGCCTTCGGGTATCTTGGTATCAAATCTTCAGCACAGGCAGCGCTCATTGCTCGCGAGCAAAGGAGAAGCAACCCATGACGTTGTTCGAAGCACTCAGAGAAGACCATGATACCCAGCGCACCCTGCTGGACCTTTTGATCAAAACCCACGGTGACAGCGAGGGCCGCGAAGCGTTGTTCGCGAAGGTGAAGAAGGCACTGACCCGCCACGCCGCCGCCGAGGAGCGGGCGCTCTACCTTCCCATGATGGAAGTGGACATGAGCCAGGATAAAGCCCGGCACAGTGTCGCCGAGCACCACGAGATCGACGAACTGTTGGAAGAACTGGAAAACACCGAGCTCAGCTCGCCGGGCTGGCTGGCGACGGCCAAAAAACTGCGGGAGCTGGTGACCCACCATCTCGACGAAGAGGAACAGGAAGTGTTCCAGCTCGCCGGACGCGCGTTGAGCGCTGACGCCAAGGTCCGCCTGGCCGGCACCTACCGGGACGAAATGGCCGCCGCCCGATAACCCGTGCGCATGGTGGGGGCGCGGGCTTCAGCCTCGCTCCCACGTCGCCAGCGCCGTCTCCAGCGTGTTGATGTCCGTCGCGTGGCGCGCCATGTCCGCCCAGGGATCCTGCTTCTGACCCAGGTGCCGGAACAGGTTATCGAGGCGGTAGCGGCGCGGCCCGATAGCCGGATCGTTCACCTCGTTCCAGTCCAGCGGCGTGGCCACCGGCGCGCCCGGTTTGGCGCGCACCGCGTAGGGCGCGACCGCGGTCTGGCCGAAGGCGTTGCGCATGATGTCCAGGTAGAGCCGGCCGTGCCGTTTGTTCTTGCGCTGCTCGGTGGTCAGCGCGTCCGGATGGCGGGCCACCAGATGATCCGCCAGGCGCCGGCAGGCGCGCCGCACCCGGTCGAAGTCGGCGCCCGGTTTCAGCGGCGCCACCACACGTGCAGCCCGCGCGAGCCGGTGGTTTTCACGAACGGCGTCAGGCCGGCGTCGCGCAGCGCGTCGCCCACCTGCCAGGCGGCCCGGCGCACCGGCTCGAAGTCGTCGCTAGGCGGATCCAGGTCGAACACCAGTTGATCCGGCCGGTGCGGCCGGTCCACCCGGCTGAGCCAGGCATGCAGTGTCAGCGTGGCCTGGCTGGCCAGATACACCAGGTCGGCGGCGCGCTCGCAAAGAATGTGCGTCACCGGGCCGGTGTCGCCGGGGTGATCGACGCGCGCGGCGGGCAGCCAGTCCGGGAAATGATCGCTGCGATTCTGCTGGTAGAAGCCGCTGCCGCCGATACCGTCCGGGAAGCGGTGCAGGGTCAGCGCGCGGCCGCGCAGATGCGGCAGCATCATCGGCGCCACCCGCTGATAGTAGTCCGCCAGGTCCGCCTTGGTGAGGCCCTCTTCCGGGAACAGCACCTTGTCCGGGTGGGACAGGGCGATGGTTTCGCCGTCCACGGTCAGGGTGCGGTTACTCATGGTCGTGCTCCGCTTTGCCGTCGCGGGCGATGCGCGCCAGGGTGCGGCCGCTCTTCGCCGAGCGGTTCTGCGTGGAGGTGGGATTGCGGCGCGCGTCGGCGTGCTCATCGTCCATCTTGATCAGCAGCCACTGGGGCTTATCGCCGTCACGGAAGCGCTTCAGCGCGTAGCCGCCTTTCAGTTTGTCGCCGTCCAGCCACACTTCCAGCAGGCCGTCGCGGTAGGCGGTGGCCATATCCTTGGGCGGGTCCTTGTCGGCGAGCAGATTGCGGTATCCGCCCCGGTCCCAGACCATCACGGTGCCGGCGCCGTAGTGCCCTTTGGGGATCACGCCCTCGAAATCGGCGTAGTCCAGCGGGTGGTCCTCCACCTGCACCGCCAGGCGTTTTTCGCGCGGATCGGTGGCGGGGCCCTTGGGCACCGCCCAGGATTTCAGAACGCCGTCGAACGCCAGCCGGAAATCGTAATGCAGGCGGCTGGCGTCGTGCTTCTGGATCACGAACCGGGGTTGATCGCCGGCGCCGCCGCCGGGCTCGCGGCTGGCGTCGAGGTCCCGCTTGCGGCGGTAGTCACCGAGCTTGTCCTTGCTCATGGGGCCTCCGTGGTCATTGCGGTCCCTTAGCATAGCCCTCTGGCGCGGGCGGGATCAGCGAGCAAGCGTAAAAAATCCTCAAGGCCCTGCCTGTAACAGGCGCTGTGATAGAGTAAGGCCGGCCCCGGCATGGCACCCGTGCCGGGGGCGGATGAGGAGACGCGGAACCATGAGTATTCTGCAGCTGCCCCACGACAAACCCGCGGCGGTGTTGATCGACTGGCACGCCACCCTGGTGGATACCCACGACGCCATGTACCACGCCGTCGACGATGTGCTGCCCAGGCTCAAGGAGCTGGGGCTCTGGGATCGGCTACTCAAACCCGAGGAGTCGAAAACCATCGAGGACGCCAAGCTGGTCAAGTACGTGCGCGAGCACAACAAGCTGCACCCCAAGATCACCGCCCAGCGCAAGATTTCCCGCACCGATATCTTCGAGGTGCTGTTCGGCCCCGACGGCGACGCCAAGCGGCGTATTCACCAGGCCTTTGATGATTGTTATAAAAAGTACGTGGACGAAGTGCACCCGCTGGAGGACGACATCCGCGTCCAGCTCGAACGGTTGCGCCAGTCCGGCGTGCCGATCGCGCTGATCTCCAACCGCAAGCGGGAGTTTCTCGAGCACGAGTTGCGCATTGTCGACGGCACCGGCTGGGAGGATCTGTTCGACGTGATCGTCTGCGGCGACGATGTGGAGCACCGTAAGCCGGCCCCGGACATGTTGCTTAAGGCGCTGGAAAAGCTCGGCCTGCCGCCGGCGGAAAACTGCTGGTACCTGGGCGACAGCACCACCGATGTGATCGCCGCCAAGGAAGCGGGCATCACGGCGATTTTCTACAACGGTGCCGACTGGCCGGATTCCTGGCTGGACAAGATTTTCCCCAACACCGTCAGCCACCCGCACCGTCCGGACGCGGTGGTGACAAGCATCGCCGACCTGGTGCATCTGGCGCGGGTGATGCTGGCCCAGGGCAAGCGGGTGGACCGGGCCAGGGGCTAGACTCTTCGCGCCGCCGATTGGCCCGCTGTGAATATGGCACCATGGTACGATCTTTCGCCATCGACCGCCTTCACAGCAGGACACAGCGATGAATCAAGACGCCGGACCCGCCCCCGAGGCGCGCATCCACGCCTTCCGTGACGACGCCCTCGGCGACCATGACGCCACCGCCCTGGCCGACCTGTTGCGCCGTGGCGAACGCAGCGCGGCGCAGCTTACCGAAGCCGCCATAGAGCGGATTCAGGCGGTGAACCCGGCGCTTAACGGCCTGGCGCTGGACACCTTTCAAGCCGCCCGCCAGGGTGCGGACCGGCGCCAGCAGAGCGGCGGTGAGTTCGCCGGCGTGCCCAGCCTGATCAAGGACAACATCGACGTGGCGGGCCTGCCCACCGGGCACGGTGCCCGCGCCGTACGGCCGCGCAACGCGGCCAAGGACAGTCACTTCGCACGCCAGTATCTGAACCAGGGGTTCGTGCTGCTGGGCAAAACCCGGCTGCCGGATTTCGGCTTCAGCGCCACCACCGAGTACGCCGGCGCGCCGCCCACCCGCAACCCCTGGGCGCCGGGCTATTCCAGCGGCGCCTCGTCCGGCGGCAGCGCCGCCCTGGTGGCGGCCGGCGCGGTGCCCATCGCCCACGGCAACGACGGCGGCGGCTCGATCCGCATCCCCGCCGCCTGTTGCGGCCTGGTGGGCCTCAAGCCGACCCGCGGGCGGCTGGTGAAATCGGAAGCGTCCCGGTCGCTGCCGGTGGACATCATCGCCGAAGGGGTGCTCACCCGCAGCGTGCGCGACACCGCCAACTTCTTCGCCGCCGCCGAGCAGCACTACCGCAACCCCGGACTGGCGCCCATCGGCCGGGTCGAGGGCCCCGGCCGGCGGCGGCTGCGCGTGGGCCTGGTGATGGACTCGATCACCGGCAGCCCCACCTGTCCGCAAACCCGCGCGGTGGTGGAGGACGCCGGCCGCCTGCTGGCCGGGCTCGGCCACCATGTGGAGGAGGCCCCGGTGCCGCTGGAGCGCCGTTTTATCGACGATTTCGTGCTCTATTACGGCTTCATGGCGTTCATGGCGAGCACCTTCGGCAGGGTGCTGTTCGGGCCCGGCTTCGATGCCCGGGAACTGGACGGCCTGACCCGGGGGCTGAGCCGCTATTACCGCCGCAAGCTGTTGAAGACCCCGGCCGTGCTGTACCAGTTGAAACGCACCTGGCGCACCTACGCCCGCTCGTTCGAACACTACGATGTCGTCTTGTCGCCGGTGCTCGCGCACACCACGCCGCCGCTCGGCTATCTGAGCCCCAACGTGGACTTCGAGGTGCTGATCGACCGGCTGATCAAGTACGTCAGCTTCACCCCCGCCAACAACGCTTCCGGCAGCCCCGCCCTGTCGTTGCCGCTCGGCGAAAGCCGGGAGGGCCTGCCCGTTGGCGTGCAGTTCTCCGCCCTGCAGGGCGATGAGAAAACCCTGCTGGAGCTGGCGTTCGAGCTGGAGCAGGCGCGCCCCTGGCGACGTATTCAGGACTGACACGGCCGATCCCTTGAAACCGGAGTAATAGACCTTATAGTCACGCTGCCGGGCCGCCCGTTATGGCATGGCGGGCCCGCGCGCGCCAGCGGCCCGGCGTGGTAACGCCAATCTGGACCTGATCCCAAATCTCAGGAGGTGATTTGATGTCAGTGCAGACCCCCACCCGCCCCGTCACTGGACCCGCTCCGGCTATTCAGGACCCTTATCCCACCCGGCTGGCCAAGAAGCCGGATATGCCCTGGTTGAACCGCCGGGAAGAGGTGGTCAAGGGCACCGCCGACGACGGGCCGCTGTCCCGGCAACAACTGGATGAATTCGAGCAACGCGGCTTTCTGTTCGAGCCGGACTTTCTCGACCAGCGGGAAGTGCGCGAGCTCACCGACACCCTGCATGAGCTGCTCGGCCGGGATGAATTCCGGGGCCGCGATTTCAGTGTCACCGAGCCGGGCAGCGATGAGATCCGCTCCCTGTTCGCGGTGCACTTTCTGTCCGAGCGTTTCCGCGCGCTGTCCGAGGACCCGCGCCTGACCGGCCGCGTGCGGCAGATTCTGGGCGGTGACGCCTATGTGCACCAGTCACGGATCAACTACAAGCCGGGCTTCCACGGCAAGGGATTCAACTGGCATTCGGACTTCGAGACCTGGCACGCCGAGGACGGCATGCCGGCCATGCACGCGGTGAGCGCGTCCATCGTGCTGACCGACAACCACCACTTCAACGGGCCCCTGATGCTGATTCCGGGCTCGCACAAGGTGTTCGTGCCTTGCCTGGGCGCCACCCCGGAGGATCACCACAAGCAGTCGTTGAAGACCCAGGAGTTCGGCGTGCCCGGTAACGACGTGCTGCGGGAGTTGATCGAACGCGGCGGCATCGAAGCGCCCACCGGCAAGGCCGGCGGCCTGATTCTGTTCGACTGCAACACCCTGCACGGCTCCAACGCCAATATGTCGCCGGACCCGCGCAGCAACGTCTTCTTCGTCTACAACCGCCGCGACAATGTGTGCGATCAGCCGTACGCCGCGCGGCGTCGCCGGCCCTCGTTCCTGGCCCATGAGCCGGGGGAGGCGTGGACGCCGTAACGCCGCCCGGTATCAGGGTTCGCGGTGCTTGAAGAACGTCTGGATGCTGGAAAAGTCCTTGCCGCCCAGGCCCTGGTTGCCGAGGGCGGCGTACAGGCTTTTCGCCAAGGCGCCCATGGGCGTGCTGGACTGGCTGGCCAGCGCCGCTTCCAGGGCGAGGCCCAGATCCTTGTTCATCAGCTTCACCGCGAAGCCGCCGTTGTAGTCGTTGCTGGACGGCACGCCGTCCATCACCCCGGGCCAGGGGTTGTACACCTCCAGGGACCAGTTGCGTCCGGAACTGGCTTTCATGATGTCGGAGAGCACCGCCGGGTCCAGGCCATGGTCGGCGCCCAGCTGCAGGGCCTCGGCGGTGCCGATCATGTGCACGGCGAGCAACATGTTGTTGCAGATTTTGGCCACCTGACCGGCGCCGTTGTCGCCGGCGCGGAACACGTTCTTGCCCATGCAATCCAGCACCGGGCGGGCGCGTTCCACCGCCGCTTCCGGGCCGCCGCAGATAAAGGTGAGCGTGCCCGCTTTGGCGCCGCCGACCCCGCCGGACACCGGCGCGTCGATCATCACGCGGCCGCTGTCGGCGGCGGCCGCCGCCACCCGCCGCGCGGTGTCCGCGTCGATGGTGGAGCAATCGATGATCAGGGTGTCCGGGTGGATGGCGTCCAGCACGCCGTCGTCGCCCAGGTAGAGGCCGGTGACCGCGCCGGCGGACGGCAGCATGCTGATCACCACGTCCGCGCCGGCCACCGCCGCGGCCGGATCGGCGGCCACGGCGACGCCGTCCGCCTCCACCGCATTGAGCAGAGCCGGGACCAGGTCGAAAGCCGTCACGTTATGGCCGGCCTGGACCAGATTGGCGGCCATCGGCCCGCCCATGTTGCCGACACCGAAAAAGCCGATGTTCATATTATTCTCCTTTTCAAAACGGGCCTTATAAAAAGCTCAGGTCTTTCAGTACCCGGCGGGCGATGATCACCCGCATGATTTCATTGGTGCCTTCCAGAATCTGATGCACCCGGCTGTCGCGCACATAGCGCTCCAGCGGGTATTCCTTGATGTAGCCGTAGCCGCCGTGCAACTGCAGCGCCTGGTTGCAGATATCGAAGCAGAGATCCGTGGCGAGCCGTTTGGCCATGGCGCAGAAGGTGCTTTTATCCGCGTCGCCGTGATCCAGTTTCCAGGCCGCCAGACGCACCATCTGCTGCGCCGCCACCAGATGGGTGGCCATGTCCGCCAGGGTGAACTGCACGCTCTGGAACTCGCTCACCGGCTGGTCGAACTGGCGGCGTTCCTGCACATAGTGTTGCGCCTGGGCCAGCGCCGCCGACGCGGCGCCCAGGGAGCAACTGGCAATATTGATGCGTCCGCCGTCCAGGCCCGCCATGGCGATCTTGAAGCCCTGGCCCTCATCGCCGATGCGGTTTTCCATGGGGATGCGCACGTCCTCGAGAATCACCGCCCGGGTGGGCTGGCTTTTCCAGCCCATCTTGTCCTCGGTGCGGCCGTTGCTGACGCCGGGCGTATCCGCC
>CAZKWA010000025.1:0-40828 GCA_964556345.1 uncultured Alcanivorax sp.
GTGGGCTGCTGGTCGTTCTGCCAGGACAAGATCATGACCACCGGCGGGGAAGGGGGCATGGTCACCACCAACGACCGCGCGCTCTGGTCGTGGATGTGGAGCTATAAGGACCACGGCAAAAGCTGGGAAGCGGTGTACGAGCGCGAGCACCCACCCGGTTATCGCTGGTTGCACGAGAGCTTCGGCACCAACGGGCGCCTCACCGAGATCCAGGCCGCCATTGGCCGCATCCAATTGGCGCGTATGCCCGAGTGGACCCGGATGCGCCGTGAGTACTGCGAGCGTATTTGGGAGGCGGCGCGGGCGCTGCCGGGTTTGCGAGTGCCCACCGTGCCGGAGGCCGTGGGCCACGCCGGCTATAAGTGCTACCTGTTCGTGGAGCCTTCGGAGTTGGCCGCCGGCTGGGATCGGGATCGTATTCTCGGTGCCGTGCTTGAGCATGACGTGCCTTGTTTCTCCGGCTCCTGCTCGGAGGTGTACCTGGAGAAGTGCTTCCAGGACGCCGGCCTGGTGCCGGACGCGCCCCTGACCAACGCCCGGGAACTGAGCGACACCAGCCTGATGTTCCTGGTGCATCCCACCCTGGAAGACAGCCACATCGCCCAAACATGCCGGGCCCTCGAGGCCGTCATGGCCGAGGCTACCGCCCAGGGCGCCCCCGTCCGCGCCTCCGGTTGATTCTTTCTGGAACCCTCGTCGGTAGCCCCGCATCCTACTAGCATGATGCTTTCTTCCCTGGCCGGACTCGTGCTGGCCGCTTTTCTGTCTCTCCTTATTGCCTGGCCGCCGGCCTATGCCGTGGTGCCGCTGGTGGCGGCTGCCCTGGCGTTGGTGGCCATTGTCTGGCCGCGCCGGGCGGTGGCGGCACTGAGTCGCGAGGACGTCTGGTTCCTGGCCGCCCTGGTGGTGTTTTCGTTGATCTGGCTGGCGGATGTGGCGCGCACCGGGGTTTGGCCGCGCGCGATTGAGGGCGGTGGACTTTGGTTGCCGCTCTGGCCGTTGTTGGCGGCGTTCGTGTGGCTGGGGTGGCGGCGTCTCCGGCTACCGGCCGCCGCCTTCTGGTGGGGCGTTGGCGTGGGCGCGTTGCTGGCCGGGTTAATCGCCGGCTGGGAAGTTTGGATACAGGGGCGTTTCCGTGCCAGCAACGGCATTAACGCCATTCCCTTCGGCATGCTTTCGTTATTGCTGGGGGCCCTGGCCTGGGTCGGGGTCTTCGCGGTGCGATCCACCTGGGCTCGCGTGGCTTTACTGGGCGCGCTTGCGCTGGGTTTGGGGGCGTCATTGCTTTCTGGTACCCGGGGTGCCTGGGTGGTGTTCCCGGCGCTGGTGGTCGTGGTGGGGCTGGGCTTCTGGCGCACGCTGCCGCGCCGGGTGCTGGGGATCGGCGTGACGGCGTTGCTGGGCTTGCTGTTATTGGCGTCGTTGTCGCCCACGGTGGCCGTGACCGAGCGGGTCGACGAGGCGCTTGAGAGCGTGAACGAGTACGACGAGGGCCAGCGCGGCAATTCCTTCGGTGTGCGCGTGGAAATGTGGCGTGTCGGCGTGCAGCTCTTTTCCGAAAAGCCGCTGCTCGGCTGGGGCGAAGGGCGGCTGCAGGAACGCCGTGACGACTGGGTGGCCGCCTGGGATCTGCACCCCGCGGTCAGTCGGCATGATCAGCTGCACAGCGATCTGATTGATACCGCCGCCCGCCGGGGCCTGGTGGGCCTGGGCTCCTTGCTGATGCTTTATGGCGTGCCGCTGCTGTTGTTTGCCCGGGCCCTGCGTGGCCGCCCCGATATGACCACCCGCGCTCTGGCCGTCGCCGGCCTGGTGGTGGTAGTCGCCTTCCTCGGCTTCGGCCTCACCCAATCCATGCTCCGCGACGCGCGCGGCCTGGCCGGCTACCTGGGCCTGGTCACCGCCTGCTGGTGCCTGCTCCGAACCCGCTCCCCGAACTGATTCCTGCCTCGGTTGCGAGTGAGTCGGCGCCCTTGTTACACTTCAAAGTGTAACAAGGAGTATTCCCATGGAAGCCACCACCAAAGACCTTCGTCTGCACACCCGCACACTGATCGCGGCCACCGACCGTGGGGAAGAGGTCATTATCACCTACCGGGGTAAGCCCCGTGCCCGTCTGATGCCCTTGGTGGGCGCTAACGAAGTGCGCGAGAGTGAGCCGGTTCCCTACGGGGATACACCCGGAGAGGCGGTATCGAACCCTCTGTTCGGGCTTTGGCGTGATCAGGACGAGCCGGTTGATGACCAGGTGCGCCGACTCCGCAAGCCCCGGGAATTTTGATCATGCTCGTGGATACGGATGTCTTGATCTGGAACTTGCGTGGCGACCCGGCGGCTGCCGAAGCGCTGGATAGCGCGCCGGGCTTCTGGCTGTCGGCGGTCACGTACATGGAACTTCTGCAGGGGCTGAGAGATACCCGCGAGTTGCGGCTGCTGCGTCAGGCTTTGCGGTATTGGGATGCCCGGGTTCTGCATCTCAATGAGGAGATCTCCGCCCGGGCCATGTTCCTGGTGGAGGAGTACGCGCTCAGTCACAACCTGCAGATGGCGGATGCCTTGATCGCCGCCGGCGCCCAGTACACCGGCTTGCCCCTCTTTACCGCCAACGACCGTCATTACCGCCATATAGACGGCCTGGACCTGCGAATCTTCCGTCCGTCCTAGTGGCTTGCCGGGAGCTTCGCTCCCTTTCGCGGGCGGGGCCCGCTCCCACAAAGCCCGCTCCCACACAGGGGTTACGCGGCGGTGCCCAGCATCCGACGAATCAGGATGGTGACTTGCTCGAGCGCCTGTTCGGGCGTCATTGAGCCGTTGGGGTTGTACCAGTAGGCCATGCGGTCGCACTGGCTGAGCACGGCGAGAGTGACCACCTTGGGGCTCACCGGGGCGTCGTCGTCAACGTAGTCGCGCACCAGATCCTCGACGGTGTGGCGGTAGCCGGCCATTCGCCCGCCGAAGTGCCGGGCGGCTTCCTCGGGCAGGAACATGCGCGCGAATTGCGGGTCGATCAGGCGGTCGTTCGCGCGGGCGATCAGCCGGTGACGCATTTTGTAGCCGGCGTGCCGGTGGACCACTTCGAACAGCCGTTTCTCGCGGGGTATGTCTTCGATGCCGTCGAGGATGTAGCTGAAGAAGTCGGTCATGCCCAGCTCGATGGCTTCGACCAGCAGCTGCTCCTTGGAGGCGTAATAGTTGTAGAGGGTGGGGGCTTTGAGGCCCACCCAGCCGGCCAGGGTACGCATGTTGAGGTTTTCGTAGCCGCGCTCGGCGAACAGGGCGATGGCGGCCACCAGGATGCGGCTTTGCATGGTGCCGCCGCCGGTACGTTCGCTGACCTCGCGCAGGTCTTTCTCGATGTTCTCGCCGAGGTAGCGGGGCGTCGCCTGGTCGGCCGGCAGACGCGCGCCGTTGCGGGTGCGCCGTATTTTCGGTTCGGTCATAGGGTCTGTACTTCCCGCCACATGATCTTGCCGCTGCCGTTCTTGGGCAGCGCGTCCACGAAGTCGACGATTTTCGGCACTTTATACGCGGCCATGTTTTCGCGGCACCATTCTATCAGGGTATCGGCGCCCAGGTCCGGATGGGACGGGCGGCGCACCACCACCGCGCGCACGGTTTCGCCGCGGTAGGCGTCCTGGCTGCCGACCACGCAGACTTCCTGAATGCCGGGGTGGCGGAACAGCAGGTTTTCCACTTCCGCCGGCCACACCTTGAAGCCGGAGGCGTTGATCATGCGTTTGATGCGGTCGGTGATGTAGAAGTAGCCGTCCGTATCCCGCCGCCCCAGGTCGCCGGTGAGAAAATACTTGCGGCCGCCGATGTAAACAAAGCTTTTGGCGGTGGCTTCGTCGTTGTTCCAGTAGCCCTGGAACACCTGCGGGCCGCTGATGGCGATCTCGCCGGGCTCGTCGTCGGCGCATTCCTCGCGGGTGTCCGGGTCCAGCACCTTGGCGTCGGTGCTCATGAACGGAATCCCCAGGCACTGCAGTTTGGGGCGGTGGCAGGGGTTCATGTGGGTGGGGCCGGAGGTCTCGGTGAGGCCGTAGCCTTCCACGAAGTCCAGCCCGTAGGTGTCCTTCAGGCGCTCCGCCACGGCTTCCGGCATGGCCGCGCCGCCGCCGCCGATGAACGCCAGCCGGGACAGGTCGTAGCGCTGCAGGTCCGGTGAGGCGAGCAGATCCACCACCATGGTGGGAATGCATAACCAGTGGCTGATGCCGTCTTTTTCGATCAGGTGGCTGGCCAGGTCGCGCTGCCAGCGCGGCAGAATCACCAGGGTGCCGCCGCCGAAGATGGTGCCGTGCATTACGCACACCAGGCCGGTGATGTGGAACAGCGGCAGCACCGCCAGCATCACGCTTTCCGGGTCGCCGTTGATCCAGTGCCAGCTGGCCACGGCGTTGTGCATGATGGAGCCGTGGTGGTGCACGCAGCCCTTGGGGGCGCCGGTGGTGCCGCTGGTGTAGGGCAGCAGGCAGGTGGTGTCCGGGTCGCCGATCAGCACCGGCGGCGGCAGGGTGGTGGCCAGCGCCTCCACCCAGGGGGTGACGGGCGCGCGTCCGTGCACCGGCAGGTGGCAGGCGTGCAGCCAGCCGTGCCACTCCTCGGGCACCGGCAGGTCACGGCTGGCGCCGCGGTCGAAGGCGTCGGCGTAGCGGGTCACCACCAGCCGCCGCAGCCGTTCGTTGTCGGGCAGGGCGTCGTTGGCGTCGGCCAGTTCGCGGGCCAGCTCGGCGGAGCAGATCGCCGCCTTGGCGCCGGCGTCGCGGATGTAATGGCCCAGCTCGGAGGCTTTGTTCATCGGGTTGATCGGCACCACCACCGCGTTGGCGCGCATGATGGCGTAGTGGGCGATCACCAGCTGCGGGCAGTTCTGCATCATCACCAGTACCCGGTCGCCGGGCCGCACGCCGGCGCCGCTCAGCCAGGCGGCCAGGGTTTCGCATTGCCGCAGCAGGTCGCGGTAGCTGAGCGCGCGGTCGAAGAAACGGATGGCGGTTTTGTCCGGGTAGCGCCGGGCGCTGGTGGCCAGGTTATCCCACAGGGTGGTATGGGGCGGCCGCAGGGTTTTGGACAGCCGCGGTGGCCAATGGTCGCTGAAGGCATGGGGGGTGGTCATGATTGAGGCTCCGGTGCCGGGGTGGGGGTGTGGACACGGCGGCGCAGGGCGTCGAGCTCGCCCATGATGCCGCGCCGGAAAGCGAGCACGCAGACCACGAACACGATGCCCATGATCATCATCACCGACTCGCCGAGGGTGGCGAACCAGCTAATGCCGGTGACACTAGCGAGCAGCGCGCCCAACTCGCCGATCTTGTTCTCCAGGGTGACCAGCACCACGGCGCCCACCACCGGGCCGGACAGGGTGCCCAGGCCGCCCACCAGGGTCATCAGCAGGGCGTGGCCGGAGGTCATCCAGTGCACGTCGGAGAGCGTCACGAAGCCCAAGCCGATGGCCTTGAGCGCGCCGGCCAGGCCGGTGAGCGCGGCGGACAGGGTGAACACCAGCAGCTTGTAGCGGTCCGGGTGATAGCCCAGCGACACCGCGCGCGGTTCGTTGTCCTTGATCGCGGTGAGCGCCTGGCCGAACGGCGAGCGCACCACCCGGGCGATGAACAGGAACGCGGCCACGCCGATGGTCAGGGTGGTGTAGTACATGATGCGGTCGTTGTGCAGATCGATAACGCCGAACAGCATGCCCCGGTCGATGCCCTGCATACCGTCCTCGCCGCCGGTCTGCGGAATCTGCACGCACAGGAAATAGACCAGCTGCGCCAGCGCCAGGGTGATCATGGTGAAGTAGATGCCGGAACGGCGAATCGACACATAGCCCATGATCAGCCCCATCAGCGCGCCCACCGAAAGACCGGCGAGCAACGCCAGCTCCGGCGACAGCGACCAGGCTTTGATGCCGTAGCCGGCCACATAGCCGCCGACGCCGAGAAAGGCGGCGTGGCCCAGCGACGCCAGGCCGGTGTAGCCGAGCAGCAAATGGAAGGCGCAGGCGAACAGCGCGTAGCACAAAATCTTGGTGCCCAGCACCGGATAGAGGCCCACCCAGGGGGCGACCAGCAGGGCCAGCAGCAGGGCGCCGTAGCACGCCAGGCGGACGGTATCGTAACGGGCGCTTGTCATTCTCCACCTCCAAACAGGCCGTTGGGCCGCGCCAGCAGCACCAGCACCATCACCAGGAACATCACCATGGAAGAGGCCTCCGGGTAGTACACCTTGGTCAGCGCTTCCACCAGGCCCAGCCCGATGCCGGTGACCACGGTGCCGGCGATGGAGCCCATGCCGCCGATCACCACCACCGCGAACACGATCACGATCATGGTCTGGCCGGTGAGCGCCGACACCTGCATGATCGGCGCCGCCAGCACCCCGGCGAACGCCGCCAGGGCGACGCCGAAGCCGAAGGTCAGGCTGACCAGCACCGGCACGTTGATGCCGAAGGCTTCCACCAGCTTGGGGTTCTCGGTGGCGGCGCGCAGGTAGGCGCCCAGGCGGGTGCGTTCAATGGTGTACCAGGTGGCGGCGCACACCAGCAGCGAGGCGACGATCACCCACAGCCGGTAGTTGGGGATCATCAAAAAGCCCAGGTCGGTGACGCCGGAGATCGGCGCCGGACCGTAGGGCTTGCCGGAGACGCCGTAGGCGGAGCGCACCGCGCCTTCAATGATCAGTGTCAGGCCCAGGGTCAGCAGCAGGCCGTACAGGTAGTCGAGCTTGTAGATGCGCTTCAGGAACAACCGCTCCAGCACGATGCCGAACACACCGACGATCAGCGGCGCCAGGAACAGCATCGCCCAGTAGTTGATCTCGAAATAATGAAGACCGGCCCAACTGAGCAGGGCGCCTAGCATGAACATGGCGCCGTGGGTGAAATTGATCACGTGCAGCATGCCGAAGATGACCGCCAGCCCCAGGCTCAGGACCGCGTAGAAGCAGCCGTTCACCAGGCCGATCATCAGTTGCGCCATGAGTGCCTGCACCGGCACACCGAAAATATCCATAGCCTTACCTTGTTGTTTTCAGACGCTCAGCATCCGCGCCACTTTGTCGGCGTTGTCGTCCAGTTGGTCCGGGGTCAGGGTGTCGATGAGGCGGCCGCTTTCCATGAACAGCAGCCGGTCCGACAGCGCCGCGGAAAAATGAAAGTTCTGCTCCACCAGCAGGATGGTGTAGCCGCGCCGGCGCAGCTCACTGATCGCCGCCCCCAGCGTCTCGACGATCACCGGCGCCAGCCCTTCGGAGATTTCATCCAGCAACAGCAGCCGCGCGCCGGTGCGCAGAATGCGCGCTAGGGCCAGCATCTGCTGTTCACCGCCGGACAGCGCCATGCCCGGGCTGTGTTTGCGCTCTTCCAGGTTGGGGAACAGCCGGTAGATCTCGTCCAGCGAGAGCCCGGCTTCGGTGCCCTTGAACAGCGGCGGCAGCAGCAGGTTCTCTTCGCAGGAAAGACTGGCGAAGATGCCCCTTTCTTCGGGGCAGTAGCCGACGCCGAGCCGGGCGATGCGGTGGGTGCTCAGGCCGATCACTTCCTGGTCGAACACCCGGATCGAGCCGCTGCGCCGGCCGGTGAGGCCGAGCAGGGCCCGTAAGGTGGTGGTGCGTCCGGCGCCGTTGCGCCCGAGAAGGGTGACCACTTCGCCTGATTGAACGTCGAAGTCCACCCCCTGCAACACATGGGATTCGCCGTACCAGGCCTGCAGGCCTTGCACCGCCAGGGCCGGGGTGTGCGTTGCCGTGTTCATGCCACGCTCTCCTTGCCGTGCCCGGGCGCGGTGCCCATATAGGCCTCCATCACCTGGGGGTTGGTGGACACTTCCTGGTAGCTGCCGCTGGCGATCAGGCGGCCGCGCTGCAGCACCGACAGGGTGTCGGCGATCGACGCCACCACCTTCATGTTGTGCTCCACCATCAGCACCGTGCGGCCGGCGGCGACCTGCTTGATCAGCCCGGTGACGTGGTCCACGTCCTCGTAGCCCATGCCCTGGGTGGGTTCGTCCAGCAGCATCAGCACCGGGTCCATGGCCAGGGTGGTGGCCAGCTCCAGCGCCCGCTTGTGCCCGTAGGGCAGGCTGCCGGCGGCGTGGGACGCGACGCCGGTGAGCCCCACCGAGTCCAGCAGCGCCATGGCGCGGTCGTTAAGTCGGTTGAGCACGCGGTCGCTTTTCCAGAAATGGAACGACATGCCCAGCTCCCGCTGTAGCGCCAGCCGCACGTTGTCGAGCACGCTCAGGCTGGCGAACACCGCGGAGATCTGAAACGAGCGCACCATGCCGCGCCGAGCCATTTCGCGGGGCGGCAGCGCGGACACCGACTGCCCGTTGAAGTGGATCTCGCCGGCGCTGGGCTCGATGAAGCGGGTGAGCAGATTGAACAGCGTGGTCTTGCCGGCCCCGTTGGGGCCGATCAGGGCGTGGATGTGCCCTTTTTTCACGGACAGATCCACGTCGTCGACGGCGGTGAAGCCTTTAAAGCGTTTGCTTAACCGCCGGGTGCCCAGTACCTCTTCCGTCATGACGGTCCCCTTTTCGGCTGTTCTTTTAGCTGTTCACTAGCGGGCAGCGCGATTCGGAAAGCGGCTGGTAGGCTTTTTCCGCCGGCACGGTTTCGCGCAGCTTGTAGTAATCCCAGGGGCCTTTGGATTCTTCCGGGCTTTTCACTTCGAACAGATAGACGTCGTGGACCATCTGGCCGTCCGGGCGGATGCGACCGTTCTTGGCGAACAGATCGTTGATCTCCTGCTCGTGCAGGTGCGCGAGCACCGCGTCGGCGTCGTCGGTGCCCAGCTCTTTGGCGGCGCTCAGATAGTTGGTGACCGCCGAATAGGTGGCGGCGTTGAGCATGTTGGGCATCTTGCCGGTCTTCTCTTTGAAGCGTTTGCTCCACTGGCGCGCTTCGTCGCTCTGGTCCCAATAAAACCCTTCCACCAGCAGCATGCCCTGGGTGACTTCCAGGCCCAGTGCGTGCACGTCGGTCATGCTGGCGGCCAGGCCGACGATTTTCTGCGACTGGTTGATGCCGAACTCGTTGGCCACGCGCACCGCGTTGTGCAGGTCGCCGCCGGCGTTGGCGATACCGATGACGTCAGCGCCGGAGCTCTGCGCTTGCAGCATGAAGGAGGCGAAATCGGAGGCGCCCATGGGGTGATGCAGGGAGCCGAGCACCTCGCCGCCGCTGTTTTCCACCGCCTTGGTGGCGTCGTATTCGATGGATTTACCGAGTGCGTAGTCCACCGTCACGAAGTACCAGCTGTCGTCGCCCTGCTCGGTGATGGTGCGGCCCAGGCTGTTGGCCAGGGAGTAGGTGTCCCAGGCGTAGAGGATGGTGTTGGGCGAGCACTGCTCATTATTGATGGTGGTGGAGCCGGCGCCGGTGACCATCAGCACGCGGTCCTTGTCGCGGGTCACTTCGGACACCGCCAGCGCCACCGCGGAATTGATCACGTCGGTGATCATGTCCACGCCTTCGGTGTCGTACCACTCGCGGGCGCGGCTGGCGGCCACGTCGGTTTTGTTCTGGTGGTCGGCGGTCACCACCTCGACCTTGAAGCCGGGCTTCTGCTCGGCGACGAAGTCGTCCACCGCCATGCGCGCGGCGGTGACGGCGCCTTCGCCGCTCAGGTCGGAGAAGATGCCGGACATGTCGGCGAGCACGCCAATTTTCACGGTGCCGTCGGAGATGCCTTTGGCGTCCCCTTTGGCGGTGTCGTCGGCGCCGGCCACGGCGCTGGCCAGCAGAGCGATAGCGAAGAGGCTGTTTGTTATGGACTTATGCATGATGCTTCCTCATTTGTTGTTGTGCTTTTGATGGCGTTGCTCAGCCGGCGACGCGGCGCGCCCAGCGGCTGATTTCATTCAGGGTGGCGGTGGTTTCCGGCAGGAAGGGGAACAGGGTGTAGACGTGCACCGAGTCCTTCACCGGCACCATGGTCACGTCCACATCGGCTTCCCGGGCACGTTCCAGCAGGCGGCTGCTGTCGCTGTACAGGGACTCCCCTTCGACGGCGGACAGGAACACCGGCGGCAGGCCGGTCAGGTCGCCGAACAGCGGCGACACCAGCGGGTCGCGGGGTTCGTGCTCCTGGAAGTAGGAGGCGGCCATGAACGCCAGGGTGTCGCGGTTGGCCGCCGGGTCCTGGCCGGCGAATTCCTTGATGCTGGCACCGGACAGGGTCAGGTCGGCGAACGGGCAGATGGCGATGATGCCGGCCGGGAGGGTGTCGCCGGCGATTTTCAGGGTGAGCGCCAGGGCCAGCGCCAGGCCGGCGCCGGAGGACTCGCCGCTGAGCAGAATGCGCGACGGATCCACGCCGCTGTTGACCAGGCCGCGATAGGCGTCCACGGCGTCGTCCAGCGCCGCCGGGTAGGGGTTTTCCGGGGCCAGCCGGTAATCCACGGTGACGCAGTCGCCGCCCACCGCCTGGGCCAGCCGGCCGGCGTATTCCACCGAACCCTTGGCGGAGCCGAGCATGTAACCGCCGCCGTGGAAGTGCAGCACGGTGGTGCGGTTGTCGGCGGCGGCCGCGCCGGCGGCGCGCACGCGCAGCGCTTCCACGCCGCCCAGTTCGGCGTTTTCCACGGTCAGGTCGTCGGGCGGCGGGAAGTGGGTGGTCAGGAAGCGGTCGTAGCCTTCGCGCATGCCGTCATGGCCGCGCGCCACGTCCTCGGCGGTGAACGCCGACTTCCACATATCAAAGGCGCGCTGGCTCTCCGGGCGCTCCATCTTCTTGTCTTCGCGGGTGGCGGACAGGCCCTGCACCTCGCCGGCGGGGCGCTTCACCTCTTCCAGTACGTTGTAATCCCAAACGAACGCCCAGGTGGCCTCGGTCATCGGATCAATGTGCTGCATGCCTTTCCAGCGACCGTTACGGGCCTTGATGCGCTCCGGCTCGGATTCGTGCACCAGCTTGACCATGGCGCGGGCGCCGGACTGAACCCGGGTGGTGCGCGGGCGGCGGCGCTGCTCGTACTCTTCCAGCGCCGCTTCCAGGTTGGCGTCGCCGTAGTGCTCCAGCATGGTGGCCAGCACCCAGGCGTCCTCAATGCCCTGGCAGGCGCCCTGGGCCAGGAACGGCACCATCGGGTGGGCGGCGTCGCCCATCAGTGTCACCCGGCGGTCGGTCCAGCGGTCGATGGGGTCGCGGTAGAACATGCCGGTCAGAAAGGCGGTGTCGATCTGGTCCATCATCGCCTGGGCGCGCGGCTCCAGATCGGCGAAGGACGCACGCAGCTCATCAATATCGCCGCTCTCGGTCCAGGATTCCCGGTGCACCTCGCCGGAGGGCACCGAGGCGAGAATGCTGTACAGCTTCTTGGGGCGGATCCAGTAGGTAATCAGGGTGCGGCCGGGGCCGAACCAGTAGTTGCCGCGCTCATCCAGGTCGATGCCTTCCAGCTTCTCGGCGGGGATCAACGCCCGCCACATGAGGATGTTGGAGAAGTGCACATCGTCCTCGCCGAACAGCTGCTTGCGGATCACCGAATGAATGCCGTCGGCGCCGATCAACACATCGCCGTGCAGGCTGTCGTCGTCCTTGAGGTGCACGGTGACGCCTTTGTCATCCTGCTCGAAGCCGGTGCAGTGCACGCCCAGGCGCAGCGACTCCGGGGGCAGGGCGTCGGCGAGGATTTCGATCAGGTCGGCGCGGTGGATGTTGTACAGCGGCGCGCCCCAGCGCCGCGTGCCTTCCTCGCCCAGCGGCGACACGTACAGCAGCTTGCCGTTGCGAATATCACGCATGTCGAAAGACTTCGGGATCACCGACTTGGCCGCCACGGCCTGCTCCAGACCGAGCTCGCGCAGCACCACCGAGCCGTTGCTGGCGATCTGGATGCCGGCGCCGATCTCGGAGAGTTGCGGGGCCTGTTCGATGATGGTCGCGTCGATGCCCTTGTGGCGTAGCGCGATGGCGGCGGTCAGGCCGGCGATGCCGGCGCCCACGATCAAAACGTGCATGTTTGCTCTCCCTTCTTGTTCTGTTTTGTGCAGTACGAACGAATGTTCGTACGTAGTGGGAGGCAGTGTTCCTCAACCGTGAAAGCTCTGTCAATACTTTCGTGCGAGCGGGCCCCGCCCGCGAAAGGGAGCGAAGCTCCCGGCAGGATGCCAGAGCCCTCTCTAAGAGCACCTCCAAAAACGTCTCTGGGATCCCGCCGGCAAGCAAGCTTGCCTTTCGCGGGCGGGGCCCGCTCCTACAAGGCAGGCTCCACGAGGCCGCTGAAGTCGGGCGCCTACAATTACACCGCGATTAATGAGAAAATAGCCGGCTTTCGGGCGCGTGGCCCCAAATGACTGGCGAAAGGCGGTTTTGTGAGCGGAACGTGGTGAGCGGAAAACGGATTCTCAGTGTCTTCGGCACCCGTCCGGAGGCGATCAAGATGGCGCCGGTGGTCAAAGCCCTGGGCGCCGACCCCCGCTTCGAAAGCCGGGTGTGCGTGACCGCGCAGCACCGCGAGATGCTGGATCAGGTGCTGGCGCTGTTCGAGATCACGCCGGACCACGATCTGGACATCATGGCGCCGGGCCAGGATTTGTATGACATCACCACCCGCATTCTGCTCGGCCTGCGCGATGTGATTCGCGCCGAGAAGCCGGACATGATCCTGGTGCACGGCGACACCACCACCACGCTGGCCGCCTCCCTGGCGGCGTTCTACGAGAAAGTGCCGGTGGGGCACGTGGAAGCGGGCCTGCGCACCGGCAACCTGCTTTCCCCCTGGCCGGAAGAGGCCAACCGCAAGCTCACCGGCGTGCTCGCCGCCGCCCATTTCGCGCCCACCGCCAGCGCCCGCGACGCCCTGGTCGCCGAGGGCGTCGACGATGCGCGCATCCTCACCACCGGCAATACCGTGATCGACGCGCTGCTGTGGGTGAAGGCGCGCCTGGATGGCGACGCCGGCCTGCGTGACCAGCTGGCGGGGCGTTTTCCCTACGGCCTGGAGCGGCCCATGGTGCTGATCACCGGCCATCGCCGGGAGAGTTTTGGCGGTGGTTTCGAGCGCATCTGCCAGGCCGTGTCGCGGCTCGCCGAAGCGCATCCGGGCACCGACTTCGTCTATCCGGTGCACCTCAATCCGAACGTGCAGGAGCCGGTCAACCGGCTGCTCAGCGGCCGGCCCAACGTCCATCTGATCGAGCCCCAGGACTACCTGCCGTTCGTCTGGCTGATGAGCAACGCCCGGCTGATTCTGACCGACTCCGGCGGTATCCAGGAGGAGGCGCCGTCTCTGGGCAAGCCGGTGCTGGTGATGCGCGATACCACGGAGCGCCCGGACGCGGTCGACGCGGGCACGGTGAGGCTGGTGGGCACCGCCGCCGACGCCATCCACGATGAAACCCACCGGCTGCTCACCGACCAGGCCGCCTGGGACGCCATGAGCCGCGCCCACAACCCCTACGGCGATGGCCGGGCCTCCCAGCGTATCGCCGATTTTCTTGCTAAGGATTAAGCACGCTATGGACTTCAACACCGTTTGTGTCGTCGGCCTGGGCTACATCGGCCTGCCCACCGCCGCGGTCTTCGCCGGCCGCCGCAAGAAGGTGATCGGCGTGGATGTGAACCGGGACGCGGTGGACACCATCAACCGGGGCGAGATCCATATCGTCGAGCCGGAGCTGGATATCGCCGTGCACGCGGCGGTGAAAGAGGGCTACCTGCACGCCACCACCGAGCCGGAGCCGGCGGATGCCTTTTTGATCGCGGTGCCGACGCCGTTCAAGCGTCAGGCGGACCCGGACGCGGTGCCGGAACCGGACCTGAGCTTTATCCGCGCGGCGGCGCGCTCGGTGGCACCGGTGTTGCGCAAAGGTAATCTGGTGATTCTGGAGTCCACTTCGCCGGTGGGGGCCACCGAAGCCATGGCGGCCTGGCTGGCGGAAGCGCGCCCGGACCTGAGTTTTCCCCAGGATGCCGGGGAGAGCGCCGACATCCGCGTGGCGCACTGTCCCGAGCGGGTGCTGCCCGGGCGCATCATGCACGAGCTGATCGAGAACGACCGCATCATCGGCGGCATGACCCCGGCCTGCGCCGAGGCCGCCGCCGAGCTGTACCGCACCTTCGTGCGCGGCGACTGCCTGACCACCACCGCGCGCACCGCCGAGATGGCCAAGCTCACCGAAAACGCCTTCCGTGACGTCAACATCGCCTTCGCCAACGAGCTTTCGATTATCGCCGAGCGGCTGGACATCAATGTCTGGGAGCTGATCGCGCTGGCCAACCGCCATCCGCGCGTCAACATTCTGCAGCCGGGCCCCGGCGTGGGCGGTCACTGTATCGCCGTGGACCCCTGGTTCATCGTCAGCGAGACGCCGGAGCTGGCGCGGCTGATCCGCGCCGCCCGCGAGGTCAACAGCGGCAAGCCGGACTGGGTGGTGGAAAAAATCAAAGTGGCGGTGGGCGAGTTCCTGCAGGCCAACCCGGACAAGCGCGCCGGCGACGTGACCATCGCCTGCTTCGGTCTGGCGTTCAAACCGGACATCGACGACCTGCGCGAAAGCCCGGCGCTGGATATCACCACCCGGGTGGCGGCGGAACACCCCGGGCCGTTGCTGGCGGTGGAGCCGAACATCAAAGCCCTGCCGGCGGGCCTGGCGGAGCACGGCGCGCGCCTGACCGAGGCCGACAACGCCCTGACGAAGGCGGATGTGGTCGTGGCGCTGGTGGCGCACCGGTCGTTTCGACGGCTGGACCCGGCGGCTCTGAAAAGCAAAAAGGTGGTGGACGCCTGCGGCCTTTGGAACCACCCCGCTTCATGATACTCACTCAGATTATCGTATCGTTCTTCACCCTCGGTATGGCGATGAAGGTGATGGGCCTGGCGTGGAGGTTTTATTAAAGCATGACTCAAAACGATGTTCTTTATGTGCTCACCACGCCGGAGTTTTTCACTGAGGGCCCCTGCGGTCGGGTGGGGCACGCGATCGGTTTCATGGCCGGGGTCACCGCTTGCGGTAAAACGCTCACCCTGTTGTCGGGGCCCGGTGCCGGGGCGTTCATGGATAAGCCGGAGACATTGCGCTTCCGGTCCTGCCGCCCGGGCTGGTCCTGGTGGCCCCGATTGCTGATCACCGCGACCCAGGAAGTGCGCCGTCACCGTGTGGTGGTGGTGCGCTGGCGACCGGTGCTGCCGTTTCTGTTATTGCCGTTTCTGCTTCTCAATCGGCGCTTCTGGTTCGAGGTGAACTCCCTGACCGGACTGGATTCAGCCAATCCCCTGGCGCGCGGTCTGGTGCGCTTGTCGGTTTGGCTGACCACGCGGTTTTTCAACCTGATCACGGTGTCCGAAGTGTCCATGGACCGTATTCGCGGTTTGTCCCGGCCATGCCGCGCCACCCATGTCATGCCCAATGGGTTCCAGCCCCGCTGGCTGGCCGAATTCGAACCCCGGGCGACGTCCGGTGCGCCCCCTTGTCTGGTGTATTTTGGTCGCAAGCAGCCCTATTACGATTGGGAAATGCTTTATGACACAGCGCGGCGTTTGATCGACGAAGGCGTGATTTCCGGTGTTCACCTTTTCGGTTTCGAGGAGCCCCCGGCCCACCCCGGCATCGTGGCGCATGGTGTGTTCGATCCGCGCTCACTGGTGCGGGATTTGGCGGCTCTTCCCAATCCGATTCTGATTGTGCATTCCTCCGGCACGGATATGGCTCGCGCCACCAGCCCGGTAAAACTGTTCGAATACGCGGCCCTGGCGCTGCCGGTGGTGGCTTCCAGCTCCATGCGCCGGCAGGCCTGCCGGTTACCGGCGTTCCGTTTTTACGAGGCCGGTTCCGAGCAGCAGTTTGCGGACGTTATTCGCGACATCGCCTCTGATTATCCGCTGGCGTTGAGTCAGGCGGCGGATTCCCGCCGTATCGCTCTGGATCACTATACCTGGCACGCGGTGGTGCGAGCATGGCTGAGCGACGCGCTTTGAAACGGCTGTCGCGGCTGTTCCACACGGTCCGTTACCTGCGGTGGCGGCAGCTGTGGTTCCGTGTGTATTACCGGCTGCGGCCGCTGCGCGTGCCGGTGGCCCGTGGCGCCCGGCCACGCGGGGGGCTGAGCCTGGACGCCTGTCCCTGGGGCGAGCCGGCGACCGGCGACGGCCGCCACTTCCGTTTTCTCGGCGTATCCGGCGACGTGGCCACGGCGGCGGATTGGAATGCGCCGCGCTTCAGCAAACTGTGGTTGTACAACCTGCACTATCTGAACGATTTGAACACCGTGGGCGCGGACGGGCGGGGCGCGCTCAACGCCGCTCTGGTGGACCGCTGGATTGAGGACAACCCGCCCTGTGAGGGTAACGGTTGGGAGCCTTACCCGTTGTCGTTGCGCATCGTGAACCTGGTGAAATGGTTCGCGCGCGCGGAACCGGTTCCGGCGCGCTGGCTGGACAGTCTCGCCACCCAGGCGCGGGCGCTGGACCGGCGGATCGAATGGCCGATCATGGGCAACCATCTGTTCGCCAACGGCAAGGCGCTGGTGTTCGCCGGCGCCTACCTGGCCGGGCGAGACGCGGATCGCTGGTTACGTCGCGGGCTGGCGATTCTCGACCGGCAGATTCCCGAACAGTTTCTCGCCGACGGCGGGCATTTCGAGCGCTCGCCGATGTACCACGATGCGATGCTCTGGGACCTGTGTGATCTGATCCACCTGGCCGAACGCGCCGGGCTATCCCAGCTGTCGTCACGCCGGCCGTCGTGGCTGGCGGTCCTGGAGCGGGGGCTGCGCTGGTCCTCGGCACTGCGTCATCCGGACGGCGATATTGCGTTCTTCAATGACGCCGCCTTCGGCATCGCGCCGTCGCTGGCCGCCTTGCGTGATTACCACGCCCGGCTTTCCGGTGGCGGGCAGCTCGAACAGCCGACGTCCGGCCACTTCGCCGACAGCGGCTATGCGGCCATCGACCTGGGGCCGGGACATCGGGCCTTGCTCGACCTGGCGCCGGTGGGGCCGGATTATCAGCCCGGCCACGCCCATGCCGATACGCTCTCTTTTGAATTGAGCCTTTTCGGTCGCCGGGTGCTGGTGAATTCCGGCACCTCCCGCTACGGCGTGGACCAGGAGCGTCTGCGCCAGCGGGGCACGGCGGCCCACAATACCGTGGTGGTGGACGGCGAGGACTCCTCCGAGGTGTGGTCCGGTTTCCGGGTGGCGCGCCGCGCCCGTCCCCGGGTGAAAACGTTCCAACACGAAGCGGGACAGGCCACGGTGAGCGCTTGCCATGACGGCTACCGGCGGCTCGCTGGCCGCAATATTCATTGCCGGGAATGGCGGGCCGGTCCGGGCGAGTTGCTGATCCTGGACCGGGTGAGCGGGTCCTTCGGGCAGGCGGTTGCCCGCTTTTACCTGCATCCGGACATCGACGCGCGTCCTCACGGGGAGGGGTTCGTCCTGTCGCTGGGCGCCGGCCGCGCTGTCCAGGTGCAATGCCGGGGCGCGGATCGGGTGACCCTCGAGCCGGCCAGCTGGCACCCGACGTTTGGCGGTTCGGTGCCGAACCAGTGTATCGTCGCTGCGTTTTCCGGGCAGGCGACCCTGGAGACCCTCATAGTCTGGCAAGACGACCAAGAAGGGAGAGCCGTTTGAGACTGCTTTTTCTAAGCTTTTACTACCCGCCGGATCTGTCCGCCGGCTCGTTCCGGTCGGTGGCGCTGGTACGCGCGCTGCTGGAGCGGCTGCCGGCGCACGCGCACATCGAAGTGATCACCACGCTGCCGAACCGCTACAGCACCTTCAGCAGCGAGGCGCCGGCCCTGGAAGAGCATCCGCGCCTGACCGTGCATCGGGTCGCCTTGCCGGCCCACAAAAGCGGCATGGTGGATCAGTCCAAGGCCTTTCTGGCCTATGCCCGGGGTGCCATGGCGCTGTGCGCCGGCAAGCGCTACGACCTGGTGTACGCCACGTCCTCGCGGTTGATGACCGGTTCCCTGGGCGCGCTGCTGGCGCGCCGGTTGAAGGCCCCGCTGTACCTGGATATCCGCGATATTTTCGTGGACACCATGAAGGACGTGTTGCCGGCCAGGGCGGCCTGGGCGATCAAGCCTTTTTTGTCGGCGCTGGAGCGCTGGACAGTGCGCACCGCGCGGCGGGTCAACCTGGTGTCGCCGGGCTTTTTGCCGTACTTCCAGGCCCGGTATCCGGGGCGGGACTGGTCGTTGTTCAGCAACGGCATTGATGACGAGTTTCTCAACGCCGCCCCGGCGGCCGGGGAGCGGGCCGCCGATGCGCCGGATACGGCCGGCCGCGTGCTCGATGTGGTGTACGCGGGCAACATGGGCGAAGGGCAGGGCCTGCACGCCATCGTGCCGGGGCTGGCGCGGCGCTTCCGGGGGCGGCTGCATTTCCGACTGGTGGGCGACGGCGGGCGGCGCGCCCAGCTGGAGCAGGCGCTGGAGGCGGCCGGCTGCGATAACGTCACCCTGGTGGATCCGGTCAACCGCGCCGCTTTGATCGAACTGTACCGCTCGGCGGATATCCTGTTTCTGCATCTGAACGATTACCCGGCCTTCAAAAAAGTACTGCCTTCGAAATTATTTGAATACGCCGCCCTGGGTAAACCGGTTTGGGCCGGCGTGGCCGGTTACGCGGCGCGTTTCGTCGAGGAACAGATTGATAACGCGGCGGTCTTTCCTCCCTGTGACCTGGAGGCGGCCGTGCGGTCGTTCGAAGCGCTGACGCCGGTGACCCGGCCGCGCCCGGATTTCGTGGCCCGTTTCCGCCGCGATGCGATTATGGAAGACATGGCGACGGATCTGTTGTCCAGTGCGTCGCCGAAACAGGGAGCCCGTTGACCATGAACGTTGTGCTGACTGGTGCCACAGGCTTCGTGGGCGCGGTCCTGCTGCGGCGGTTGCTGGCCGAGGGGCATGGCGTAACGGCGCTGACCCGGGGCCCCGGTGGCGAGCTGCCGGACAGCGTGACGCGCCGGTCGGTCGGTGAGCTGGGCCCGGACCTGGACTGCGGCGACGCCCTGGACGGCGCCGACGCGGTGATTCACTGCGCCGCCCGCGCCCATATCATGGACGACCCCGCCGCCGATCCCCTCGCCGAGTTCCGCCGCGTCAACACCGAAGGCACGCTGGCGCTGGCGCGCCAGGCAGCGCGGGCCGGCGTGCGGCGGTTTCTTTTTGTCAGCTCGATCAAGGTCAACGGCGAGGCCACCGAAGCGGGGCGGCCTTTTACCGCTAAGGATATTCCGGCGCCGGCCGATGCTTATGGGATATCCAAGGCGGAAGCCGAGCAGGGCCTGTTGGCGCTCGCCCGTGAAACCGGCCTGGACGTCGTGATCCTGCGCCCGGTTTTAATCTATGGTCCGGGCGTGAAGGCCAATTTCCATAGTATGCTGCGTTGGATGCACCGGGGGATTCCGCTGCCCCTGGGGGCCGTGGACAATCGCCGCAGCCTGCTGGCGATTGATAATCTGGTGGATCTGCTGGTCCTCTGCCTGGGCCACCCCGAGGCCGCCGGCCGGGTGTTTCTGGCCGCCGACGGCGAGGACGTTTCCACCAGCGGCTTATTGCGCGCCGTGGCCCGGGCCCTGGGCCGGCCGGCGCGGCTGATACCGGTTCCCGTCTTTCTGCTCACCGCGCTGGCCGCGCTGGTCGGCAAACGAAGCGTGGCCCGGCGCCTGTGTGATTCCCTGCAGGTGGACATAACCGACACAACAACAACGTTGGAGTGGGTGCCGCCGGTCGATATGGACACGGCGCTGCGACGTACCGCCCGACATTTTTTGAATAAAGAGACGCATTGATGGCCTTTCTGTACTGGCTTTTGCCGCTGGTTTTCCTGTGCTCGTTTGTCGGCACCTGGATGCTGCGGCATTACGCGGTGTCCCGCAGCATCCTCGACGTGCCCAACGCGCGCAGCTCCCACCAGGTGCCGACGCCCCGTGGCGGCGGCGTGGCCGTGGTGCTGACGTTCCTGGCCGGGCTGCCGGTGCTGGCGGCGATGGGCGCGCTGTCCTATCAGGCGGCGCTGGCGCTCTGGGTATCCGGCGCGGTGGTCGCGGCGATCGGCTGGCTCGACGACCACGGCCATGTGGCGGCCCGCTGGCGTCTGCTCAAACATTTCGGTGCCGCCGCCTGGTTGCTTTACTGGTTGAACGGCCTGGCGCCGGTGACGTTGTTCGGCTTCTACATCGATTTTGGCTGGACCGGGCACATTTTTACCGCTTTTTACCTAGTGTGGATGCTCAACCTCTATAATTTCATGGATGGTATCGATGGTATCGCCGGGGTTCAGGCGTTGAGCGTGGGTCTGGGCTCGGTGTTTATTTATGCGTTGCTGGGCGAGACCGGGTTGATGGCGCTGCCGTTGTTGTTGTGCGCTTCGGTGGCCGGTTTCCTGGTCTGGAATTTTCCGCCGGCGCGGATTTTCATGGGCGACGCGGGCAGCGGTTTCCTGGGCTTCATGATCGGCGCCTTGTCCCTGCACGCGGCCTGGCCGGTGCCGGAAATGCTGTGGAGCTGGCAGATTCTCATGGGTGTATTCATTATCGACGCCACTTTTACCCTGATCCGCCGCCTGTGTAACGGCGAGAAGGCGTATGAAGCCCACCGTACCCACGCCTACCAGTACGCGTCCCGGCATTTCGGCTCACACCGCGCGGTGACCCTGCGGGTGCTGGCCATCAACGTATTCTGGTTGTTGCCGCTGGCCACCCTGGTCGCTCTGGAGTGGCTGGACGGGCCGCTGGCGGTGGTGATCGCTTACACCCCGTTGATTATGTTGGCGGTGCGTTTCAACGCCGGACGACCGGAACCGGAGGCCTAGCGCCGGTATTCTGAAGTTTGCTCTGGTTCACGGATCGGATCACGATAAGCGCCGAGCCTTCAAAATAGTTACATATCGAGGTGGTAATGTGACCAGGGTCACACCAAAATATGGACTCCTTACATCAGGGGCTGACAAGGAAACGTCAAAATGGCTTTAAGCGCGATTCAGCGTGGTGTCTCGCGGGTGCTCCAGTGCAGCCGTTGGCAAAAGCGCGCGATCATGATGGTCGCCGACGCCGTATTTTTGCCGTTGTTGTTGTGGGGGGCTTACGCGCTGCGCTTCAGCACCCTGCAACCTTCCATCAATGACGCCTGGTTGTTTCCGATCGCCGCGCTGATCAGCGTGGCGATGCTGTACGTCTGTGGTTTCTACCGCTCCATCGTGCGCTACCTGGGCTCCGAGGCGGCCTGGTCCATCGTCACGGGCATGGGCGCCGCCGTGGTGACCCTGGCGGCCATGTCCTACATGGTGCCCGCCGAGGTGCCGCGCTCCATCTTCGTGATTTACTGGCTTCTCGGCACCATGTATCTGGGCGCCAGCCGTTTTCTGGCGCGGCGTTTTCTGTTCCGGGTGATGGCCGGCTACCTGAACCGCGAGCCGGTGGCGGTATTCGGCGCCGGTGAGGCCGGGGCTCAGCTGGTCGCCGCGCTGCAGTCCGGCCGCGAGTTGAACCCGGTGGTGGTGGTCGACGACGACCCCGGCAAACAGGGCTCGCTGCTGTGCGGGGTGCCGGTGGTCAACCGCCAGGCGCTGCAAACCAAGGTAAAGCAAGGCTCCTTGAAAACCGTGCTGCTGGCGTTGCCCACGCTGCCCCGGCACCGGCGCATGGCGCTGGTGAACTGGCTGGAGCAGCTGGATATTCGTGTGCAGACCGTGCCGACCTTCAACGACATCGCCAGCGGCCGGGCCCGTCTGGATGAGATTCAGGACGTGGCCATCGAGGACCTGCTGGGGCGGGACACGGTGCCGCCGAGGCTGGATCTGCTGAGCCGCTGCATCAGTGGCAAACACGTGCTGGTGACCGGCGCCGGCGGCTCCATCGGCTCGGAACTGTGCCGTCAGATCGTCAAATTGGCGCCGGCCCGTCTGGTGCTGCTTGAGCAAAGCGAAGTGGCGCTCTACGACATCGAACGGGAGCTGCGCGCCCTGGTGGCGGCGAACGGGCGCGAAACCACCCTGATTCCAATGCTGGGCTCGGTGGTCAATCGCGGCCACGTGCAGCGGCTTTGCCGGGAAAACCGCATCGATACGCTTTACCACGCGGCGGCCTACAAACATGTGCCGATCGTCGAGGACAATCCGGCGGCGGGCGTGCGCAACAACATCATCGGGACCCTGGCCGCGGCCGAAGGCGCGGAAGCCGCCGGCGTCCGGCACTTTATCCTGGTCTCCACCGACAAGGCGGTGCGCCCCACCAATGTGATGGGCGCCACCAAGCGGTTCGCCGAAATGGTGCTGCAGGCCATGGCCGCGCGCGGCAGCGAAACGGTCTTCTCCATTGTCCGCTTCGGCAACGTACTCGGCTCCTCGGGGTCGGTGGTGCCGCTGTTCCGCGACCAGATCCGCCGGGGCGGGCCGGTCACCGTGACCCACCCCAATGTGGTCCGTTATTTCATGACCATTCCGGAGGCCTCCCAACTGGTGATTCAGGCCGGGGCCATGGCCAAGGGCGGCGAAGTGTTCGTGCTCGACATGGGGGAGCCGGTGCGGATTCTTGATCTGGCCCAGACCATGATCCGGCTGATGGGGCTGTCGGTTCGCGACGAGAGCAACCCGGACGGCGATATCGATATCGTCTTCAGTGGTTTGCGGCCGGGAGAAAAGCTGTTCGAGGAATTGCTGATCGGCGACGCCAGCGTGCGCACCGAGCATGAAATGATCATGCAGGCCAATGAGGAAACCCTCTCCGGAGAGGACGTGACGAACGCACTGGAGGCCTTCCGGGCCGCCTTGGACCGGGGCCAGTCGGAGCCGTTGAAGGCGCTCCTGCGCAGCTACGTGAACGGTTATCAGCCACGCCAGGAAGACGATGCGACACCACCGGTGTTCCAGCGCCACGACGCCGGTGAGGAACCGGCCGCGGTGGCGGCGTCCGCCAGCCCGATGGCTTCAGGAAAGGGCCTCCATTAAAAAGGGCGCCCTGAGGGCGCCCCGGCTCGAAGTGACGGAAAATGAGGAAAACAGTCACCCGATACTTCGCGGTCCGGCCACGTCCCTGTCGTTACTGTCCATTCCGCGAAGCGCAAGAGCCTGCCAGCATGTGAATTCACTCTCAATTCACAGGGTGCTACTTTCTGTATACCCTCACGCTCTGATACCTCGACAACGGGTATTTCCGGCGGCATGCTTCGGGCCCTGACGAGGAGGTAAACGACCCCGTGATACGTAAAGCAGTCATTCCCGTGGCCGGCTTCGGCACCCGCATGCTGCCGGCGTCCAAATCGATTCCCAAGGAAATGCTGCCGGTGGTGGACCGGCCCGCCATCGCCTATGTGGTGGACGAAGCGGTGCGCGCCGGCATCACCGAAATCATTCTGGTCAGCCACGCCAGCAAGAGCGCGGTGGAGAATTATTTCGACGGTCACCCGGAGCTGGAAGCGCAACTGGACGCCAAGGGCAAAACCGAGTTGCTGGCGCAGGTGCGTCACCCCTTGCCGGAGGGTGTGCAGGTGGTGAGCGTGCGCCAGGGGCCGCCTCGGGGGCTGGGCCACGCGGTGCACGCCGCCCACCAGCTGGTGGGGGATGAGCCGTTCGTGGTGATTCTGCCGGACGTGCTGGTGGATGCCGGTGACGGGCCGGACGATCTCACCGCCATGGTGCGTCGCTTCGAAGAGAGCGGCGCCGCGCAGATCATGGTGGAAGCGGTGCCCGATGACCGGGTCGACCAATACGGTATCGCCGCGCTGGACGGCCCGGCGCCGGCGCCGGGGGCAAGCGCGCCGATGCGCGCGGTGGTGGAAAAGCCGCGCCCCGAGGACGCGCCGTCCAACCTTTCGGTGGTGGGCCGCTATGTGCTGCCCGCCGGCATCATGGCGTTGCTGGCGGATACCGCCCCCGGCGCCGGCGGCGAGATTCAGCTCACCGACGCGATCGCCGATCTGATCGCCCGCGAGCCGGTGGAAGCCTATGCCATGCACGGCCGCACCTTCGACTGCGGCAGCAAGGCCGGCTACCTCCAGGCGATCCTCCACTACGCCGCCAAAGACCCGGCCCTCGCCGAAGTCCTGGCCGGAGCGGATATTGTGGGAGCGGGCCTTGCCCGCGAAAGGTCGCAAAGCGACCGGCAGGATCCCAGAGCCCTCTCTAAAGACGCTTCTTCAGACGCCTCTGGTATCCCGCCGGCCGGCGATGCCGGCCTTTCGCGGGCAGGGCCCGCTCCCACAAAGCCCGTTCCGTCAGGCGATGGGAGTAGGGACTAGCCATGCGCATTGATGTGTTCGGCGATACGCTCTGCGCGTCCGTGACCGCCGCCGCTTTGGCGCAGAGCGGCCATGAGGTTTGCTGGTTCATGCCCCAGGGGCGGGTGCTGGACGCGGTGAGCGAGGACCGGGTGCCCTACCGGGAGCCGGGGCTGGGTGATTTGCTCGCTGAACAGCGGGCCGCCGGGCGGTTGCGCTGCGAGCCGATGACTCTCAACGGCGCCCCGGCGGCGCCGGTGGCGTTCCTGGCGCTACAGCCCGGTGCCCAGGCGCTGGCGGCGGAGATCGCCGACTGGCTGGTCGGGTCCGGCGCCTGCGGGTTGCTGGCCAACCAGAGCGTGTTTCCGGTGGGGACCAGCGAGGCCCTGCAACGGCGGCTCGCCGAGGCGCGCAGCCCGGCGCGGGTGGTGGCGCTGCCGGAGACCCTGCAGGAGGGCGTGGCCATCGACAGCTTCCTTCGGCCGCACCATATTCTGCTGGGCTGCGACGACCCGGACGCGGAAACCCTGATGCGCGAGATTCTGCGGCCGTTCAACCGGCGCCGCGACGTGATCCGGGTGATGGGCTTGCGCGAGGCGGAATTCACCAAGCTGGCGATCAGCGGCATGCTGGCCACCCGGCTCAGCTATATGAACGACATGGCGTTGCTGGCGGAGCAGCTCGACGTGGACATCGACACGGTGCGCCAGGGGGTTGGCTCCGACCCGCGCATCGGTGAAGCCTATTTGTACGCCGGCTGCGGTTTCGGTGGCTCCGGCTTCAGCCGCGACGTGATGAGCCTCACCGACACTCTGCGCAGCAAGGAAGTGAGCGCCAAGCTGTTGGAACAGGTGATGGAGATCAACGAGCGCCAGAAAGAGGTGCTGTTCCGGCGTTTCTGGCGTCACTTCGAGGGTGAAGTGGCCGGCCGCCGGGTGGCGCTGTGGGGCGCCGCTTTCAAGCCCGGTTCCGACCGGGTGGATAACGGCCCGGCGCTGAAACTGATCGAGGCGCTGTGGGCCCAGGACGTGCAGGTGCACGTGCACGACCCTCTGGCGTTGCCGGAATTGGACGCCTGGGCCGGCGGTCACCCGGATCTGGTGCTGCACGACGACCCCTACGACGCGGTGGCCTCGGCGGACGCGCTGATGCTGGTCACCGAGTGGAAACTGTACTGGAGCCCGGACTGGCCGCGCCTGCGCGACGCCATGGGCACGCCGCTGATTCTGGACGGTCGTAATATTTATGACCCCGATTATGTGCGCGGCCAGGGTTTGATGTATCACGGTATCGGTCGGGGCTGACCCGCCACCGAGCGACACGAAGAGGAAAGACCGGATGTTGCCCGACCACTTCAGCGCCGCGGAACGACCGGTACGCCAGGCCCTGGCGGACCATCTCGCCGAGGCGCGCCATTGGCACCTGGCGGACCTGTTCGCCGGGGACGCCGGGCGTTTCGACACGCTCAGCCGGGAGTGCTGTGGCCTGCTGGTGGACTACAGCAAGCAGCGCCTGACCCGGGAGACCCTGGACCTGCTGCTGGATCTGGCCCGTGCCCGTGATCTGGAAAGCTGGATCCGCGCCCTGTTCGAGGGCCGCGAGGTGAACTGGACCGAGGCGCGTCCGGCACTGCACTGGCGCCTGCGCGAACAGGCCGCCGCCGCGCCGGAGGTGCACGAGCAACTGGCGCGCATGGGCGAGATCGTCGATCAAGTGCTGCGCGGCCAGTGGCGCGGCTGCCACGGCGACGCCATCACCGATGTGGTCAATGTGGGCGTGGGCGGGTCCGACCTGGGGCCCTTGATGGCCTCCTACGCGCTCGCCGATTTCCGCCCCGAACACGGCCGCCGGCCGGAGCTGCACTTCGTGTCGTCCATGGACGGCAGCCAGATCGCGCCGCTGCTGAACGACCTCAACCCGGCCACCACCCTGATCGTGGTGTCCTCCAAGTCCTTCACCACCCTGGATACCCTGGCCAACGCGGAAACCGCCCGGGCCTGGCTGGAGCGGGCCTTCCCGGACCAGCAGCGGGCTCTGATGCGCTGCCACTTCGTGGGCGTATCCGCCAACCCGGAGAAAATGAGCGAGTGGGGCATTCACCCCTGCAACCAGCTGTTGTTCTGGGAGTGGGTGGGTGGCCGCTTCTCGCTGTGGTCGGCGATCGGCCTGCCGATCGCGCTGACCGTGGGCATGAAGGGCTTCCGGGCGCTGCTGGAAGGCGCCCGCGACATGGACGTGCATTTCCGCGAGGCGCCGCTGGCCGACAATCTGCCGGTGATCCTCGGGCTGGTGGACGTCTGGAACATCAATTTCCTGGATATCACCGCCCGCGCGGTGCTGCCCTATGACGGCCGGCTCAAGCATTTCCCCTCGTATCTGGAACAGCTGGAGATGGAATCCAACGGCAAGTCGGTGACCCGCGACGGCACGCCGGTGGACTACCACACCTGTCCGGTGATCTGGGGCGAGGTGGGCTCCAACGCCCAGCACGCGTTCTACCAGCTGCTGCACCAGGGCACCCAGCCGGTGGCCTGCGATTTTATCGTCGCCGGGCGCTATGTGCCGCGTAACGGCGAAGGCGACGGCGGCGAGCACCAGCGGTTGTCGCGCCAGCACCGGCTGACGCTGGCCAACTGCCTGGCCCAGTCGCGGCTGTTGGCGCTGGGCGGCGGGGCACTGCCGGCTAACCAGAGCGACCAGCCGGCGTTCAAGCAATACCGGGGCAACCAGCCCAGCACCACGCTGATGCTTGATGAACTCTCGCCGCGCCGCCTGGGCGCCCTGGTGGCGCTGTACGAGCACAAGGTGTTCGTGGAATCGGTGCTGTGGGGCATCAACCCCTTCGATCAGTGGGGCGTGGAAATGGGCAAGGTGATCGCCCGCGACATGGTACCGGTGCTGGAGACCGGCGACGGCCTGGACGGGCTGGACGCGTCCACCCGGGGCCTGGTTCGCCGCGCCCGCTCGTGACCCGGCGAGACGGCAACGCTCGCGCTTGATCCCGCATCCCGAATCGGGGCGGCGAAACCGCCCCTTAGGCCAACAAGGACCCGCCATGACACAACTCTCCGACTCCCTGTTCCGCGCCTACGACATCCGCGGCATCTATGAAGACACCCTGACCCTGGACGCGGCGCGCCTGATCGGCCGCGCCATCGGCTCGGAGGTGCGCCATCAGGGTGGCGACACCCTGGCGCTGGCCCGCGACGGCCGCTTGTCCGGCCCGGCGCTGCTGGACGCCCTGGCGGAGGGGGTGCGGGCCAGCGGCTGCGCGGTGGTGGACCTGGGCATGGTGCCGACGCCGGTGCTGTACTTCGCCACCTGGCATTACCCGGGTGTTAATTCCGGAGTGATGGTGACCGGCAGCCACAACCCACCGGACTACAACGGCTTCAAGATCGTGATCAACGGCACCACCCTGTCCGGCGACGCCATCCAGGCGCTCAAGCTGCGCGTCCAGAACCAGGATTTCAGCGACGCCGACAGCCCCGCCGGGCGCGAGCAGCGCGATGTGCTGCCCGCCTACCTGGACGCGCTGCTGGAGCGCCACAGCGCGCCGCGCCCGCTCAAGGTGGTGGTGGATTGTGGCAACGGCGTATCCGGCGTGATCGCCCCGCGCGCCTTGAGCGAGATCGGCTATGAGGTGGTGCCGCTGTTCGACGCGGTGGACGGCACCTTCCCCAACCACCACCCCGACCCGGGTGACCCGGAAAATCTGCGCGACCTGATGCGCGTGGTGGCGGAAGAGGGCGCCGACCTGGGCCTGGCCTTCGACGGCGACGGCGACCGGTTGGGCGTGATTCTGCCCAACGGCACGGTGATCTATCCGGATATCCTGTTGATGGCCCTGGCCGAGGACATGGTGTCCCGGCACCCCGGCGCCAAGGTGATCTTCGACGTGAAGTGCACCGGCGCCCTGTTCGAAGTGATCCGCGCCGCCGGCGGCGAGCCGGAAATGTGGCGCACCGGCCATTCGCTGATCAAAGCGCGCATGAAGGAAACCGGCGCCTTGCTGGCCGGCGAGATGAGCGGGCACATCTTTTTCGGCGAAAACTGGTACGGCTTCGACGACGGCCTGCTGGCGGCGGTGCGCCTGCTGGACGTGCTGGGCCGCCAGGACCAGGACGCGGAGGCGTTCTTCGGCCGCTTCCCGGCGCTGTGCACCACCCCGGAAATCCCCATCGAGGTCACCGAAGAGAACAAATTCCGCATCGTCGAGCACCTGCAGAACGAGGTGGCGTGGGGCGAGGGCGCGCGCACCGTGCTGGACGGCATCCGCATGGATTACGAAGACGGCTGGGGCCTGTGCCGCGCTTCCAACACCTCGCCTAAGCTGGTGACGCGCTACGAGGCGCGCGATCAGCAGGCGTTGGACCGCATCCGCGCCCGGTTCGAGACCGCCATCCGCGAGGCGATCGACGCCGTCGGCTAAGGCGCCTCTGAAACGCGCCCTACGACCTTCCATCGGGAAAATTGCAAAATCGGACCGGTTTGTGGGCCGGTTCCCGTTCTTGGCGGCGGGGAATTGGACAATGGCCCCTTCAGCCATTGCGAAAGGATTCGATTATGAGCGTTGCGGTTTCCGAGGCCTGGCCCGAAGCGGTGCCCGATGAGGTCTTCCGGCGCCACGATGTGCGCGGCCTTTACGGCGACAGCCTGACCCTGGACGGCGCCCGTCTGATCGGCCGGGCCATGAGCGCCCAGGTGCGCGCCGAGGGCGCCGACCGGGTGCTGCTGGGCCGCGACGGGCGTCTGTCCTCGCCGGCGCTGGCGGAGGCGGTGGCCGAAGGCCTGCGCGCCGGCGGCTGTGATGTCATCGATCTGGGCCTGGTGCCGACGCCGGTGCTGTACTTCGCCACCCATCACTACGAGGACGTGGACGCCGGGGTGATGGTCACCGGCAGCCACCATCCGTCGGACTATAACGGCTTCAAGTTCGTGATCGGTGGCAACGCTCTGGGCGGGGCCGGACTGGCGGCGCTGCGCGAACGGATTCGCGAGCACCGTTTCAGCGACGGTGACGGCGGCCATGAGCACCGCGACGTCCTGCCGGCCTATCTGAACGCCATGCAGCGCCGCCACGAGCTGAGCCGGCCCATGAAGGTGGTGGTGGACTGCGGCAACGGCGCGGCCGCCGTCGCCGCTCCCGAGGCCCTGATGCTGATGGGCTGCGACGTGGTGCCGCTGTTCCTCGAAGTGGACGGACATTTCCCCCACCACACACCGGATCCGGCGGACCCGGACACCCTGCACGACCTGCGGGTGACGGTGCGCGACGTGAACGCCGACCTGGGCCTGGCCTTCGACGGCGATGGCGACCGCCTGGGCGTGGTGCTGCCCGACGGCGAGCTGGTCTACCCGGACCTGCTGCTGAAAGCCGGCGGCGCCGGCAGCCCCCTGTTCTTCGGCGAAGAGTGCTACGGCTTCGGCGACGCCACCCTGGCCGCCGCCCGCCTGCTCGGCCTGCTCAGCCGCTACCCCGGCCCGCCCGCCGAGTTTTTCGCCCACGCCGACCTGTAGGCGCGGGCTTGTGGGAGCGGCTGTGGGAGCGGGCCGGGCCCGCTCCCACAGGTCGTGCCTACCCGCCGGGCCACCAATCCGCCTACAATGGCCCCACATTTGAAAGCGGAAAGGACACGCAATGGAGACGGTTCTGGTTACCGGCGGCGCCGGCTACATCGGCTCGCACACGGTATTGTTGCTGCTTGAGGCGGGGCACCGGGTGCTGGTGCTGGACAACCTGAGCAACAGCAGTCGCGAATCCCTGGAGCGGGTGGCGGCGATCACCGGCAAGCGGGCGGAGTTCGTGGAAGGGGACATCCGCGACGCCACGCTGCTGGACCGGCTCTTCCAGGCGCACCGCGTTGATTCGGTGATCCATTTCGCCGGCCTCAAGGCGGTGGGCGAATCCGTGGCCCAGCCGCTGCGCTACTACGACTGCAACGTGACCGGCTCGCTGCGCCTGCTGGAAGCGATGGACCGCGCCGGGGTGCGCAAGCTGGTGTTCAGCTCCTCGGCCACGGTGTACGGCGACCCGGCCTCGGTGCCGATCCGCGAGGACTTTCCGCTCAGCGCCACCAACCCCTATGGTGCCACCAAGCTGCACATCGAGGACATGCTGCGGGATCTGTACCGCGCCGACCCGCGCTGGTCGCTGGCGGTGCTGCGTTACTTCAATCCGGTGGGCGCCCACGAGAGCGGCCGCATCGGCGAAGACCCCAACGGCGAGCCCAACAACCTGATGCCCTATGTGGCCCAGGTGGCCGTGGGTAAACGGGAACAGCTGCGGGTGTTCGGCGACGACTACGACACCCCGGACGGCACCGGCGTGCGCGATTACATCCACGTCATGGACCTCGCTGAAGGCCACCTGGCGGCGCTGGAAGCCCTGGGTCGCGACGGCGGGCTGATCACCACCAACCTGGGCACCGGACGCGGCTACAGCGTGCTGGAAATGGTGCGCGCCTTCGCCGCCGCCTCCGGCCGCGAAGTGCGCTATCAGATCGTCGAGCGCCGGCCCGGCGACGTGGCGTCCTGCTACGCCGACCCGGCCCACGCCAGGAAGGTGCTGGGCTGGGAGGCGAAGCGTGGCATCGACGCCATGTGCGCCGACCACTGGCGCTGGCAGAGCGAGAACCCGAACGGTTATCGCGGCTGACTTGTGGGAGCGGGCTTGTGGGAGCGGGCCCCGCCCGCGAAAGGCCGGCAACGCCGGCCGGCAGGATCCCAGAGCCCTAACTACTCCGCCAAACTCACAAAGATCGGGTTGGAGTAGAACCACAGATCGTTGTAGTTACGCGCGTTGATGGCGTCGAAGCGGGCGGCGTCGTTGGCGAAGTCCACCTTCTGATCCGGCAGCGGTTCGCCGTCCACGGTCTCTCCGGCGGTTTCCACACTCACGTTGGTGCCGCGCAGGCGCAGGTACTGATCGCCGGTGACGGTGAGCGTGTGGGTGATCGCCGCGAAGCCGTCCTCGTCGACGCGCCAGTCGTTGCGGTTGAAGCGCGCCAGCACCCGGGTGCTGGGGTTCTCCGAGGACTGGCATTGCTCGGTGCCGGGCTCGGCCGGTTCGCCCACGTCGCCGACGATCAGGTCCACATGGTCCACCACCGGGCGGGCGTTCACCAGGTGGCCGCTTTCCAGCGGGTACTCGTAGTTGTTGCGCTCGGGGCTGCGGAAACGAATGGTCACGGTGACCTGTTCCCCCTGGCTGGCCTGCAGCTCGCCGCCCATGTGTACCGCGTCGCCCCGGCCCCGGGCTTTGAACTCCAGGGCGTCGATCAGATCACCGAACACCCCGAACAGACGACCGCCGCGCAGGGCCGCCAGCAGGTCCGCCGGGGCGCGGGCGTCGTCTTCCAGCCACACGTAGGTCTTGGCGTATTCACCGGGCGCGTAGCCGCTGCTGTAGCGGCCCTGGGCGGTGGTGAAGTGGTAATCGGAGTTGGCCAGGTTCCAGATCCGGCGCCCCTCGCCGAGCAGCGCGTCCCAGGGGCCGCCCAGCTTGGAGACGATGTAGTCGGTGCCGCCGTAGGTGCGCGAGGTCAGGTTGGCGTCGGTGTAGGCCTCCACGTAACCGCCCCGGTCCGGCTCCATCTGGTTGCCCACCATGCCTTCGATGCTGAAGAAGATCTCCGGCGCCAGGTCGTGCATCTCGCGGAGCTGGGCGGTGCTGTACTTGTTCATATAGCGGTTGGGGTGGTTGAGCAGCATATAGCTGTCCGGGTGGTTGTCGCGCAACCAAGCCAGCGCCTTCATGGCGTCTTCGTGGGTCTGGTAGGCGCGGGTCTCGTCCTCCAGGGAGGCTACCAGAGCCGGATCGAACAACGCCGGATCACGGTTGGTAAACAGGTACTCGAATTCCGCCACCGCGCGCAGGCTGTCTTCGCCGTAGGGGTCTTCCATGCCGATGCCGATGTTCACATGGTCGTGGGTGGGCATGTCCCACTCCACGGTGGAAAAGACGGTCTTGCCGGCGTAGCGGCCTTCCGCCTGGGCCTGCTCCACATAGGGCTTCTCGAAGTCCACCAGACCCCGGGAGAACGGAATGCTGCCGCCCTCAAGCGCGGTGCCGGTATGGTCCCGACCGGACAGGCGCAGGTGGTTGGAGAGCGCCATCCAGTCCAGCTCGTAGCGCTCGAAGCCGTCGTCGAGCACGCTTTCCAGGGACACCTGGGCGTCGTCGGATTGGTAGGTGTGCACGTGCAGATCGCCATGGGTCCAGGCGCCGGTCTGCGCCACCGGCGGTGTTTCCGGGTCGCTTACCGGGTCGTTGTCGCTGTCGCCGCCGCAGGCGCTCAACGCCACGGCGCAGGCCAGCAGGGACCATCGCAGGCGGCGGGAAACAGGAAGGTCAGGGCGAAAGTGCATGAATAGCTCTCCAAACGAAAAGGGCGGATGCCCGAAACAAAGAAGAGAGCACAATAGGGCTGATTCATGACCTTTTAGTGACTTGGGGATGCCCTAATCCCAGTGCGGCAGCCCGTCCCCTTGCACCGTGTCCAGGAACAGCCTGAGTTCCTCGGGCGTCACCTCCATCCACTTCCTGGCCGCCAGCATGTCGGCCACTTCGTCGGACCAGTCCAGCCAGGACTCCAACACCGAAATGCCCCGTTTGAGCGTGAGGAACACGCCAAGGAATTTCTCCAGTACCGCCGGTGGGAGCGACTCGAAAACCGCCCTTTTTTTGCGCAGGTGTGTCAGCGCCTCACGGTAATGCGCCCGCCGCTGGGCCAGCTCCGCCGCCAGCACGTCGGGGTTCTGAAGGTGCACGGCGGCCACTTTCACCATGAAGGCGTCGTTGAGTTTCGGTATCGGCGCCGGTTGCGCCAGCCATTCCTGCATTGCCGCCCAGCCGGCCTGGTTCAGGTGATACACCTTGCGCGGCGGGCGGGGGGCGTTATCCAGCGTCTCGCACTCCAGCAATCCCTCCTCATGCAGCTTACGCAGGTCACGGTAGATCTGCTGAAAGCTGGCGTTCCAGAGGTAGCCGTACGTGTGCTGGAACCCCTTTACCACGTCGTACCCCGACGACCCGCCGCTGGCGAGATAGACCAGCAGAACCTGACGCAATGACATAACCCTTCCTCCCTTGTCTGGTGCTATGGTACAGGTTGATTCAATCAGATGAATACTCAACAGGTTGAATGAATCATGGAAACCTGCCAATCTCCTTCAGGAAAACAACAACGCAGGGAGCATCCCATGGAGAGCACGCCGTTCTACGCGCAGGACCCGCAGCTGCTGCTGGCTTACCTGGCCGAGCTGAAGCCGATACCCCTCAACGGCCAGCAGCCTGATGCGGAGAGTCTGGCTGAATGGGCCTTCAGCCACATGGACTGGCACTACCGCGGCGACGAGTTGGCGGAAAAGGCGGTAGAGGCATTGCGTGCGCAAGGTGGCTCCTTCGCCCATCCCGCACGGCGGGTCCGGGAGCTCGCCGAGGCCGGGGACAGGCACTGCGCCGCCCTGATCGCCGACATGCAGGCGGTCCCGGAGTGGGTCGACTTCGATCTGATGCGCCGCGGCGGCGGCATGGTTCAGCGTCACTTTCCCATGATGATCCTGGCCCTGACCTATGGCGGCCTGCCGCTGACCTTCGCCCACCCGGATGCCGCCGCTGTCTTCGCCGGGACCGGGCGCATGGAAGCCAACATCACCCGCCGCCTGAACGAATCCGCCACGCTCTTCTTCGGCGTCTGTAACAGCAACGATCTGGCGCCAGGACGGCCCATGTGGGAGGCCTGCCTTCAGGTCCGTCTGGTGCATGCCCTGGTGCGGCTGCATCTGATCGAAAAGGGCTGGGATGTTCCCAACCACGGGGTTCCGGTCAGCCAGCTGGCGACAGCCGCGGGGCCGGCCTTCTTCGGGACGCATCTGCTCGGCTGCCTGGGCAGGCTGGGGGCGCGGTATACCGCCGAGGAGGCGGAGGGCCACTGCATGATCTGGCGCTATGTGACGCGTCTGCTGGGCGTACCGGAGGTGCTGCTCGGTAGCACGCAGGCGGAGCAGGATGAGTTCGATCTGCACGTTACCAGCTTGTTTTTTGCCCCTGACGAGACCGCGAAGTCGGTGATGGCCGCCCTGATCAGCGGGCTCGCCAGCCAGCACCCCACGTCCCGTATCCCCGACGGTCTTCAACTGGCGCTTTTTCGCCGAATGCTCGGTGACCGGATGGCGGACGCCTACGGCGTGCCCGCCAGCGCGTGGGGAGAACGCATGCTGAACGCGCTGTGTTTTGTTTTCTCCGGTTACGGGCGGCTGCAGCACCTGCCACCCGTGGCAAAACCCCTTAGGCGCGCCGGGCAGCGCATCCTCGAGCGACTCGGTACCGAAGGTCTGGTGACACTCGATGTCGCCGGCACCCATAACTGAGGGCGGACCCATGCTGCGTCTATTGCTTATCCTGATACTTTGCGTGCCGGGTATAACGGCGGCTAAAAAACTTTGCGTGTTCAGTCTCATCGGTGCTCAGGGCGAGCTCTGGGAGCTGATGACGGACTATAGGATTGCCGCCTCGGGCTGGGGCGAGGACCTTTCACTTCGTGCCTTTACCGACGAGCGCGTCGCCGGCGAGGACTTCAAGGCGGGGCTTTGTGACGGTCTGCTGATGACCGGCATCAAGGCGCGGCAGTTCGTGCCGTTTACCGGGAGCGTCGATGCCATCGGCGGGTTGCACGACTACGAGAGCCTGCGCGTGCTGATCGAATTGACGGCGCACCCGGAGCTGGCGCCATCGATGCGTCACGGCGCCTGGGAAACCGCCGGCCTCTTACCGCTGGGCGCTGCCTACCTGTTCCTCAAGGACCGCCGGATCACCAGCGTTAATGACATTGCGGGAAAGCGCATGGCGGTGTTCGATAACGACCGGGCCCAGATCCTTATGGCCGAACAGGTGGGCGCCAGACCGGTGCGGTCGGACGTCACGAATTTCTCCACCAAGTTCAACAACAACGTGGTCGATATCGTTGCCGCGCCCGCGGCGGCTTATCTGCCACTGGAGCTCTATCGCGGCGTGGGCGCGCGTGGCCTGGTGCTCAAGCTGCCCACCGTCCAGCTCACCATGCAACTGGTGGTGCGACACGACCAGTTCAGTGACGCGTTCATGCAGAAGTCACGACGCTTCTTCGCTGATCAGTACGACCGTGCCATGAGCTTGGTGCGCGCGGCGGAGGACGACATTCTGTTTCTCTATCCGCCACCCGACAAGGACAGGCAACGCTACGTGGAGATGATGAACGAATCCCGGCTTTTCCTGATCGAAGCGGGGGTCTACGACAAGGACATGATGCGCTGGATGAAGAAGGCCCGCTGTAAGGTCTCTCCCGAGCGCGGCGAATGCAGTTCGGAGGTGCCCTGGTGAGTACGTTCCTGTATCGATTTCTAACCCTTGGCCTGGCCGCGCTCGCTTCGTTCGCGGTCGCCTCCCCAAAGCCGGAAGTGCTGCTGGAGCATTATGAAGACGCTCTTCAGCAACAGAATGCGAGGGCTCTTTCCAGCCTCTTTGCGCCTGACGCCGAGGTGCGCCTGTTGCTCGAACAGCCTGGGGCCGAGCCGCTGGCGGTCACCTTGACAGAGGATGAACACCTTCAGCAGCTGCGGGCCCTGTGGCGTTTCTCAGAGGAGGCGACTTACAGCCTTTCCGACGTGACGCACAGCGCCGACGCCGACGTGCACACGGTGCACTTCACGCAGACGGAAAGGTACCGGCTGTTTGGGCAAACGTTGCATAGGGATGGCCGTGTTCGGATGCAGGTGAGGGTGACGCCGGACGGGCTGCTGATTACCGGCATCGAAGCGCTGGTCAGCGAGCGATGACGCCAATCAGCAGGCAAAGAAAAGGGGCCTACCCGCTTGGATAGGCCCCTTCTAATTGGCTCCGCCTGCTGGGCTCGAACCAGCGACATGCTGATTAACAGTCAGCTGCTCTACCAACTGAGCTAAGGCGGAATAACTTAAGGCGCGTATCTTAGTGTCGGTCCCGGGGGGCGTCAACCTCCCGGGGCCTGTTTGCTGCTTATTTGCTCAGGGCTTTCTCGATACGGCGGATCGCCTCGGTGAGGGTGTCCATGCCCACCGCGAAGGACAGGCGCAGACAGCCCGGGGCGCCGAAGGCGGAGCCGGGGACCAGGGCCACTTCGGCGGTTTCCAGCAGCTGGGCGGCCAGGTCGGTGCAGCTTTCCACGCCGTCCATCTCGGCGATGGCGCCGGAGAAGTCCGGGAAGGCATAGAAAGTGCCGTCGCTGGGCGCGCAGGTGACGCCGGGCAGCTTGTTCAGGGCGTCCACCACATAGTCGTGGCGTTCCTTGAAGGCTTTGACCATGTCACGCACGCACTGCTGGTCGCCGGCCAGGGCCGCTTCGGCGGCGGCCTGGCTGATCGAGGCCGGGTTGGAGGTGCTCTGGCTCTGCACCTTCTTCATGGCCGCGATCAGCTTCTGCGGGCCGCCGGCGTAGCCGATCCGCCAGCCGGTCATGGAGTAGGCCTTGGAGACGCCGTTCATGACCACGGTGCGGTCGTAAAGCTCCGGGCAGGCGTTGACGATGTTCACGAACGGCTGGCCGGTCCACAGGATGTGCTCGTACATGTCGTCGGTGGCGACCACGATGTCCGGGTGCTTCTTGAGCACCTCGCCGAGGGCGGCCAACTCGTCTTTGGAGTAGGCCATGCCGGACGGGTTGGAGGGGCTGTTGATCACGAACAGGCGGGTTTTCGGCGTGATCGCCTGTTCCAGCTGCTGCGGGGTGATCTTGAAGCGGCTGTCCAGGTCGGTTTCCAGGATCACCGGGACGCCGCCGGCCACTTTCACCATGTCCGGGTAGCTGACCCAGTAGGGCGCCGGGATGATCGCTTCGTCGCCGTCGTTGAGCAGCGCCAGGGCCATGTTGAAGAAGCTCTGCTTGCCGCCGCTGGAGACCAGGATCTGGCCGGCTTCGTAGTCCAGGCCGTTTTCGCGTTTGAACTTGTCGATCACGGCTTTTTTGAGGCCGGGAGTGCCGTCCACCGGGGTATACTTGGTTTTACCGGCGTTGATCGCCTCAATGGCGGCCTGTTTGATATGATCCGGCGTATCGAAGTCCGGCTCGCCCGCACCCAATCCAATAATGTCCTTGCCCTGGGCGCGTAATTCCGCTGCTTTGGAAGTAATCGCCAGAGTGGGGGAAGGTTTGATGCGCTGTACGCGGTCGGAGAGGTTGATATCGGACATGCACTCCTCATTTCTCTAATGAGTTGGGGCCGCGCTTGTGGCGCGGGTAGGGGGGCCAATACTACCGCATTCGGGACCAAGCTGAAATGTCAGACACCGCGTTCAAACTGCACTCCGAGTACCAGCCGGCCGGCGACCAGCCCACCGCGATCGCCGGTCTGATCGAAGGCATCGGCGACGGCCTCGGCCATCAGACGCTGCTGGGCGTGACCGGCTCCGGCAAGACCTTCACCATGGCCAACGTGATCCAGGCGGTGCAGCGGCCCACCCTGATTCTGGCGCCCAACAAGACCCTGGCGGCCCAGCTCTACGGGGAGTTCAAGGAGTTCTTCCCGGAGAACGCGGTGGAGTATTTCGTGTCCTACTACGATTACTACCAGCCGGAAGCCTATGTCCCCAGCTCGGACACCTTCATCGAGAAGGACGCCTCGGTGAACGAGCACATTGAGCAGATGCGGCTGTCCGCCACCAAGGCGATTCTGGAGCGCCGCGACACCATTATCGTGGCCACCGTGTCGGCGATTTACGGCCTGGGCGACCCGGCCAGCTACCACGCCATGGTGCTGCACCTGGTGCGCGGCGACCACATCGACCAGCGCGACCTGCTGCGCCGGCTGGCGGAGCTGCAGTACACCCGCAACGAGATGGATTTCCGCCGCGCCACCTACCGGGTGCGCGGCGACGTGATCGATATTTTCCCCGCCGAGGAAGAGAAAGAGGCGGTGCGCATCGAGCTGTTCGACGACGAGATCGAGGACATCAGCATCTTCGATCCGCTCACTGGCGAGGTGATCAAGCGGGTGGGGCGCATCACCATCTACCCCAAGAGCCACTATGTGACGCCCCGGGACACGGTGCTGGCGGCCATCGAGATGATCAAGGAGGAGCTGCAGGAACGCCTCAAGCAGCTCAAGGAAAACAACAAGCTGGTGGAAGCCCAGCGGCTGGAGCAGCGCACCCGTTTCGACATCGAGATGCTCCAGGAGCTGGGCTACTGCAACGGCGTGGAGAACTACTCGCGGCTGTTTTCCGGGCGCCGGCCCGGCGAGGCGCCGCCCACGCTGTTCGACTACCTGCCCGAGGACGCCTTGCTGATCGTGGACGAATCCCATGTCACCATCCCGCAGCTCGGCGGCATGTACAAAGGCGACCGCTCGCGCAAGGAAACCCTGGTGGAATTCGGCTTCCGGCTGCCCTCGGCGATGGACAACCGGCCGCTCAAATTCGAGGAGTGGGAGCGGCTGGCGCCGCAGATGGTGTTCGTCTCCGCCACGCCAGGCCCCTATGAGCAGGCGCACGCCGGCCAGGTGGTGGAGCAGGTGGTGCGCCCCACCGGCCTGATCGACCCGGCCCTGGAAGTGCGGCCCGCCGGCAGCCAGGTGGACGACCTGCTCGGCGAAGTGCGCGAGTGCGTGGGTAAAGGCGAGCGGGTGCTGGTCACCACCCTGACCAAACGTATGGCCGAGGACCTCACCGAGTACCTCAACGAGAACGGCGTCAAGGTGCGTTATCTGCACTCGGACATCGACACCGTGGAGCGGGTGGAGATTATCCGCGACCTGCGGCTGGGCAAATTCGACGTGCTGGTGGGCATCAACCTGCTGCGCGAGGGCCTGGATATGCCCGAGGTGGCGCTGGTGGCGATTCTCGACGCGGACAAGGAGGGCTTCCTGCGCTCCGACCGCTCATTGATCCAGACCATCGGCCGCGCCGCCCGTAACATGAACGGCCGGGCGATTCTCTACGGCGACAAGATCACCGGCTCCATGCGCCGGGCCATCGACGAAACCGAGCGCCGTCGCGAGAAGCAGGTGGAGCACAACAAAGCACAGGGCATCACCCCGCAGGGCCTGAAGAAGATGGTCCGCGACATCATGGACGACGCCTACACCACCGGCGCCGGCCAGCCCGAGCGCAAGCGCACCCGCAAGGTGGCCGAGGACAAGGCGCCCTATATGGCCCGCTCACCGGCGCAGGTGGCCAAGGACATCGAGAAGCTGGAAGCGGAAATGATGAAACACGCCAAGAACCTGGAGTTCGAGCAGGCGGCGGCGGTCCGCGACCAGATTCACAAGCTCCGCGAAGAAGGCTTCATGCGCTAGCGGCGTTACGCCGCCATTCTGCTGCATTCGCGAACGCACTCGGCGCAGGCGTCGGCGCAGTCGCGGCAGTGTTCATGGTCGTGCTTGCCGCATTCCTCGCCGCAGGCTTTGCAGACCTCCGCGCACAGCCCACACAATTGGGCGGCGAACTCACTGTCCTGGGCCATGTATTCGGCGGCCAGGCGGCAGATCGCGGCGCATTGCATGTCCAGGCGGATGCATTCCGCCATCATCTTGGTGTTTTCTTCCTGCAGACAGGAGGCCGCGCAGAAATCGCAATAGGCGGCGCAGCGGTTGCAGGCTTCGATGCAGTCAGCGTGATTGATCGCCATGATTCTCTCCTTGAACGGCGTACTCGAACGAAGTGAAGGACTCTTCGACGCTAACCCCACCCGGGCGGGTCAACAAGCTGTGAAGCCCGGCGCGGGGCCGCCATCAGGTAAAAGATTGTGCAATTGAGCGGCGCGGTGGCGATGCTACACTCCCCGCTCACCCGAAAGCCGACTGAAGAGGTCCCCGTGTCCCAAGTCACCGCCGCCCTCGACTACCTCAAGCAGGGCCTGGCCCTGGCGAAAAGCCCTGGCCTGCGGCCTTACGTGATCATTCCGATGATCTTCAATGTGTTGGTGTTCGGCGGGCTCTACTACTTCTTCGGCCAGTGGATCAGCGGCTGGGTGGCGGGCCTGGCCGCCGGCTGGGAGTTCAGCGGCACCTGGAGCTTCCTCAACCCGGCGGTGGATTTTCTGGTGGGCGCCGCCGTGGTGCTGGTGTGGATCGTGCTGCTGGGCCTGTTCGCCAGCGTCTTCACCCTGGGCGTGCAGCTGATCGCCGCGCCCTTCATGGGCTTCCTGGCGGAGAAGGTGGACATCGGCGCCACCGGCCGGCCGATGCCGGAGGAATCGATCCCCGCCATGACCGTGCGGGTGTTCAAACGGGAACTGCGCAAAACCTGGTACTGGCTGTGGCGGGCGGTGCTGATTCTGTTCGTGGTGCTGGTGATCTACTTCATCCCGGTGGTCAACGTGCTGGCGTCCACGGTCTGGTTCCTGTGGTCCGGCTGGCTGCTCGGCATGCAGTACATCGACTTCGCCGCCGACAACCGCCAGGTGCCCTTCACGGTGATGCTGGAGCGGCTCAAGACCAAACGCTGGATGGTGCTCACCTTCGGCTCCGTGGTGCTCGGCCTGACCATGCTGCCGCTGGTCAACCTGGTGATCATGCCCGTGGCGGTGATCGCGGGCACCCTGATCTGGGTTCACGAACTGGCCGATGACGCCTAGCGCGAACGGGCTTGTAGGAGCGGGCCCCGCCCGCGAAAGGCCGGCAAAGCCGGCCGGCAGGATTCCAGAGA
>CAZKWA010000026.1:0-33115 GCA_964556345.1 uncultured Alcanivorax sp.
TTGAGATACCTACTCCAAACAGGTCCCACACGTTTGCTTGCCTGATTGTTAAAGAACGTTGGAAGCGTTTCGCTTCCCGACCGGCCCTTGGCGTGTCGCCGTGTGCCGTCGTTGTGGGGGCGCATTCTAGAGATTTGCGGTGACCCGTCAACACTTTTTTCATGAGTTCTTTATCAAACGGTCACCTTTTGAGCGGAGACTGGTTGCCCCCGCAAAAGCAACAACAATAAATCCAGGAAAAACAAAGACTTGGCACCCCTGATCAAGAACCAACCAGGCAAAAAAAGAATCCCCCTGGGACCGGGGCGGGAGCAGCAAAAAGGCGCCCGAGGGCGCCTTCTTTTCTTCACGCTGATGACGGGCCCTTTCGCAGCCGCCAGAGACTCAGCAGCAACCCCACGGCGACATACACCACCGCCACGGTGAGAAGCACCAGGGGCGGGTCCAGGAAGACAATGGCGAAGGCCACGATCACCCCGAGCAGCACCTTGAACGGCACCCGCCCAATATGAAACTCCTTGAAGGAGTGGTAGCGCACCGAGGACACCATAAGCAGGCCGGCGCCGGCCACCACCAGCGCCACCAGCCAGGAGACCTCGTTGCCGTCGATACCGCGGCTCGCCCCCAGCCACACCATGGTCGCCACCAGCCCGGCGCCGGTGGGGCTGGGCAGGCCGATGAAAAAGCGCTTATCCGTGCTTTCCGCCTGCACATTGAAGCGGGCCAGGCGCAGAGCGGCGCAGGCGAGGTAGATGAAGGCGGCCATCCAGCCGAACTTGCCCAACTCGGTGAGCGCCCAGGAATAGGCCACCAGCCCCGGCGCCACGCCGAAGGCGACGCAATCGGAGAGTGAATCGTACTCGGCGCCGAATTTACTCTGGGTGTTGGTCAGACGCGCGACCCCGCCATCCAGGCCATCGAGGATGCCGGCAACGATGATGCCCACCGCCGCCGCTTCGAACAGACCGTTCATCGCCGCCACGATGGCGTAGAAGCCGGCGAACAAGGCGCCGGTGGTGAACAGATTGGGCAGCAGGTAGACGCCTTTGTGGCGGGTGCCGGTGCGCTGTTCCGCTTCCACCACTTCGAAGGCGTCGGGCGCCTGGGGCTGCTCTTGAGTCTTGTCGTGTTCGGCCATGATCCCTCGCCGGTCAGTATGAATCCGCTAGTCTAACTCAGGGCCCGAACATAAAAAATTTCCCGGGGCATTTTTTGACGCCCCCCTACGACGGCCCGCAGGGGCCCGCGAGGACGGTGGCCCCACAAAAAACGCGCCCCGGGGGGCGCGTTCGTCGTGTGCGAGCCGGGCCGCTCCCGCAGGGGCAGCCCCGGGGATCGCTATCAGTTCTTGCTCTTGTCGACGATCTGGTTGGCCTTGATCCAGGGCATCATGGCACGCAGCTTTTCACCCACCTGCTCGATCGGGTGCTCGGCATTAAGCCGGCGGCGGGCGGTCATGCTCGGGTAGTTGGAGTTGCCCTCGTTGATGAACATCTTCGCGTACTCGCCGGTCTGGATGCGCTTGAGCGCATTACGCATGGCGGCGCGTGATTCCTCGTTGATCACTTCCGGGCCGGTCACGTATTCACCGTACTCGGCGTTGTTGGAAATGGAGTAGTTCATGTTGGCGATGCCGCCCTCGTACATCAGGTCGACGATCAGCTTGAGCTCGTGGAGGCACTCGAAGTAGGCCATTTCCGGGGCATAGCCCGCATCGGTCAGGGTTTCGAACGCCGCCTTCACCAGCTCCACGGTGCCGCCGCACAGCACCGCCTGCTCGCCGAACAGATCGGTTTCGGTCTCGTCCTTGAAGGTGGTTTCGATAATGCCGGTGCGACCGCCGCCGATACCACAGGCGTAGGACAGCGCCAGATCCTTGGCCTGGCCGGAGGCGTCCTGGAAGATCGCCACCAGGTCCGGAATGCCGCCGCCACGGGTGAACTCGGTGCGCACGGTGTGCCCCGGCGCCTTGGGCGCGATCATGATCACGTCCAGGTCCTTGCGCGGCACGATCTGGTTGTAGTGAATGCAGAAGCCGTGGGCGAACGCCAGGGTGGCGCCCTGCTTCAGGTTTGGCTCGATCTCGTTCTGGTAAATGGCGGCCTGATACTCGTCCGGGGCCAGCACCATCACCACGTCGGCGGCCTTCACCGCTTCCGGCACGCCCTGCACGGTAAGGCCGGCGGCCTCCGCCTTGGCCGCGGAGCTGGAGCCTTCGCGCAGCGCCACCACGACGTCCACACCGGACTCTTTCAGGTTGTTGGCGTGGGCGTGGCCCTGGGAACCGTAGCCGATAATGGCCACTTTCTTACCCTGGATGATGGAAAGGTCGCAGTCTTTGTCGTAGTACACTTGCATGGTTGTATCCCAATGACGGTTAGCGAATGGCGGATACCTTAGGTCATGCCTCGCGTTGCGTAAAATGATATATTCGCAACACAGTATCCCGAATATTGAAATGCCGACCAGGGAACGCCCCATGGATACCCGCCCGCTTCGCCTCTTCCTGGCCCTCGCCGACACCCTGCATTTCGGCCGGGCCGGCGACCGCTGCCACATGAGCCCTTCGGCGGTGAGCCGCACCATTCGGCAACTGGAGGAAGAGCTGGGCGTCACTTTGTTCCTGCGCGACAACCGCAGTGTCAGCCTGACCCGCGAAGGCCGGCGCTTTCAGCAGTACGCCCGCGAGGCCCTGGCCCAATGGGACAGCCTGCGGCATTCCATGCAGGAGAGCAGCCGGGTGCTGCAGGGCGAGCTGAGCCTGTATTGCTCGGTGACCGCCAGCTACAGCTTTCTCTACGACATCCTCAGCCGTTTCCGTAACGACTACCCCGGCATCGAGATCAAGCTGCACACCGGCGACCCGGCCCAGGCCGTGGAGCGGGTCACCACCGGCCGGGAGGACATCGCCATCGGCGCGCGCCCGGACACCCTGCCCCGGGGCGTGGCGTTCCGGCCGATACTGCGCTCCCCGCTGCTGTTCATCGCCCCCGCCGACCAGCCCGACCTGGCGTCCTCCCTGGCCGGCCCCGCCCGGGCCGACGCCTGGCGCGAGGTGCCCATGATTCTCTCCGAGGAAGGCCTGTCCCGGCAGCGCCTGGACCAGTGGTTCCGGGCCCTGGGTGTCAGCCCCCGGATTTACGCCCAGGTGAGCGGCAACGAGGCCATTGTCAGCATGGTGAGCCTGGGCTTCGGGGTGGGCGTGGCGCCACGCATCGTGCTGGAGAACAGCCCGCTGGCCGAACGCACCCGCCCCCTGGAGGTGGAGCCGGCCCTGGAAGACTATGAGGTGGGCCTGTTCACCCTGGAAAAACGCCTCACCGATCCGGTCATCCAGGCGTTCTGGTCGCAGCTGCGCTAACCGGTTTCCGGTCGCGGCTAAAGCTTGCGGATCGCGGCGGTGGCCGTCGCTGTCGCCACCAATCGCCCCTGTTGCGTAAGCTCTCCGGAAAGAAAACAGATACCGCCACCACGTTTCACTATTCGGCCTCGGCCTTCCAGCTTTCCTTGCTCCGCCGGCGCCAGAAATTGGACGTTCAGGTTGAGGGTCGGCGCGAACTCGCCGGCATTGAGCAGAGCGGCCAACGCGGGCCCCATGGTGTCGTCGAGCATCGCCGACAAAAAGCCGCCCTGTATTTTCCCCGCCGGGTTAAGAAAGGCTTCCTTGCCCTCGAACTCCGCCTCCAACACGCCTTCATCGGGGTCCACCCTGGTGATCCGCATTCCCAGTGTTTCCGCGGCTCGGGGCTGCGGCAGTTTGCCATCCTGGATTTGCCAGAAGAACGCATTGCGGTCCATTCGCCTTTCCCTCTTTTATTGTGATCACCCGATATCACTGTCCGGATGAACAGTATTCAAGTCGCGTCCAGGGCGCCCTGTTCCGGCGCAAAAAAAAGCCGCCCCGGGGAAACGGGGCGGCTTTGGGTCGGACGGGGAAGCCGGACTCAGAGGCTGAGGACTTTCTCGCCGCGGGAGATGCCGGACACGCCGGAGCGCACCACTTCCAGTACCTGCGCCTCGCCGATGGCGTTGATGAACGCCTCCAGCTTGTCGGTGGTGCCGGTGAGCTGCACCGTATAGACGGTGCTGGTCACGTCCACGATCTGGCCACGGAAGATGTCCACGGTGCGCTTGACCTCGGCGCGCTGGGCGCCGGTGGCCTTCACCTTCATGAGCATGATCTCGCGCTCGATGTGGGCGCCTTCGGTGAGATCCACCAGCTTGACCACCTCGATGAGCTTGTTGAGGTGCTTGGTGATCTGCTCGATCTTTTTGTCGTCGCCTGTGGTGGTCATGGTCAGCCGGGACAGGGTGTCGTCCTCGGTGGGCGCCACCGTCAGCGTCTCGATGTTATAGCCACGCTGGGAGAACAGCCCCACCACCCGGGACAGCGCACCCGGCTCGTTTTCCATCAGAATCGAAATAATGCGTCTCATCAGGTGCGCTCCGTCTTGCTCAGCCACATGTCCCGCATGGTGCCGTCGGCGATATGCATGGGGTAAACGTGTTCCGTGGGGTCCACGTAGATGTCCATGAATACCAGGCGGTCCTTGAGCGCGAAGGCTTCTTCCATGGCCGGCTGCAGGTCCTCGAACTTATCCACCAACATGCCCACGTGCCCGTAGGATTCCGCCAGCTTGACGAAGTCCGGCAGCGATTCCATGTACGACTGGCTGTGACGGCCGCCGTACTGCATGTCCTGCCACTGACGCACCATGCCCAGGGCCTGGTTGTTAATGTTGATGATCTTGATCGGCAGACCGTACTGCAGACAGGTGGACAGCTCCTGAATGTTCATCTGGATGGAGCCTTCGCCGGTGACGCAGGCGACCACGGCGTCCGGGTGCGCGAACTGCACGCCCATGGCCGCCGGCAGGCCGAAGCCCATGGTGCCCAGGCCGCCGGAGTTGATCCACTGACGCGGCCGGTCGTACAGATAGTACTGGGCGGCGAACATCTGGTGCTGGCCCACGTCGGAGGTGACGAACGCCTCGCCGTTGGTGGCCTTGTAGAGCGCCTGCACCACCTGCTGCGGTTTCATCGGCCCGTCCTCGTTGACCTCGTAGCGCAGCCCGTGCACCTGCCGCCAGCCGGCGATTTCCTGCCACCAGCGTTCCACGCTCTTGTGGTCCGGGCCGGTCTCGTGCTCGTCGATCATCGACAGCATTTCTTCCAGCACCTGTTTCACCGGGCCGACGATGGGGATGTGGGCGGTGACGTTCTTGGAGATGCTGGCCGGGTCGATATCGATATGGATGATCTTGGCGCCCGGGCAGAATTTCTTGGCGTCGTTGGTGACGCGGTCATCCAGGCGCGCGCCGGCGGCCAGAATCACGTCGGCGTTGTGCATCGACATGTTGGCTTCGTAGGTGCCGTGCATGCCCAGCATGCCGAGGAACTGCTCATCGGTGCCCGGGTAGGCGCCCAGCCCCATCAGCGTGTTGGTGACCGGGTAGTTGAGCTTGCGGGCCACCGCGGTGAGCGCCTCGCTGGCGTCGCCCTGGACCACGCCACCGCCGGAATAGATCACCGGCCGCTTGGCCTTGAGCAGCTCGTCCACCGCCTTGCGGATCTGCCCGGAGTGTCCCCGGGAGACCGGCATGTAGGAGCGCATCTTGACCTTCTTGGGGTACTCGTACGGGAAGGTCTTGTTGGGCGCCGTATGGTCCTTGGGAATATCGATCAGCACCGGGCCGGGCCGGCCGGTGCTGGCGATGTAGAAGGCCTTTTTGACCATCTCCGGGATCTGGCTCGGGTCACGGACCATGAAGCTGTGCTTCACGATCGGCCGCGACAGGCCGATCATGTCGGTTTCCTGGAAGGCGTCGTCGCCGATCCAGTCCGAGCGCACCTGACCGGAGAGCACCACCATGGGGATGGAGTCCATGAAGGCGGTGGCGATGCCGGTGATGGCGTTGGTCGCGCCGGGGCCGGAGGTCACCAGCACCACGCCGGGCTTGCCGGTGGAGCGGGCATAACCGTCCGCGGCGTGCGTGGCGGCCTGCTCGTGGCGCACCAGAATGTGATTGACTGTGTCCTGCTGGAACAACGCGTCATAGATGTGCAGTACCGCGCCCCCGGGATACCCGAAGATGTACTCCACTCCCTCGTCTTGCAGAGCGCGAACCACCATTTCCGCGCCGGATAACATTTCCACGATTGCTACCTCGAAATTAAAAATAGCGTTCACCCCGCCGGAAACCGGCGGAACGGGAGGGTGTTGCGTTTACCTGTGGAACGGACGCCGTATTTAGGCGCCCCGAAGTTCGCGTGGAGGTGGCCGACGGCGAACACAGGTCGGGAAGCTCGGAGGGAGGGCGCATACCCGCGCCGGAATCCTCCAGAGGCTTCACCAGCGGGACATGCTTGCAGTGATGCTGCGTTAGGACGTCGCGGTAACGACGCCCCGGGTCCCGGCCACACAAACGCCGGTAAGCGCCTGCGGGTTCCGATCTCCGGAAAGTAATTGCAATATTGTCAGAAATGCGGGCGCTTTCAAACCCCTGGCGGGCCCTTTCTCACACAATAGAGAGCACTGACACCATAAACGGACACTTGCACAGCGGGGACCGTCGCGGGCATTCTGATTCGCCGACCAAGGGGGCAACCAATGATCCGAACCAGCACCACCAAAACAATCATCCCACTGCTGCTGCTCGCTCTGCTGGGCAGCGCGGCACCCGCCATGGCGGATAAGTACTATAAATGGGTGGATGACAACGGCGTCACGCACTACGGCACCGAGCCGCCGGCGGCGGGCCGCTCCGAGGCGGTGCGCACCTACGGCCCCAGTTCCGACCAGGGTAAGGAGATCCAGGCCCTGCAGGAACAACGCGAAGCCGCCGCCCGGGCCCGGGAACAGGCCGAGCAGCGGGCCCGCGAAGCCAAGCGGGAAGCCGAGGAGCCGGAAGCCGTGACCCGGGAGCGCTGCGAGGAGCACCGCGCCAACCTGGACGTTCTCCAGAATAAGCCGATCGTGCGGGTGGAGAACCCGCAGACCGGCGAAATGGAGATTATCGACCAGAGCCGCCGGGAAGAAATGATCGAGGAGACCCGGGCGGCCCTGGAGTTCTGCGAGGCCCGCGGCGGCTGATCAGCCTTTCCGGAACACCAGCTCACTGCCGGCGACATCCACTTCGATGGTGTCGCCGGGCCCGAACTCGCCCTTCAGCAAGGCCTGGGCGAGCGGGTTTTCCAGCTGCTGCTGGATGGCCCGCTTCAGCGGCCGGGCGCCGTAGACCGGATCGAAACCGGCTTCCACCAGCTTATTAAGCGCCTTATCCGACAACCGCAGTGACATGTCGCGTTCCACCAGCCTTTTGCGCAGGTAGTCCAGCTGGATCACGGCAATGCCCTTGAGCTGATCCTCGGCCAGCGGGTGGAACACCACCGTCTCGTCCACCCGGTTGATGAACTCGGGCCGGAAATGCTGCCCGACCACTTCCATCACCGCGCTCTTCATGGCCTCGTAGTTGCCCTCCCCGGCCAGCCGCTGAATCACGTCGGAAGCCAGGTTGGAGGTCATCACCACCACGGTGTTGCGGAAGTCCACGGTACGCCCCTGGCCGTCGGTGAGGCGGCCGTCCTCAAGCACCTGCAGCAGGATGTTGAAGACATCGGGGTGGGCTTTTTCCACCTCGTCGAGCAGCAGCACCGAATAGGGCTTGCGACGCACCGCCTCGGTGAGATAGCCGCCCTCTTCGTAGCCCACGTAACCCGGGGGCGCGCCGATCAACCGGGCCACGGAGTGCTTCTCCATGAACTCGGACATATCGATGCGCACCATGGCCTCTTCGGTATCGAACAGGAACCCGGCCAGGGCCTTGCACAGCTCGGTCTTGCCCACCCCGGTGGGCCCCAGGAACAGAAAGCTGCCGTTGGGGCGGTTGGGGTCGGAGAGACCGGCCCGTGAACGGCGCACCGCATTGGACACCGCGGTAACCGCCTCGTCCTGGCCGACCACCCGGGCATGCAGGGCCTCTTCCATGCGCAGCAGTTTGTCGCGCTCGCCTTCCAGCATCTTGGAGACCGGAATGCCGGTCCACTTGGAAACCACCTCGGCGACCTCTTCGTCGGTGACCTTGTTGCGCAGCAGCTTGGTTTCCACCTGGGCGGATTCTTCCTCTTCCTGGGCTTTCTGAACCTTTTTCTCGAGCTCCGGAATCACCCCGTACTGCAGCTCGGACATGCGGTTCAGGTCGCCGGCGCGGCGAGCCTGCTCCATGTCCACCCGTGCCTGCTCAAGCTCCGCCTTGTATTGCTGGGCCCCCTGCAGCGCCGCCTTCTCGGCGTTCCAGATCTCTTCCAGATCGGCGTACTCTTTTTCCAGGGCGGCGATGTCCTCCTGGAGTTTATCCAGGCGCTTCTTGCTGGCTTCGTCGTCTTCCTTGCGCAGCGCCTCCCGCTCCATCTTGAGCTGGATCAGACGCCGGTCGAGGCGGTCCATCTCTTCCGGCATGGAGTCAATCTCCATGCGGATACGGCTGGCCGCCTCGTCGATCAGATCAATGGCCTTGTCCGGCAGCTGCCGGTCGGTGATATAGCGGTGGCTGAGCCTGGCGGCGGCGATGATGGCGCCGTCGGTGATATCCACACCGTGGTGCACCTCGTAGCGCTCCTTGAGGCCACGCAGGATGGCGATGGTGTCCTCCACGGTGGGCTGATCCACCTGCACCTTCTGGAAACGCCGCTCCAGCGCCGCGTCCTTTTCAATGTGCTGACGGTACTCGTTCAGCGTGGTGGCACCGACGCAATGCAGCTCGCCGCGCGCCAGCGCCGGCTTGAGCATGTTGCCGGCGTCCATGGCGCCGTCCGCCTTGCCGGCGCCCACCATGGTGTGCAGCTCGTCGATGAACAGGATGACGCGGCCTTCCTGTTTGGACAGCTCATTAAGCACCGCCTTCAAACGCTCTTCGAACTCACCCCGGTACTTGGCGCCGGCGATCAACGCCGCCATGTCCAGGGCGAGCACGCGCTTGTCTTTCAGGCCCTCGGGGACTTCGCCGTTGACGATGCGCTGGGCCAGCCCCTCGACGATGGCGGTCTTGCCCACGCCCGGCTCGCCGATCAGCACCGGGTTGTTCTTGGTGCGACGCTGCAACACCTGAATGGTGCGGCGGATCTCATCGTCACGACCGATCACCGGATCCAGCTTGCCACTTTCGGCCCGCTCGGTGAGATCCTGGGTGTACTTCTTCAGAGCTTCCATCTTGTCTTCCGCGTTGGGGTCGTTGACCGCTTCACCGCCGCGGACTTCCTGGATTTTCTCCGCCAGCACCTTCTTTTTGACGCCGGCGTTCTTGAACAACTTGCCCAGCTCACCGCTGTCATCGCAGGCGGCCAGCAACAGCGCCTCGGTGGACACGTACTGGTCGCCGCGCTGCTGGGCCTCGCGGTCCGCCAGATTCAGCAGCCGCGCCAGCCCCTGGGACAGCTGCACGTCGCCGGTGAACTGCCCCACCGTGGGCAGCTTGTCCATGGCCATCTTCAGGGCCGTGACCACGTCCGCCGGGTTGGCGCCGGCTTTTTCCAGCAACGGCCCCGCCACCCCACCGCTCTGTTGCAGCAGGGCCAGCATCAAGTGCACCGGTTCAATGGCACTGTGGCTCTGGCCCACGGCCAGGGATTGGGCCTCGCCCAGCGCTTCCTGTAAGCGTGCGGTAAATTTGTCCATTCGCATCGGTTTGCTCTCCTGACTAACGGCCGGCCCGGACTGCGGCGCCGACACGTTATCGGTTGTTTAAAATCTGAGCTTTAAATGCGGACTAAGCTGGAAGGATTCAAGGCGGGGATCAGGGATCCGGACCGGTAACGACGCGCTTTCTTGATCTGGATCAGGCCGGCCCGGGTTCAAGCCAGACCAGGGTCGCGAAACGGCCGGTCTGCCCTTCCGCGCGGAAGGAATAGAAATGCACCGGATCACTGGCGGTGCAGTGATCGCCGCCCGAGACCTCGTCGACACCGGCGGCGTTGAGCGCCAGCGTGGCGGCATGGGCCAGGGAAAAGCGCCAGTGGCCGGGCTGGCCGTCGCGGCTGAAAGCCGCCTGGTATTCCGGGCCCAGTTCCAGGAAGGCACGGTGCACGTCCTCGCCCACCTGATAGGCCCGCGCGGAAATCGCCGGGCCCAGCCAGACCGACAGCGCCTCGCCGCGCGGCGCCAGCGTTTCCACCGCGCGCCCGAGGATGCCGCCGTGCAGCCCACGCCAGCCGGCGTGCACCGCCGCCACCGCGCTGCCGTCGTCCCGTGCCAGCAGCACCGGCAGGCAATCCGCGGTGAGGACGACGCACGGCCAGCCAGGCTCGCTGGTCCAGACACCGTCGGCGCGGGCGTCGGCGTCACCGGCACGAATAATGCGGTCGCCGTGGACCTGCTCCAGCCAGGCCGGCGGATGGTCCACCGCCAGCATCTTGTGCACGTGACGGCGGGCCTGCTCCACCCTGGCCGCGTCGTCGCCGCAGTTCATGCCCAGGTTGAAGCCGTCCCAGGGCGGCGGCGAGTGGCGCCCCAAACGGGTCGTCACCAGGGCGCGGACGCGCGGATGGGGCCGCCAGTCCGGCCGCAGCCACTGGCTGATATCGGGCAGGGTCATTGCGCCTCCCGGTCCGCCTCCAGGACCTGAATCAATGTCTGGAAGTCGTCAGGCAGGGGCGCCTCGAATTCCATGTACTCGCCGCTGGCCGGGTGCACCAGGCCCAGCTTACAGGCGTGCAGCGCCTGCCGGTGAAACCCGCGCAGGGCCTCCCGCAGCGCTTCGGTGGCCCCGGCGGGCTGCTTGAGACGACCACCATAGAGTGGATCGCCCACCAACGGGTAGCGACGGTGGGCCAGATGCACGCGGATCTGGTGGGTGCGTCCGGTCTCCAGGCGCACCTGCACGCGGGTGTGGGCGCGGTAGCGGTCCAGCACCCGGTAGTGGGTGACCGCCGGCTTGCCGCCGTGGGCGAGCACCGCCTGGCGTTTGCGGTCCACCGGGTGACGGCCCATGGGCGCGTCCACGGTGCCGCCGCCGGTCATCACGCCCACCGCGATGGCCTGGTACTCCCGGTACAGGCTCTTGTCCTGCAGCTGGGCCACCAGGCCGGTGTGCGCCTCCACCGAGCGGGCAACGACCATCAGGCCGGTGGTGTCCCGGTCCAGGCGATGGACGATACCGGCCCGGGGCAGGCTGGACAGGCGATCATCCAGGTGCAGCAAGCCGTTGAGCAGGGTGCCGTCGGCGTGGCCGGCGGCCGGGTGCACCACCAGACCGGCCGGCTTGTTGATGACGATCAGGTCCTGGTCCTGATAAATCACCGGCAATTCAATGGCTTCCGGCTGATCGTCGATCTCCGGCGCCAGCTCCACGGCCAGGGTCAGCGCCTCGCCGCCCAGCAGCTTGTCCTTGGGCCGCGCCGCGCGGCCGTCCACCGTCAGCACGCCCTCTTTGATCCAGTTCTGCAGCCGCGATCGGGAGAAGCCATCGAACAGTTCGGCGGCCGCCTGATCCAGCCGGGAACCGGCGTATTGCGCATCGACCTGCTCGGTGCGCTGAATTTTCTCACCGCCAAGATGTCCCATAGTCCGACCTGTGCGTAGAATAGGCGCACCATTGTACCCTGTCGCACCGAGGATAAAATGCCACGATTGCTTTCGACCCTGTTGATCGCCGCGCTGCTCAGCGCCTGCGCCAACAAACCCGACGAGGCCCCGGAGCGCACCGAAGCGGAACAATACCGTGAAGCCCGCGAGTCCATGGAGTCGAATAACTACGTGACCGCCGTGGACCGGCTCAAGGAACTGGAGGCCCGCTTCCCCTACGGCCGCTACGCGGAACAGGCGCAGCTGGAGCTGATTTACGCCCAGTTCCGCCTTCAGGATTACCCGCAAACCGTGGTCGCCGCCCAGCGTTTCATGCGCAGCTACCCGGCCCACCCGCGTCTGGACTACGCGCTCTACATGCGCGGGCTGGCCAATTTCTACATGGAACGCGGCTTTTTCGATTCCATGATGAACACCGACAAGTCCGCCCGCGACCTGTCCTCCGCGCGGGACGCCTTCGAGGATTTCGAACGCCTGGTGACCCGCTTCCCGGACAGCGAATACAGCGAGGACGCCCGCGCCCGCATGGTGTTCATCCGCAATGAATTCGCCCGCCACGAGCTGCACGCGGCCCGCTATTACGCGCGGCGTGGCGCCTATCTCGCGGCCATCGGCCGTGCCCAGTACGTGGTGCAGCACTATCAGCAAACCCCGCTGGTGCCGGAGGCCCTGGCGATCATGGTGAAAGGCTACGAGCGGCTGGACCGCCCGGCCCTGGCCGATAAAAGCCGCCGGGTGCTGGCGACCAACTGGCCGGACAGCCCGTATCTGGAAGACGACAACCAGGTGGATCTGGCCTGGTGGCCGGATGAGAACAAGGGCGTTCTCAGCCTGCTGACGTTTGATTTGCTTTAGAGGCTCGACGCTGGATGCTGGACGCTAAACCCATCAAAAAGCCCGCTTACGCGGGCTTTTTAGCGTCTGACATCCGGCGCTCTTAATCGCCCGGTCGCCAACCGTTAGTGATCGGGTAGCGGCGGTCCTTGCCGAAGGCACGGCGGCTGACCCGCGGCCCCACCGCGGCCTGGCGGCGCTTGTACTCGTTGCGGTCGGTGAGTTTGACCACCCGGTACACGGTGTCACGGTCAAAGCCGTCGCGGATCACCGCCTCGGCACTCATGTCCTGCTCCACATAGCGTTCCAGAATGGCGTCCAGCTCGTCGTAGCCGGGCAGCGAATCCGAATCCACCTGATCCGGCGCCAGCTCCGCCGAGGGCGGGCGGGTAATCACCCGTTCGGGAATAATTTCGCTGCCCGCCTTCTGGTTGCGCCAGCGCGCCACCCGGTAAACCCAGGTTTTGAACACGTCCTTGAGCACCGAGAACCCCCCGGCCATATCGCCGTACAGGGTGGCGTAGCCCACCGCCATTTCGCTCTTGTTGCCGGTGGTCAGCACCACGGAGCCGTTCTTGTTGGACAGCGCCATCAGCAGCACGCCGCGACAGCGGGCCTGCAGGTTCTCCTCGGTGGTCCCCGGCTGGCTGCCGGCGAACGCCTCCTCGAGGATCGACATAAAGCCGTTGAACGCCGGTTCGATGGGCAACGAGCGGTAATGCACCCTCAGGGCCCGGGCCTGCTGTTCCGCGTCTTCGATACTGATGTCGGCGGTATAGCGGAACGGCATCATCACCGCCTCGACCCGGTCGGGCCCCAGCGCGTCCACGGCCACCGCCAGGGTCAGGGCGGAATCAATCCCCCCGGAGAGCCCCAGCAGCGCGCCCTTGAAGCCGTTCTTGTTGACATAGTCACGGGTCGCCAGCACCAGCGCCCGGTACAGGCTTTCCTCGTCCTCCGGCACCGGTAGCACCTCGCCACGTACCTTGAGGGCGCCGCTTTCACGCCCCAGGTCCACCGGCACCAGCGCCTCCTCGAAGCTGGCGCCCTGCACGCACAGGCCCGCTTCGCCATCCACCACGAAGGAGGCGCCGTCGAATACCAGCTCGTCCTGACCGCCCACCAGGTTGCAATAGAGAATCGGCAGACCGGTTTCCCGGGCGCGGGCGCACACCTGATCGCGGCGCTCACCGGGCTTGCCGGCGCGGAACGGCGAGGCGTTCAGGTTAAGAACGCAGGTGGCGCCGTCGCGGGCGGCCCGGGCCGCCGGCCCCTCGAACCAGATGTCCTCGCAGATGGTGATGGCCAGACGCTCCTTGCCCAGCTCGAAGACGCAGCTTTGGTCGCCGGGCTGGAAGTAGCGCTTTTCATCGAAGACCCGGTAATTGGGCAGGCACTGCTTGAAGTATTCGTGGCGGGGCCGACCGTCCCCCGGGAACAGCACCCCGGCGGCGTTGCGACGCAGCCCGTTGCGCACCGCCGGGTAGCCGATCACCACCGGTACCTCAATGCGCTCGCCGATATAGGCCAGGGCGTCATCGACCCGGCTGTTGAGGCTGGGGCGCAGCAACAGGTCTTCCGGGGGGTAGCCGGTGAGCACCAGCTCCGGGAACACCACCAGCTCGGCGCCGAGCAAATTGCGCGCCTCGCGCGCGGCATTCACCACCGCGTCCGCGTTGCCCTCGATATCCCCGACCAGGGGATTGCGCTGGGCCATCACTACTCGCATATCACCAGCCTTTTCTCCGTGGAGCGCTGATTGTACTCTGTAGCCGCCTGCCCTTGCACAGGCGTCGGGGAGATCCTTATGGGGCTGATTCGGCTGCTCATCATAGCGGCTCTGATTTATCTGGTGTGGCGGGTCGTGAAAAGCCTGCTCGGTGAACGCCGTCGACGCGACAACAGCGCCGAGGGCGCGGCGACGCTCAGCCAGAAAATGGTCAAATGCCGCCAGTGCGGTGTCCATGTGCCGGAAAACGAAGCCTTCCAACACAATAATATGGCGTTCTGCAGCCAGGACCATCAGCGCCAGTACCTGGAGCACCATGAGCCCTAGCCAGAGCTGGACACCGAGCCGCATTTACAACCTCTACCGCATCACCATCGCCACGGTGCTGCTGGCGTTGTTCTATCTCAGCGAGCAGCGGCTGATCGGCCAGTACATGCCGGCCTTGTTCGAAGCCACCGTGTCCGGCTATCTGCTGCTGACGCTGGTGTCCTCGGCGATGGATTACAGCGAACGGCTGCGTAAACCCGGCTTCGCCCAGCCGCTGGCCCTGGTCATCGATGTGCTGGTACTGGGGCTGGTGGTGCACGCCAACGGTGGCCTGCAGGGCGGCCTGGCGGTGCTGCTGCTGGTCAACGTGGCCGCCGGCAACATTCTGCTGCGTGGCCGCATGGGATTCCTGATCGCCGCCCTCGCCACCCTCACGGTGATGTTCGAGCAGTTCTATTTCGCCACCCAGACCAGTGGCAAGGACCCCTTCCAGCTCACCGAGGCCGGCTTGCTGGGCATCGCCTTCTTCATGGTGTCGCTGATCATCCAGCAGATCGCCGAGCGGCTGGAACGCAGCGAATCCATCGCCGCCAGCCAGCGCGTAGCGATCGAGCGCCTGGAAGCCCTTAACCGTCAAATCGTGGCGCGCATGCGCACCGGCGTGATGGTGTTCAACAACGAGCATCGGATACTGCAGTCCAACCCCTCCGCGGACGGCTTTTTCGCCGCGCCCATGGTCGGCCAGCACCTGCCCGCGGCCCTGGTGGAACGGCACCAGCATTGGCGGCAGGCGCCGCATATGTCCCAGGCGCCGCTGCGGCTATCGCGCCAGTCACCGCAGGTGAGCGCCCGGTTCGCCGACCTCAACACCGGGCACGAGGATCTCACCCTGGTGTTCCTGGAAGACACCGCCCGCGTCGCCCAGGAAGCCCAGCAGCTGAACCTGGCCTCCCTGGGGCGGCTGTCGGCGACCCTGGCCCACGAAATCCGCAACCCTTTGAGTGCCATCAGCCACGCCACCGAGCTGCTGGACGAAGACATGGAAAAGCCGGAAGACAGCCACCTGCTGGGCATTATCCGCAACCACGTGAAGCGCGTGAACGGGATCATTTCCGACGTGCTGGATCTGTCCCGCCGGCCACGCAGCCAGGCGGCCCGTTTTGACGTCGCCCCCCTGCTCGAGGAAGTCGTCGCCAGCTGGTATCAGCGCGGCGTGCCCCGCGAGCGGTTGCGCCTGCAACACCGGGACGACAGCCTGGAGGTGCGCTTCGACCGCAGCCAGCTGATACAGGTGGTGGACAACCTGATCGGCAACGCTTTCGACCACGGCGGTGAAGCGTGCCGGGTGACGGTGGCCTATGGCCGACACCCGCAAACCCGGCTGCCCTGGATATCGGTGGCCGACGACGGCGACGGTGTCCCCGAAGACGCCGTCGCCCACCTGTTCGAACCCTTCTACACCACCAGCGACGGCGGCAACGGCCTGGGCCTCTATGTGTGCCGGCAACTGTGCCAGGCCAACCAGGCGACCCTCGACCATGAGGACGCCCAACCCGGCGCCCGCTTTGTGCTAACCTGTGCTCACCCGGACCGACAATTCCAATAATGATGACCGATAAGACTCCTCGTGTTCTGGTTGTTGATGACGAAGCGGATCTGCGCGAACTGCTCGTGATCACCCTGGGGCGGATGAAACTGGATGCCACCGCGGCCGACTCCCTCGGCAGCGCCCGACGCTTGCTCGACAGCGACCGCTTCGATCTCTGCCTGACCGATATGAACCTGGGCGACGGCACCGGCCTGGACCTGCTCCGTCATGCCGCGCAAACCGCGCCGGATATGCCGGTGGCGGTGATCACCGCCTACGGCAATATGGACGTGGCCACCGAAGCGATGAAGCTGGGCGCCTACGATTTCATCGCCAAGCCGGTGGCGCTGGACCGGCTCCGGCAACTGATCGAGGACGGCCTGGGCATCAGCCGCGCGGACAACGCCGGCGACGGCGGCGAGGAAGAAGACTCCCTGATCGGCCAGGGCCCGGCCATGCAGCGGCTCAAACAACAGATTCGCAAGCTGGCCCGCAGCCAGGCCCCCATCTACATCAGCGGCGAATCCGGCAGCGGCAAGGAGCGGGTGGCGCGTTTGATCCATGCCCTCGGCCCGCGCCGTGAAAAGCCGTTCGTGGCGGTCAACTGCGGGGCGATTCCCTCGGAGCTGATGGAGAGCGAGTTCTTCGGTCACCGCAAGGGCAGCTTCACCGGCGCCGTGGAAGACCGCAAAGGCCTGTTCCGCGAAGCCGATGGGGGCACCCTGTTCCTCGACGAAGTCGCCGACCTGCCGCTGCATATGCAGGTCAAACTGCTGCGCGCGATTCAGGAAAAAACCGTGCGTCCGGTGGGCGAATCAAAGGAGTTCGCGGTCAACCTGCGCATACTCTGCGCCACCCACCGGGACCTGGGCGAGGAGATGAGCGCCGGGCGTTTCCGCCAGGATCTCTACTACCGGCTGAACGTGATCGAAGCGCACGTGCCACCGCTGCGGGAGCGGCACGAAGACATCCCGGTGCTGGTCGAGCACATCCTGAAACGGCTCGGCGAAGCCTGGGAAACCCGGCCTCCGGCGGTCAGCGAACGGGCCATGTCCGCCCTGGCCGGCTACAGCTTCCCGGGCAACGTGCGCGAACTGGAAAACACCCTGGAGCGGGCCCTGACCCTCTGCGACGGCCAGATAATCGAGCCGGAACATCTGCATCTGCCCAGCAATGACGCCGTGCAGCCGGCCGCCGGCAACGGCGGTGGCCGCCATCCCCAACTGCCGCTGGAAGACTACCTGCAGGAAATCGAGAAGCAGGAAATCCTGCGCGCGCTGGACACCACCCACTGGAACCGCACCGCCGCGGCCAAAAAACTGGGCATGACCTTCCGCTCACTGAGGTACCGGCTCAAGAAGCTGGAACTGGATCAGGACGGCGATAACGACAGCGAATAATCGGCAGGATCAAGCGCCGGTGACTCTCCGCACATCAACTGCGCCAGCAACTCGGCGCTGGCCGGCGCCGCCACCAGACCGTTGCGGTGCAGGCCGGCGGCGGCGAACACCCCGCGCGTCCCCGGAACCGGCCCCAGATAGGGCCAGTCGCGGTCGCACCCCGGCCGCACCCCGGCCCAATGATGCGCCGGCACCACCGCCTCAAGTTCCGGCAACAAAGACTCCGCCATCGCCTGCAGGGCCCAGCGCCCGGTCACGGTGGGATAGGTGCTGGCGTCGCCGGCTTTCATCGTGGAGCCGGCGAGCACCGCCCCATCGGCACGCGGAATCAAATACCCCCGCTCGGTGAGCACAATGCTCGTCACCCTGCCCGGCGCCAACCGGTACAACAGCATCTCGCCCTTGGCAGGGAACAACGGCAGCGTGACCCCCAGAGGCGCCAGCAACGCCGACATCCAGGCGCCCGCGCTGAGCAGCACCCGCGACGCCGACAGCACCTCCCCGTTGCTCAACGTAATCTCCGCCCCCTGCGACCGGGGCCGCAACGCCGTTACCGGCAGGTCGACAAAGCCAACGCCCCGGCCCGCCAGCGCGGCCCGCAACGCCTTGAGCAGACGCGGGTTGCGCAGATTACCGACCTCGGGAAACCACAAGCCCTCCCCCTCCGGTGCCGCCGACAAGTGCCGGCTCAGCGGTGCCTCCCGGCACGTCACGCCCCAGGACGACGCCCAACGGCGCGCGGCCCCGCGCTCCTCCTCGGACACCGCCACCCACAGGCCGCTGTCGTGCAGATCCGAGGCCCGCAGCCCCGCCACGCCCCGCAGACGGTCCACCAACACCCGGTAACGCGCCGGCGCGTCGTGGGTGAGCCGGTTCATGGCGTCCGGGTAACGCCAGGCGAACAGAGGCGACAGAATACCGCCGCCGGCCCAGGAGGCGGGCGGGCGGCGGCCGCCGGCGTCGACCACGGTGACGCTCAAACCCCGGTCACTGAGATTCAGCGCACTCAGCAAACCGACAATTCCACCACCGACAACGAGTACATCAGCCATAGCAAATCATGGGGATTGGATGACAGGAAGGGGAGCAACAATAACACAGGGACGCCGTTCCAGCCGCTCACACCTAAGGACAGGAGAGCAAATCAGCGCCGCGGGCGCGACGCACCCGGCCAGTGGCCGCCACCACTAAGCCGACCGGCCTGACAGCGCCATTAACGTCGCAAAAAGTGAAGCGTCCATTGGACCCGTAGCTCATCCCGGTGCCAAAGAAGCGCACGCGACGGGACACATGATGGTTAGTGCGGATCACGTAGCCGGCCTCCAGCGGCGGGCGGGTCTTGAGGAGGCGGTTCCGTGTTCCCTGACAGAAACCACCCTTGCCGACGTCGCGACACTGACCCGTACGACCGGGATCTTCAAACACCATCCATCCTTGCGACCAATCACCCGAGGGAAAGGCGCATTGACCCTGGCGCCCCTGGGGGCAGACCGTGACGGTGGTGCCCGTCTCAACCGCATGGGTTCGGGCGAGGCCCAGAGAAGAACGCAGCTCCGTGTGCAACGTCACCAGTTTGTTCCGCTTAATCAGCTGCCCCATGGTCGGCGCCACCAGGACCAGCAGTATCGCCATCACCAGAACCGTGGTCAGAACCTCGACCAGTGTAAAGCCCACGGGGAAAGCCTGATGCTTCCGTCTCGTCACACCCATTATCCACATCCCTGTGCATACGAAGGTGCTTTCAGATTAGATTAACGGACGAGTAACACCATAAGAAAACGCCGACAGATTCTGTCGGCGTTTGCGGAAATGATCGTGTGCGAAAGCTTACCTTCGTCGTAACCGAGGCACCAGGGTCAACGCCAACACTCCGCCGCGCTCTTACTGGCACTGTCGACACCGGTTTTACCCGTCTGTGTCATGGTCAAGTTGCCGCACTTGTTCGCCCCCGTCGCCTTTTTGCGTGTCGCCACCAGCGTGAAGGTGTTATCCGCCACGGGCGCTTTTACCGATACCGTGTATAGCCCGGTCTCCGAGTCCACGCCCGACGAGATGCAATTCTTATAGGAGCCGTTGGCGGAGTAACACCGCTCCATACGAGTGGCGGCCTGGGTCAACGCGGCCTTTCCTTCAGCCAGACGACCCCGCTCGACCTGCTCCTGATAACTGGGATAAGCGATGGCGGCGAGGATGGCCACAATGACCACCACGATCATCAACTCAATCAGAGTGAAACCATACTGTTTTGATTGCACATTCTTTTTCATAGCGTTTCCGGTCTGTGCGCCGGGCTCACGGAGAGCCCGGCGGTGAATCAGCGTACCTGTCGCCAGGACTGCCGGCCCAGTAAACCACCCAGGCCCTTGAGCCCCACCCTGGCGATATCGCCCTTGGAGGTGCTGCCGTAGCCTTGATCGACGTCCCCTTTACCACTGACGAAGTTAACGCGGCTCAGAATGCTGTCGAAACCAATGGACGACGCCGGCACTTTGACACCGCCATCATTGACGTAATCCTGTTCATCGATTTTTCCGTCGTCGTTGACGTCGATGACGCCGCCGTCTATCGCGCCGCCGTTATTCTTGCTGATCGCGATCAACCAGCTGCTGCCACCGCCGTCACACGGGCTGGCGGAAGGAATCAGCGACACGAAGACCACGGCCTCGCCACGGATGGTGGGGCGCACCACGATACGCTCGCCCTGCTCGCCTTCGTCGGGGGAAATCAGGTCGATATGCCAGCCGTCATGTGAATCGGCCACGTCCGTATCCGAGAAAATACGATAGGGCCGTGATTCACCACTGACGGTCACTTCGCCTTCGGAATTGATGGTCTGTTCGAGAAGGTCGTCCCGATCCACCGTGCCCTTAACGTCGCTGTCAAAAATGCCGTAAATGCTTTGTACGCTATGGTCGAGGACATCGCCGTTTTCAAGATATTTACCGGTACCAAAGACCACCACATTCTTACCGCTGTCGGTGACGGTCACCTCCGGTCGCGAAGTGATCGGTTGACGATTGCTGCCGTCGGTCGCCACGAACAGAGGTTCAGGGTTGTTGGTGCTACCAAACGCGGACTTCCAGCCACTGTTACTGGGCACGAACTTCCACATGTTCCCCTGAAGGTCGCCGCCATAGATCACATTGGCGTAATAATCGTCACCGCTGTTGATGGCCGTGACGCCGGCCATGCCGTTTTCGGTACTGGTGCCAACAATCACCGGCTCACCACCGGCCAGGGTGCCGTCCTCCAGGTCCAGAGCAAACAGCGCCGCTTTACCGCTGTTACTGTTGTAGCCGTTACCGAACACTACCTGCCACTCCGAGGCGCTCTCATCAACGGGGATGACGGACACTTCCTTCACACCTTCCCCCAGCTCGGGATGGGTGAATTCCCACATCAGACTGGGGCTTCCGGGATTGGATATATCCATGGCAAACACGCCCTTGCCGCCCGCGTTGAAAGTGCCGATCAGAACCGTTTTCCAGCCGCCGCCGATATACGCGTCGGTGACGATGGGCGCCCCATCCACGTAAAAGCTGTGGGCATAGTTGGGGTTCGCAAGCGCCGGCAACTTATCGAGAATAATACTGGGCATGTAAGCGAAGACTTCATCGCCGCTACTGGCGTCGAAGGCGTGCAACATGCCGTCGTTGGCGCCCACGTAAATCATCTCATTGCGATTTTCTTTGTCATCAAGATAGGTCGTGTATTTTCGCCCGGCTTCATTCGGCAGGAGTTGATAGCCGTACCCCTCGGAACCACTGAAGGCGGGGTTGGAATTGATAATGTCGCCGAGGCGGGAGGCCCGGTTTCGGAAGATGCCACCGTTCTCCTGCTCCAGGCGACGATCACCGCGCAGGTATCTGACATGTTGCTGGCCCAGGGTGGCGTCGTTACTGTCACCATCCAGCGCGTCCTTCTGGGCGTCGCTGAGATTGTCCCAGAAGAACTCCGTGAGACCCGATGCCGGGGCGGTGTTAGGATCACCGTCATAATAGGTATAGATCTGTCGCGGACCGTCCACGGCCATGATGTCGGCATCGCTCGCCTTATCCAGCTGGCTTGCGGCCTTCCAGCCCACGCCCTCGATGTCGCCATCGGTATTGACTTCGTAGGAGATCAGGTCGCCGTCCCAATCGTCACTGTCGAACAATGCCTGATAGATGGCGCTGTCGGTATCCAGCCGGGTGGAATTGGCGGCAATCGAAGATGACGAACCCGTACCCCGGTTAACAATATCTTCGAGCATGCCGGTCATTTTCTTCGTGAAAGCTTCAGGATTATCGGCACCGAAGAAGTCGCCACGGCCGTTCACCGCCGCGTGCAACAGGTCGTCGATTTTTTCCTTGTCGCCATTGTCGGGATCAGGCCAGGCTTCCTCGTCCGTGGGCTCCTTGTCCAGGGTATCTTTGGCGGGTGTCAAGGTGCCTTCCACCCCCAGGCCGACGCCATAGGTGACCATGTGCTGCCAAAATGCCGGATCACGGTCATCGGTACCGACGATATTCTCCATATCGGTACGCAGATCTCGCTTCCAGTAGTCCATGGCCACATCAGCCAGAGTGTTACTTTCGTCGTCGTTAAACAGCGTATGCACGGAAGGGTCGTATTGATAGCTCTTCCCACCAGGGCCAGTGATCAGCGGGCCGACTTCGTTATCCGAGTTACCCACGTTGGGGCTATTCCCGCCGTAGTAGCCATCGGTCATCAGAACCGAGAAGCTTCTCCGGCAGGCGTAGTCACTTCCCCCGGCCTGCCCCGGCGTGCTGCTCCAGGGGCCTTGGCTATCACTGCGCTCATAGTATTCACCAACATCCTTAAGCGCGCCTCTTAAGGGTGTACTCCCGTCTGGTTCGGAAGCGTACAACAGACGGAAAAACTCTTCTCGGTCGGAGCCTTTGAAGTCGCGGACACCACGACGCAATGTACCCGTATTTTCACCGTCGACGTTGTGGTGGCCCTGATTAATGGTGCCAAAGCCCACGCGCAGCGATTCCGGCTGGCCGGAAAAAGCGATACCCACCCCGGCCTTGGCGGTCATCATTCGAGTACGGTAGTAACTAAACCAGTTGGCAAAATTCTGCTTTTGATCATCAGTTACTGTCGTATAATCATAGCAAGCGTCACGATAGACATCTTCCGGGTCTCCGCATTCCTCCGAATCATCTTCTTTGAACTTGTAGTAAAAAGCCGACGAGGATTCAGCATTCGGGCTCACCGTCACCCCATAAAGATTATTGTCTCCCCATCGTCCATAGTAATAGTAATCATCCATTACAGCCCGGTACTCGGTCGCCAGATCTATCCGGTTGGAATTACTATCATAGCCATCCTCCGGCGCGGAGTTGAAGTCGATATCCGGGAACCGGCTACCATCGGCCTGCGGTGGCGGAGTGTATGTTTTTTCAGGATCGAAGTATTGGTTATTGAGCCATGGAGAGGCGATATACTCACGCCCATCGATATCCAATGAACATACCCATTGATCATCGAAACGGTAATAGCCATCACAATTCCCAACGTAGCGATCGTAATTCCCGTAAGTAAGTGCTTCATCAAGCCCATCCGGCATAAACCCCCACGTCATGGAACCAGAGTCATCCAGAATAAACATCAGATTGGGGTTCACCCCGCCGATAACGAACAGCGGGATCTGCGAGATCGATACCTCCGCGCGCAGATGTCCGGTGGCGAGTGTCGCCGCCAGAAATATACCGACATGGAGAAAACGGCGGGTTTTCAGTGCTCCGTTCATTGCTTGCCCCCAGCGGGTTAAGTTCGTTGCTCAGCGGCGGTAGATGCTTTCCACCACGGCCACGGTCGTTTGATTCTTACCAAAGCCCCTGGCGACCACGCGGTAGAGCTCGTATTCCTCTTTTACGGTACCGTCGCCAATGGCTTTGGAAGCGCCGGACGCAGCGGTAATCACTACCGGCGGCATCCGCTCGATGTAGAATTCAGGAGGCTCGCTCCACCCCATTTCCTTGTCCCCGGTAATCGTGTAGGCGATAACGCCATCGTCACCGATTTCATCAGGGTCGGAGGCCTTCTCCGGCCAGTCGGGGCGCAGTTTTCCATCACCCTGGTCGTACCAGCCAGTGGCGGTGAAGCTTGGCGCGGTAATCGAATCAAGCACATCCTCGCCCTGACGCAATGCGGTTTCCGCCGCCTGGAAAGCCACGTTCTGATCGGACAGCGCCCCGGCCATACGTTCCTGCATGGTCGTGCCTCGCATGGCGGTGACACCCAGCAAGGTCATCACTAACAGCAGAATCAGCCCTATTACCAGGGCCGCCCCCGCTTGCCGGTTACGATTTTGAGGTTGTTGTTTCATTGTCTGTATCTCTTCTTCAACGAAGCTATCGGCTCAGGGGGCACGGTTGCGAACGGTTGCCGTGCTGCTTACCACGTAGCGAAGTCGGCCGTCGTCGCGACTGATAACGTCACCGTCGAGAACGAAGCTCTGTCCATCGTGGACGATATTCTGCCGTTCTCCGCGAAGCAGCATGGATACCCGTACCGCCATGACCTCGGCGAGCTGAGAAGCCGTGGGCGCTTCAACATAGGAATTCAATTCGCGGTTGCCGTTGCTATCAATACCGTAACGAAGGCTCATTTGATCCACGCCGGCCACCAACTCTTCCGCGTTCTCGTCGGACGTAAGGTTTTTCCGGAACAGCGCCGGCTGGTTACTTACGTTGTTGGCCACGTAGAAAACAGTGCTTTGAATCTTGGAGATGATGGCGCCGTCGCCATAGTTGGCGCCCAATTCGGAGGTGGCATTGCCCGGCGAGGAGGAGCCGGTGTTATTGGTCACGGCGGCGGAAGTGCCGCCACCACCTTCACCGGTAATCTGTACCACGGTGGCCTTAGAGCAGTCCGACACCACGGCGATGTCGCCTTTCTGCAAACCGTGGTCCTTCTCCAAGTGAATGCTCGCCTTCTTTGCGTCGCCACTTTGATAGGGCGGCGTCAGATTGACCGAGCCGGCGTCGGCACTGCGAATCAGGATGATGTCGTTGCCAGGCAGCGGCTCCAGAGCCTGGATACTCGCGGGCAAGGAGGGGCTCCAGCCTCCATTACCGTTGGCGTTGTACGCCACCAAGGGCGATCCCGCAAAGTCATAGGCGGCGCTGTCATAGCCAGGGTTGCTCTTATCCAGATTGTTCTGAACCGGCACATTGTTCCGGCAGCCGAAGTAGCCGGCCATCCGCATGTCCGTCATCAGAAAATGAAAGGCGAAGCGCCCGTTCTCCTGAAGCCGCGACATTTCATCCTGCAGGATGTAGGCCTGCTTATTACTACTGAAGATCTGTATCAGCCCACCGATCAATAGAGAACTGACCACCAACGCGACCATGATTTCCACCAGGCCGATGCCGGTTTGACGATCTTGACGTGATAAACCTGTCACAGCATTGGACTCCTATAGTTCCGCACTGACGTTGACGGTTTTGATCGGGTCGGCATCTTGTTCACCGTTATTGCCCTGCTCCTGCCAGCGTGCGTCGTACCAGGCCAAAGTCACCGTGACTCGCCCTTCGCTGTCCATATCGATGGCCGCTCCGGTTTTCCCGCTGTCGCCCTGGGGCAGAACCCCCGGCGCGCTTTCTTCCCCATCAACGCCGCAAAGCGTCTCCAGCCAGTTCTCCAGGTCCTCTTTCACGACTCCGGTGGCCGAGGGCGCCGTGCACCCCAAAGACATGTCATAGGCTTCATTCAGGGCTGCCGTGCGGTTCGCGCGCATACGGTCAATAATGTCGTAAGCGAGGAAGGTGGCCTGCGATGACAAGTGAGCGCTCTGGTTCATTTTCAGGCTTACCGCCTGCAATCCGGCCATCCCCATCAGGCCGATCGACAGAATCAGCATGGTCACCAGCACTTCAATCAACGTAAAACCCTGCCCGTGATATCGCCGTTGCTTCAGCATGACACCTTCTCCGATGCTGCCCGGCCGCCTTTCACGATGCTGATTTTCCGGGCCTTTTCAGAACCGCAGGCACTGCGCTTTATGAGTACCGTGGCTTCCGAGGTATCCCGGCGCAGCCCCTGATGGTCGAAACGCACGACACCGCCGCTGGTGGCATCCACCTCAGCACTGCCTGTGGCCAGACGAACTATGTTAGTGGTGGTGGGTGAGGCGGTACCGTCAGCGTCCTCGTAGACCAGCCAGCCCTGGCCCCACTGGCCATCACAGGAAACCTGATCGCTGCTGCCGCATACGGCCATACCGACACCCCGCTTCACCGCCTCGGCCCGGGCGAGTTGAATCCCGCCCAAGACGCTATTGGTTTGGTTGACAACCTCGTTGCTGCGTATGAGTTGGGTCATGCTGGGAACGCCGAAACCCAGGACGATCGCGATCAACGCCAGCGTTAGCATCAACTCAATAAGGGTAAACCCCCCGCTTCTGAACCGGGCGTCAGGCACCACGACACACTCCAATCTCATTCCGGAATGCACACTCTAGCAATTGTAAAACCGGCCACAATGAGACTTAGACGAGCGGTCACTTGGCGGCAATAAACGGCATAAGCGGTTGATCGGCGGGCAGTTTTAAGGAAATCGACTGTGACGATATTCACACTTTTTCATTAGCTGTCAGACCAGTCTTTTAGATGGCGGGGTTTCGACGGGCAATACGAATTCTGGTCCGCGCGACGGATCAGGCGGACCTCAGGAAGGCTCTTGCCAAGGCGGGAGGCGTCAGGCCCGCAGGGCGCGGGGCATGGAGAAGCGGATGTTCTCTTCGCGGCCGGGGATCTCGTGGGCGTCTTCGCCGCCCAGTTCGCGCAGGCGGGCGATTACCTGGTGAACCAGCTCTTCCGGGGCACTGGCGCCGGCGGTGACGCCCACGGCCTTCTTACCTTTCAACCAGGCCGGGTCGATCATGGCCGGGTCATCCAGCAGATGGGCCGGGGTGCCGCAGCGCTCGGCCAGCTCGCGCAGGCGGTTGGAGTTGGAGCTGTTGACCGATCCCACCACCAGGACCAACTGGCACTCCAGGGCGAGCTGGCGCACCGCATCCTGGCGGTTGGTGGTGGCGTAGCAGATGTCCTCGCGCTTGGGACCAAGGATGTTGGGGAAGCGCTGACGCAGGGCATCAATGATGCGGGCGGTATCGTCCACGCTCAGGGTGGTCTGGGTGACGAACGCCAGGTGGTCGGGATCCGCCACTTCCAGACTGGCCACATCGGCTTCGTCTTCCACCAGGTACATGCGCCCGCCTTTGGAGGTGTCGTACTGGCCCATGGTGCCTTCCACTTCCGGGTGGCCCTGGTGGCCGATCAGAATGGCTTCGCGGCCTTCCTGGGCGTAGCGGATCACCTCCATATGCACCTTGGTCACCAACGGGCAGGTGGCGTCGAACACTTGCAGCGCGCGTTGCTCCGCCTCTTTCTGCACCGCTTTGGAGACGCCGTGGGCGCTGAAGATGACGATGGCGTCGTCGGGCACTTCTTCCAGTTCGTCGACGAACACCGCGCCGCGCTCACGCAGACCGTCCACCACATAGCGGTTGTGGACCACTTCGTGACGCACATAAACCGGCGGCCCGAACACGTCCAGGGCCCGGTTGACGATGTCGATGGCCCGGTCCACGCCGGCGCAGAAGCCGCGGGGGTTGGCGAGACGGATTTGCATATCAGAACCTGCTGGAAATGTGACCTTAGTATACGCGCCACCAGCGGTGGCCGACTAGCTCCGGTAGGAGCGGGCTGTGGGAGCGGGCCCCGCCCGCGAAAGGCGAGCGATGCTCGCCGGCAGGATACCAGAGACGTATTAGGAAGCCGCCTTTGCCGGGCGCTTCGCGCCCTTTCGCGGGCTGGGCCCGCTCCCACAAAAGCCCGCTTCCGCAAAGGCTCGCTGCCACACCACTTGGTCAGTTGAGGCGGACGGCCTGTTCCGGCGCGTCGTGCTCGACGGCGATGATTTCCACCTCGAAGGTGAGGTCGCGACCGGCCAGGGGGTGGTTGAAGTCGACGGTGACCCAGTCGTCGTCCAGCTCGGCGATCACGCCCGGCACCTCGGCGCCGGCGGCGTCGGCGAAGTTCATCACCGTGCCCACTGCCACCTCGTCGGCGCTGAAGGTGCTGCGTTTGAAGTGCTGCCGGTTCTGCTCGTTGTACTCGCCGAAGCCGGAGGCGGCGTCGATGAACACGCTGCGCTTGTCACCGGCCTTAAGGCCGAGAATAGCGCGCTCGAAGCCGGGCAGCAGGGACTCGTCACCCCAGGAGAAGGCCGCCGGTTCGCCACCGTAGGTGCTGTCCATTTCGGTGCCGTCCATCAGACGCACGGCGAAATGCAGGGTGATGCGGGTCTGCGGACCCGCGCGCAAGGTGTCAGTCATGGCCGCGACGGCCTCCCAGCAACATATCGAGAATGATCAAAGCTGCCCCAATGGTGATGGCGGTATCGGCGATATTAAAGGCCGGGAAGTGGTAATCACCCCAATAAAAGTCCAGAAAGTCGACCACATGCCCCAGGACCACCCGGTCGTAGAGGTTGCCGAGGGCACCGCCGAGAATCAGCGCCAGGGCGGCGCCCTGCATGCGCTCGTCGCGGAGCTTGCGCAGCCAGCCCAGAATCAACACGGCGGCGATCAGCGCCACGGCGGCGAAGAACCAGCGCTGCCAGCCGCCGGCACCGGCCAGAAAGCTGAAGGCCGCTCCCGAGTTATAGGCCAGCGTCAGGTTGAAGAACGGCAGCACGTCCAGCCGTTCGTAGAGGTCGAAACGGGCCACTACCCAATGCTTGCTGATCTGGTCGAGCACGATCACCAGGCCGGTGAGCCACAGCCAGCCCAGTTGGCCCGGCAGTACTGTCCGTGTCGCCGCGGCGGTATCGCCCTGCTGCTCACGCATAGTGGCGTTCCTCGCCGTCGCCTTCCAGGTTGGTCACGCAGCGACCGCACAGCTCCGGGTGGTTCGGATCGGTGCCGATGTCCGGGCGATGGTGCCAGCAGCGCACGCATTTTTCGTGCGGCGACGGCGCCACCCGTACTTTGAGCCCCGCCACGGCACTGTCCGGCAAGTCCGCCGGGGCCTCCGACAGCGGCGCCAGCGTGGCGGTGGAGGTGATGGTCACGAAGCGCAGCTCGTCGCCCAGGCGTCCGAGCACGCCGGTCAACCGCTCGTCCACGTACAGGGTGGCGTCGGCGGCCAGGTTGGCGCGCAGCTCCTTGCGGTTGCGGGCCTCTTCGATGGCCTTGTTGACGGCCTGTTTGACCGCCTGAACCTGTTCCCAGAACGCCAGATCCATGTCCGCGTCGGCCGCCGGCGGGAAGAGCCCGTCGTACCAGGTGGTCAGGAACACGGATTCAGCGCGCTCGCCGGGCAGCAACTCGAAGATTTCCTCGGCGGTGAAGCTGAGGATCGGCGCCATCCAGCGCACCAGCGCCTGGGCAATGTGATACAGGGCGGTCTGGCAGGAGCGCCGCGCCAGGGAATCCACCGGCGTGGTGTATTGGCGGTCCTTGATGATGTCCAGGTAGAAGCCGCCCAGCTCGTTGCCGCAGAAATTGTGCAAACGCTGGTAGACCAGATGGAAGTGGTAGCCGTCGTACAGCTCGCGCAATTCGGTCTGCAGCGCCTCGGCGCGGCCCACCGCCCAGCGGTCCAGGGCGATCATCTCGTCCGGGGCCACCGCGTCGCGCTCCGGGTCGAAGCCGTTCAGATTGGAAAGCAGGAAGCGGGCGGTGTTGCGGATGCGCCGGTAGCTGTCCGCCATCTGCTTGAGAATGTTCTTGGACACGCTCATTTCGCCGCGGTAATCGGTGGCCGCCACCCACAGGCGCAGGATGTCCGCGCCCAGGTCGTTCCACACCTCCTGGGGGGCGATCACGTTGCCGATCGACTTGGACATCTTGCGGCCCTGCTCGTCCACCGTGAAGCCGTGGGTGAGCACGCTCTTGTAGGGCGCCGCGTCGCGGATCGCGGTGCTGGTGAGCAGGGACGACTGGAACCAGCCACGGTGCTGGTCGGAGCCTTCCAGGTAGAGGTCCGCGGGCACCGTCAGCTCGTCACGCTGCTCCAGCACCGAGTAATGGGTCACGCCGGAGTCGAACCAGACATCCAGGATGTCGGTGACCTTGGTGTAACGCTCCGCGTCGTCGCCGAGCAGCTCCTCGGCATCCAGGTCGAACCAGGCGTCGATGCCGTTCTGCTCCACCCGCCTGGCCACTTCCTCGATCAGGCGCGGGGTGTCGGGATGCGGCTCGGCGGTGGCGCGGTCCACGAACAGGGCGATCGGCACGCCCCAGGTGCGCTGCCGGGAGATGCACCAGTCCGGGCGGTCGCGCAGCATGCCTTCGATACGCGCCTTGCCCCACTCCGGCAGCCACTGGACTTTGTCCACTTCGGCGCGGGCCTGGGCCAGCAGGCCGCCGTCGCTCATGGGGATGAACCACTGGGCGGTGCTGCGGAAGATGATCGGCGTCTTGTGGCGCCAGCAGTGCGGGTAGCTGTGAGTGATGGTCTCCAGCGCCACCAGGGTGCCGCCTTCTTTCAGGGCGTCGATCACCGGCTGGTTGGCTTTGCTCACGTGCAGGCCGCCGACCACCGGCAGGTCATCACGGAACAGGCCGTTGTCCTGCACCGGGCTGTCCACTTCCAGGCCGTATTGCTTGCCGACGATGAAGTCGTCCTGGCCGTGGCCCGGCGCGGTGTGCACGCACCCGGTACCCGCGTCGGTGGTGACGTGGTCGCCAAGAACCACCGGCACCTGGCGGTCCAGGAAGGGGTGCTTGAGCGCCAGGTTTTCCAGCGCCGCACCGGCGAACGGCGCCGAACGGCGAACGCCGGCCAGAGCAAAACGCTCGCTGACCGTGTCCGCCAGATCCTCGGCCACCACCAGCTCCATGGCGGCGCCGTTCTGCTCGCCGCTGAGCAGCACGTAGTCCAGCTCCGGGTGCACCGCCACCGCCCGGTTGGCGGGCAGCGTCCAGGGCGTGGTGGTCCAGATCACCAGGGCCGGCGCACCGGCCTCGACGCCGGTGCGGGCACTGAAGTCCGCCGGGTCGGTGACGGCGAACGCCACATCGATGGCCGGCGACTGCTTGTCCTCGTATTCCACTTCCGCTTCCGCCAGAGCGGAGGCGCAGTCCAGGCACCAGTGCACCGGCTTGAAGCCTTTGGTCAGGTGGCCGCCGGCGGCGATCTTACCGAGCGCGCGGATGATGTTCGCCTCGGTGTCGTAGTTCATGGTCAGATAGGGGTTATCCCAATCGCCGAACACGCCCAGACGCTTAAAGTCGCGGGTCTGGCCGTCCACCTGCTTGGCGGCGAACTCGCGGCACTTCTTGCGGAAAGTGGCGGCGTCCACCTTGTGGCCGGCCTTGCCCACCTTCTGCTCCACCTTCAGTTCGATGGGCAGGCCGTGGCAGTCCCAGCCCGGCACATAGGGGGCATCGAAACCGTCCAGGGTGCGCGCCTTGACGATGATGTCCTTGAGGATCTTGTTCACCGCGTGGCCGATGTGAATGTCGCCGTTCGCGTACGGGGGGCCATCGTGGAGAATGAACTTGGGACGTCCGGCGGACGCTTCGCGAATCCGGCGGTACAGATCGCGCTGCTGCCATTGCTCCAGCCGCTTGGGTTCGCGCTGGGACAGACCCGCCTTCATCGGGAAGTCGGTGTGGGGAAGATTTAGCGTCGCCTTGTAATCCGTCATAGTCCGTCGTCTTGGTCCAATAAGGCTTGTACTTGTTCCAGATCCCGCCACATGGCGGCCTTGAGTTCGTCGAGGCCGTCGAATTTCTTTTCCGGCCGAACGAAATGATGAAACGCGACACTCAGATGAGCGTCGTACAGATCACCCTGATAATTGAGCAGGTGCACTTCCAGGCGGTTTTCCCGGCCGTCCACCGATGGCCGCGTGCCCATGTTGGCCGCCCCCGGGTGGTCCTTGAGGCCGGCACCGGAAACACGCACCGCGAATACCCCGTGCAACGGCGACACCGGCCGCTTCAGGGCCAGGTTCACGGTTGGCACATCCAGGGTGCGTCCCAGTTTGTCGCCGTGACGCACCCGGCCGCTGATCGTGTAGGGCCGTCCCAGCAGGCGTTCGGCCAGCCGGAAATCGCCCTGTTCCAGCGCCGCGCGCACCCGCGTGCTGGACACCCGGTCGCCGTCCACCTGGCAGGTCGGGGTGTCGGTAACCTGAAAGCCGAAGCGTTCACCGGCCTGTTTCAGGTAACCGAAATCGCCGTCGCGCCCCCGACCGAAGCGGAAATCATCGCCCACCACCAGGTAGTCAATGCCGAGGCCGTCCACCAGAAGGTCGCGCACGAACGCCTCGGCGGTGAGGCTGCGAAACGTTTCGTCGAAGCGGGCGCACAACACCTGATCCACGCCGTAATCACGCAGCGCGATCAATTTATCGCGAAGGCTGGTGAGCCGCGCCGGCGCCTGGTCCGGACAGAAAAACTCCTGCGGCTGAGGCTCGAACAGCATCACCGTGGCCCGTTTCCCGCGGGCCCTCGCCTCGGCGATCACCTGGTCGAGAATCCGTTGATGGCCCAGGTGGACCCCATCGAAGTTACCGATGGTGGCGACGCAGCCACGGTGGCTCGCCCGCAGATTGTGAATGCCGCGAATCAGTCGCATTCCGCCCTCGTCAGGTTCCCGCTCTGCCGGCCTTATGCCGGCACGCGGGAGAAAAGAGGGCCGATTATAGGAATCATCGGCGCAAGTGGCGAGGTCTGAGGCCAAGAATCAACAGCGCGAGGAGATAAACCGCCAATCCGGCCATCACGATCAGTCCCAGCCAGAGGATGCGATCCCACAGGGCCCCATTCAGCCACACCGTCGCCTGCCTGGCCAGCCAGTAAATGGTGCCGGCCATGGCGCCGCCGGCCGCCGCCAGCCGCAGCCAGTGTTTCCACCATCCTTTCATTGGCAAATAAACGCCGCCACGGCGCAGCCCCATATACAGCAGACCGGCGTTCAACCAGGCGGACAGGGACGTGGCCAGCGCCAGCCCGGCGTGCTGCAGCGGCCAGATCAAGGCCAGGTTCAGAGCCATGTTGGCGACCATGGCGATAATGCCGATTTTCACCGGGGTGCGGGTGTCCTGCCGGGCGAAATAGCCCGGCGCCAGGATCTTGATCAGCATGAAGGCCACCAGGCCGGCGCTGTAAGCGCGCAAGGATTCCGCCGAGCGCAGCACGTCATTGGCCCCGAATTCGCCGTGGTTGAACAGGGTCGCCAGCAACGGCTCGGCGATCACCGCCAGCGCCAGCGCCGCCGGAACCCCGATCAGCAGCACCAGCTTCAGGGCCCAGTCCAGGGTGCGGCTGAACGCCCGCGGGTCGTCGGCGGCGTGCTTGCCGGACAAGCTGGGCAGGATCACCGTGCCGATGGCGATGGCGAACACGCCCAGCGGCAGTTCCACCAGCCGGTCGGAGTAGTACAGCCAGGTCACCGACCCGGTTTGCAGCAGGGACGCCAGCACCGTATCCAGCAACAGGTTGATCTGGCTCACCGAGACCCCGAACATGGCCGGCGCCATCAGCCGCAGAATGCGACGCACGCCTTCGTCGCGCCAGGCCATGCGCGGCACCGGCATCAGGTTCAGGCGGGCCAGGAACGGCAGCTGGAACAGCAGTTGCACGGTGCCGGCGATCAGCACCCCCCAGGCCAGCGCCACGGCCATGCGCCCTTCGGCGAATTGCGGCGCCAGGTACAGGGCGCTGCCGATCAGGCTGAGATTGAGCAGCA
>CAZKWA010000026.1:33125-38507 GCA_964556345.1 uncultured Alcanivorax sp.
GCCGGCACCGCGAAGCGGTTCCAGGTGTTGAGGATCGCCCCGGCGAACGCGGTCAGCGAGATAAAGAACAAATAGGGAAAGGTGAGCCGCAGCATTTCCACGGCGAGCGCGCGTTTGTGCGGGTCGTCGCCGAACCCGGGCGCGAACAGCCAGATCAGCAGCGGCGCCGCCAGCACCCCCACCAGCGTGATCAGTGCCAGGGTGCCGCCGAGGGTGCCGGCCACCCGGTCGATCAAGGCCTTGGTGGCGGCGACACCGCCCTCCTCGCGCTGCTTGGCGCGGTACTCGCTGAGCACCGGCACGAAGGCCTGGTTAAAGGCACCCTCGGCGAACAGACGACGCAAAAAATTGGGTATCCGGAAAGCCACGAAGAAGGCGTCGGTGCCCGCCGAGGCGCCCAGCAGGCGCGCCAGCACCACATCGCGCACCAGCCCCAGCACCCGCGACAGCAGGGTCATGCTGCTGACCACCAGGGTCGACGCCAGCAAACCGCCCTTTTTGCCCCCTGTTTCCTGCTCGTCCATCCCGGCGCCTCCGAAAAACCGGCCAAGAGTAACCAAAGCCCACCGCCACCGCCACAGGTCCCGCCCCGGGATTGACAATCCGGGTCCGGATCGGCATAGTTGCGCGTCTTTGGGACCGGCCGATGGCAGCCGCCGCCGGACCCTAACCGATCATCACCATCGAATTACCGATTTATATATAGGAGCAGGACCTTGGCTAACTCACCGCAAGCACGCAAGCGCGCGCGTCAGGCGGAACAGCGTCGCAAGCATAACGCAGCGATGCGTTCCATGGTGCGCACGTACCTCAAGAAGGTGAACGCGGCCATTGCGTCCGGCGACCAAGGCGCCGCTCAGCAAGCGTACCAGAAGGCGACCTCGGTGCTGGACAAGGCCACCCAGAAGGGTAAGTTCCACGCCAACAAGGCCGCTCGCCACAAGAGCCGCCTGAACGCCAAGATCAAGGCCATGGCGGCCTGATCGATCAAACGCGTTCGCTAAAAAAACCGGCCTCTGGCCGGTTTTTTTATGCCTGTCACTCAGCCCCGAGCGCTATAGAACCACCATGTTATCCCGGTGGATCAGCTCTTCCTCGTTCATGAAACCGAGCACCCCGGCGATCTCGTGGCTTTTCTTGCCGCACAGCCGGCGGGCGTCGGCGGCATCGTAGTTAACCAGACCGCAGGCCACGCGCTCACCGTGCCGGTCCTCGCAGGCCACCATCTCACCGCGCGAAAACTGACCGAAAACATCCGTCACGCCCACCGGCAGCAGGCTCGACCCGGCGTCGCGCAGGCGCCGGGCGGCGCCGTCGTCGAGAATCAGCCGGCCGCGCATGCGCAGGTGGCCGGCCAGCCACTGCTTGCGGGCGTTCATCGGCGAGGTGTCCGGCATCAAGGTGGTACCGGGTGCCTCGCCGTCGATCAGTTCGGTAAGCACCTCCGGGCGGCGCCCGGACGCGATGGTGGTCATGGTGCCCGAACGCGCCGCCAGACCGGCGGCGCGCACCTTGGTGGCCATGCCGCCACGTCCCAGCCCGGAGCCGCCACCGCCGGCCATGGCGGCGAGGGCCGGGTCGGAGGCGCGGGCGCTCGGGATCAGGCGGGCCGCCGGGTTCTGCCGGGGGTCGGCATCGAACAGCCCGTCCTGGTCGGTGAGAATCACCAGCCGCTCGGCCTCCACCAGGTTGGCCACCAGAGCGGCCAGGGTGTCGTTGTCGCCAAAGCGGATTTCGTCAGTGACCACGGTGTCGTTTTCATTGACCACCGGCACCACCGAAAACCCCAGCAGCGTGAGCAGGGTGCTGCGCGCGTTGAGGTAACGTTTGCGGTCGGACAGGTCGTCGTGGGTCAGCAGCACCTGGGCGGTGTGCAACCGGTGCTTCTGGAAGCAGGATTCCCAGGCCTGCACCAGCCCCATCTGGCCGACGGCGGCGGCGGCCTGGAGCTGGTGAACGGACTCCGGCCGGCGCGCCCAGCCCAGCCGGGTCATGCCCTCGGCCACCGCGCCGGAGGACACCACCATGAGGTCGATGCCCCGCTCACGCAGGGCCACCATGCGGTCCACCCAGACCTGCATCAGGTCCCGGTCGAGGCCGCGACCGTCGTTGGTGAGCAGAGCGCTGCCTATTTTGATTACCCAGCGTGCGCGTTGCGCCATGGTGCCTTTCCCGCTTTCAGTAAAGTGATGCCCGATCAGGGTTCGTAGACGATCTCCACATCGTGATCGTCATCATCATCGTCGTCGTCATTGTCGCGGGCCACGCGGCGGTCCCGCTTGATTTCCTGGATCTTCTCGCGGGCCTCTTCTTCCAGGCGCGCGCGCAGATCCCGCTGCTCGGCGGCGTAGTCCGGGTCTTCCTGTTCGCGCAGACGACGCTCTTCGATGGCGTTCATCAGCGCGTAGACCAGCTCTTCACAGCCCACCCCGGCGGCGGCGGAAATCCGGAACACCGGCCCCTGCCAGCCCAGTTCCTCAACGATTTCAGCGACCCGCCGCTCCGCTTCGTCGTCGGGCAACAGATCGATTTTGTTGAATACCAGCCAGCGCTCCTGCTCCGCCAGCGCCGGGGAAAACCGGTCGAGCTCGTCGGCGATGGCGTCGATGTGGTCCGCCGGGTCACCGTCCAGGGGCGCCATGTCGACCACATGGAGCAGCAAGCGGGTACGCGCCAAATGCTTGAGGAAACGAATGCCCAGGCCGGCGCCCTCCGCGGCGCCCTCGATCAAGCCGGGAATATCGGCGACCACGAAACTCCGGTAACGGTCCGCCTTCACCACGCCCAGGTTGGGGATCAGGGTGGTGAAGGGATAGTCCGCCACCTTGGGTTTGGCGGCGGAAATGGCGCGGATCAGGGTGCTCTTGCCGGCATTGGGCATGCCCAGCAGCCCCACTTCCGCCAGCACCGTGAGCTCCAGCCGCAGACGGCGCATCTCGCCGGGCGTGCCGTTGGTGGTCTTACGCGGCGCCTGATTGACACTGCTTTTGAAGTGCACGTTGCCAAGCCCGCCACGCCCGCCGCGAGCGACCATGACTTTCTGGTCCACGGCGGTGAGGTCGGCGAGCACCTCGTTGGTGTCCACGTCCACCACGGTGGTGCCCACCGGCACCTTCAGCACCACATCCTCGGCGGATTTACCGGTCATCTGCCGGCCCTTGCCGGGCTCGCCGTTGCGGGCCTTGAACGAGCGCTCGTAGCGGTAGTCCACCAGGGTGTTCAGGTTGGTGTCCGCCTCCACGTAGACATGGCCGCCGGCGCCGCCATCACCGCCGTCGGGCCCGCCGAACTCCACGTATTTTTCACGGCGGAAGCTCAGGCAGCCGTGGCCGCCGCTGCCGGCGCGGACATCAATGGTGGCTTCGTCGACGAATTGCATGATGACGGCTCTTAATATCGGGTAAAGGGGGCATTCTAACGTAGGGCGTACAGGCGGCCACAAAAAATCGCCGGGGGCGATTTTCGACGTCGCGCCAGCGACGGCCCGAAGGGTGGCCGCCAGGGGAGGCGGCCACAAAAAAGCCCCGCGGGCGCGAGCCTCGCGGGGCTTTTTCAGATCCCGAAAGGGATCAGGCCACGGGCTCGATCACCACGTATTTGCGGCTGAGCGGGCCTTTGACTTCGAACTTCACGCGTCCGGCTTCCTTGGCGAAGATGGTGTGATCCTTGCCAATCCCGGTGTTCACTCCGGGGTGGAAACGGGTGCCGCGCTGGCGAACGATGATTTCGCCGGCCTGAACGACCTGGCCGCCAAAGCGCTTCACGCCAAGGCGTTTACTTTCCGAGTCGCGACCGTTACGAGTACTACCACCGGCTTTTTTATGTGCCATGTTTCAATCCTCTCGTTGCGTCCGGATCAGCCCTGGATCCCGGTGATTTTCACCGCCGTGTACCACTGGCGATGGCCTTGCTGCTTGCGGGAGTGCTTGCGGCGGCGGAACTTCACAATCTTGATCTTCTTGTGACGGCCCTGCTCGACCACTTCGGCGGTAACCTTGGCGCCTTCCAGCAGCGGCTGGCCGACCTTCACGTCGTCGCCGTCGGCTACCAGCAGCACCTGATCAAAGTCCACGGATTCACCGGTGGCCACTTCGATCTTCTCCACGCGCAGGGTATCACCCTCTTCGACGCGGTACTGCTTGCCACCCGTTTTGATGACTGCGTACATCTTGCTTGCTCCAGATGGGTCCTCGTGGGCGGATCAGCCCTGTTAAAGGGGGATCACTTTCGGTGCCCGTGGGATGATGAAATCGGGCCGCGAAGTGTACGCTAAAGGTTGATCCGCCTCAAGCCCGCGTGACACGGCTTTTACAGCGACCGCTCCGGGACCGGGTTTTCTTGACTGGCGGGTCCCCGCTGCTAGCATTGCCGGCTGTTTACCGCCCCTTTTTAGCCGGATAGCTACTTCATGGATTTCAAGGCCATCAGCTCTGTCGTCGCCGAGGATTTCGAGGCGGTGAACCGCTTCATCACCCACCACCTGGACACCGAAGTGCCGCTGATCCGTGAGGTGGGGGAATATATCGTCGACTCCGGCGGCAAGCGTCTGCGCCCGCTGGTGGGGCTGCTGAGCGCCCGCGCCTCCGGCTACACAGGCGCCCAACACGTGGACGTGGCGGCGGTGATCGAGTTCCTGCACACCGCCACTCTGCTTCACGACGACGTGGTGGACGAATCCAGCCTGCGCCGGGGCCGGCCCACGGTGAACGCCGTCTGGGGCAACTCCGCCAGCGTGCTGGTCGGCGATTTCCTGATTTCCCGGGCGTTCCAGCTGATGGTCGCCCTGCGTGACCAGCGCCTGCTGGAGATCCTCTCGCAGAGCACCAACACCATCTCCGAAGGCGAGGTGCTGCAGCTCATCAATACCCGTGACCCCGACACCACCGAGCCGAGCTACATGCGGGTGATCCACCACAAGACCGCCAAGATGTTCGAGTCGGCGGCGGAGACCGGCGCCGTGCTGGGCGCCCGCACGGAAACGGACTTTTCCCAGGCGTTCGCCACTTTTGGCCGCCACCTGGGCATCGCTTTCCAGCTGATCGACGATGTACTCGACTATCAGGGGGACGTCAACGAACTCGGCAAGAACGTCGGTGACGACCTGGCCGAAGGCAAGCCCACCCTGCCCCTGATCTACGCCATCCAGCACGGCGCCCCGGACCAGGCCGGGCTGATCAAGGACGCGATTCGCACCGGCGGACTGGAGCAGCTGGAGCAGATCGTCGAGATCGTGCACGACTGCGGCGGGCTCAGCTACACCGTCGAGCGGGCCGCCGAGCAAACACGACTGGCCCTGGACGCCCTGGCGCCGGTCCCCGCCTCCCGCTACAAGGACGCACTCCACAACCTGGCGGAAGAATCCTTGAAGCGAACGCACTAGGG